>JAJZCZ010000018.1 GCA_021828805.1 Nitrospirota bacterium | reverse complement strand
TCGCTCCGGTGGCTCCGGTAGCCCCTCTCCCCGACATCCATCTCTCGTTCGGCAACGGCAACCCCGAGCCCTCGCAGGTGGCGATGACTGTCGAGCTTTTCCTCCTGCTCACGGTTCTCTCCCTGGCGCCCGCCATCCTGGTGATGATGACCTCCTTCACCCGGATTGTGGTGGTCCTCTCCTTTCTGCGGCAGGCCCTGGGAACGGCGCAGGTTCCCCCCAACCAGGTGATGGTGGGTCTTTCGCTCTTTCTGACCTTCTTCATTATGGCTCCGGTCTGGCAGACGATGAACAAGACGGCCATCCAGCCCTATCTGGCCAAGGAGATCGCGCCCGACGTGGCCCTGACCCGGGGGATGGCTCCTGTACGCGACTTCATGTTCCGGCAGGTCCGGAAAAAGGATCTCGCCATGTTTGAACGGATCGCCCACCTCCCTGAAGCCCCGGCGAGCCGCGACGACATTCCGACCTACGTCCTGATTCCGGCCTTTGTGGTGAGCGAGCTCTCCACGGCCTTCGAGATGGGATTTCTGATCTACCTTCCCTTTCTCATTCTCGATGTGGTGGTCTCCTCCGTCCTGATGTCGATGGGAATGATGATGTTGCCGCCGACAGTGGTCTCTCTGCCGTTCAAGATTCTTCTCTTTGTCCTTGTGGACGGCTGGAGCCTGATTGTGGGATCTCTGGTTCAGAGCTTTCATTAGACTAAAAGGAGTGATTCCATGGACGTCCAGACAGCGGTCGACCTGACCCATGAAGCGATGCGGATCGCCCTTGTCATTACCCTTCCCGTTCTTCTGGTGAGCCTTGTCGTCGGCGTGGTCGTGAGCCTTCTGCAGGCCGTGACCCAGATCAACGAGATGACCCTCTCCTTCCTGCCGAAGGTGGCGGCGGTGGGCGTCGTTCTCCTTGCCCTGATGCCCTGGATGGTCCGGATCATGGTGGATTACACGCACGGTGTCTTTGCAAGCCTGCCCGGTCTGGTCCAGTGAACAGTCCGTTCCTCGCGCTCTTTTCCCTGTCCCGGTGGGATCCGGAGCTCTTTGTCCTGATCCTCGCCCGGACAAGCGGGGTTCTCATCGCCATGCCCGCTTTCAACTCCCGTGCGGTTCCGACGAAGGTGAAGGGACTTGTAGCCATCGCCATCGCGGCCCTGCTCTTTCCCGTGGTGGGAGAGAGGGTGACTTTCCATGAAACAGGGTACGACGCCCTCCTGCTCTCCATCCTGACCGAGTTTGTCGTCGGCGTCTCCATGGGATTCGCCGCCTACCTCGTCTTCGCGGCCGTGGCGCTGGGAGGGCAGCTGGCGGGCGTTCAGGCGGGCTTCGGAATTGTTGACGTCATTAATCCTCTTGGCGTGGCTGAAGTTCCCCTGCTTGGCAATTTCCAGACCCAGGTGGCCTTCCTTATCTTCCTGGCGACCAACGCGCAGTATGCAATGCTCTGGGCCCTGTCACGCTCCTACGAGGTGGTCGGGGTGGGGGGGGCGAGCTTCTCTGGAAGTTACTTCGCCGGGATCACCCACCTTTTCGGCCGCATGATGTCTCTTGGCCTGGTTCTTGCTTCACCTTTCATTGTGGGGGGCGTCGTCCTGAACCTCGTTCTGGGATTCCTCTCCAAGATGATGCCCCAGATGAACCTGATCTCTCTGGGGCTTCCGGTGATGGTGATCGGAGGTCTTGTCCTCACGATCCTGGGGCTTCCCTTTCTGGGAACGGTCCTGGGGGATGCGATGGGCCGGATCGCCCCGACCCTTGATGATCTACTGAGAGTGATGGCGGACCATGGCGGACAATGAAAACGACGGACAGCTAAGACAGGAAGAGCCGACAAGCCGGCGGCTGGAAAAGGCGCGTGAGGAAGGACAGGTCGCCAGAAGCCGCGAAGTCGGATATTTCTTTTTTCTGGCCGCCTCTCTCGTTCTTATGGCCAGCTATGGGGAGCGGTTCGTCACCGGGCTCCGGGACGACATGTCCTACTACCTTCGCCACTCGGGACAGATCTCGCTCACTCCCGATGGCATCACCCCCTTTGTCAAAGATCTTGTCTTCCATGAGATGCGCCAGACCTTCCCCCTCCTGGGGGGCTTCCTCGTTTTCGGCGTGGCGGCCTTCGTGGTACAGGGCGGCTTCATGGTGAGCCCCAAGGCTGCCGCTATCAAGTGGAACCGGGTCTCTCCGTCGCAGGGCATCAAACGCCTCTTTTCCTGGCGTTCACTGGAGGAGCTTTTCCGGTATACCGTCAAGGTGACGGTCTCTCTTCTGATCCTTTTCTATGCCTTGAAGCAGGACTGGGTGACCCTGCCGGCACTCATGGAGACCGGAGCCCACCGGATGGTGGGAGCTCTCTATCACTTTACCTTTGTGGTGCTGGTTTCGTTCCTTCCCCTCTATGCCGCGCTGGCCATTGGAGACTATCTCTTCCAGCGCTTTATGGTGATGAGGGGTCTGCGCATGACCCGGAGCGAGATCAAGGAAGAGACGAAGGAGACGGAAGGAGATCCCCATGTCCGGGCACGGATCCGGTCTATCCAGCGTGCCATGGCCCGTCGACGCATGATGTCGAAGATCAAGGGGGCCACGGTGGTGATCACCAACCCGACCCACTTTGCCGTTGTTCTCAAGTATCTTCCCGAGAGCATGTCCGCTCCGGTTGTCGTGGCCAAGGGGGCCGACGAGGTCGCCTTCCGCATCCGGGAAATTGCCCATGAGGTGGGTGTGCCGGTGGTTGAGGATCCTCCCACTGCCCGGGGTCTTTTCCGGGAATGTCCCCTCGACCGCGAAATCCCCTTTGCTTTTTATGAAGCGGTGGCCCGGATTCTCTCCATCCTCTACCAGCGTTCCG
Source organism: Nitrospirota bacterium (assembly GCA_021828805.1). Taxonomy (GTDB): domain Bacteria; phylum Nitrospirota; class Leptospirillia; order Leptospirillales; family Leptospirillaceae; genus UBA4572. The sequence continues at coordinate 24,196 of JAJZCZ010000018.1, read as the reverse complement.
GGGGGGATGTCTCCCTCCGGGCAGCCAGGGAGTCGTAGTCCATGAAATCGTTACTCGCGGGCCGGATGGCCGATATCTTTGTTTTTGTGGGGGTGGTGGGCCTTCTCTCCATCATGATCGTTCCCTTGCCCTCCTTCATGCTCGACCTTCTCCTCTCGACGAATATTGCCTTTTCCCTCGTGATCCTCCTTGTGGCACTCACCACCCGGTCAATCCTTGAGTTCAATCTTTTCCCCACAGTTCTTCTCCTGGCAACACTCTTCCGGCTCTCTCTGAACGTGGCGAGCACGCGTCTGATTCTTCTCCACGGCCAGAGCGGGACGGTGGCGGCCGGACACGTGATCCAGTCGTTCGGACGGTTTGTCATCGGAGGGTCCTACGCTGTCGGCCTCGTGATCTTCCTGATCTTCGTGGTGATCAACTTTGTGGTGGTGACCCGGGGTGCCGGACGTATTGCCGAGGTGGCTGCCCGCTTCACCCTCGACGCCCTGCCGGGAAAGCAGATGGCCATCGACGCCGATCTCAACTCCGGTGCCATCAAGGAAGAGGAGGCCCGGAAGCGCCGGAAAGATCTTACCCGGGAGTCAGAGTTCTACGGGGCCATGGACGGTGCCTCAAAGTTTGTTCGTGGCGACGCCATTGCCGCGGTGCTTATCCTCTTCATCAATATTGTCGGGGGTCTCATCATCGGGACGGTTCTCATGGGGATGCCGGTGGAGGATGCCCTCCAGGTCTATACCCTCCTGACCATCGGTGAAGGGCTTGTCGCCCAGATTCCCGCTCTTATCATCAGCGTCGCGGCCGGTATTGTCGTGACCCGCTCCTCCTCCCAGAACGAACTCGGGAAAGACATGCAGGAGCAGATCTTTTCCAGGAGTCGCGCCCTGGGAGGAGCCTCCGCGATCCTGCTCTTTCTTTCCGCTGTTCCGGGGCTGCCCCATCTGGCCTTCCTCATGATGGGGGGGTTGATCGGGGGCGCCGCCATGTCGGTGAGCCGCGCCCGCAAGAAGACGGAGGATCTCCGGAAGGAGGAAGAGGCCAAGGCGCCGCCCCCGGCGGAAAACATCGAACAGTTTCTCGCACTGGATCTTCTTGAGATTAACGTGGGCTACGGACTGGTGAGCCTGGTGGAAGGAGGGGAGGGGGGCGACCTGACAGAGCGCATCAAGGGGATCCGGCGACAGCTGGCCGGGGAGCTGGGAATTATCATCCCTCCAATCCATATCCGGGACAACCTCCAGCTCAAGCCCGAAGAGTACATGATTCTTCTCAAGGGGAACCCCGTGGGACGCTGGGAGCTCAAGCCCGGATCCATGCTGGCCATGAATGCCGGAGGGGGAGCTGAGGGGATTTCTGGCATTCCTGTCAAAGAACCGACATTTGGACTCCCCGCGACATGGATTCATCCGGAAAACCAGGAGAGCGCCGAATCGTCGGGACTGACCGTCGTCGACCCTGTGACTGTGCTGGCAACGCATCTCACCGAGATCTTGCGGTCCCACGCCGATGAACTGGTGGGTCGCCAGGAAACCCAGCGCCTTCTGGACGCTCTGGCGAAAGATTACCCCAAACTCGTGGAAGATCTGGTTCCCGGGCAGATTTCCCTGGGGATCCTGGTCTCTGTCCTTCATGCGCTCCTTTCGGAGAGGGTCTCCATCCGGGATATGAGGACGATTCTCGAGAGTCTTTCCGACCAGATCGCCTCGGGACGGGATGCGAAAGATGTCGCCCTTCTCGCCGAGGGAGTTCGCCAGGCTCTGGGCCGGACAATCGTGAACCCCTATCTCTCAGGACGCAGCCGTCAGCTTCCGGTGATCAGCTTCGATGGACGATGGGAGGAGCTTCTTCAAAAGACGCTCTCCTCGGGGGGAGGGGGGACCGGACGTCCCCTGGCCCTTGATCCGGGGATGGTCCAGAAATTGCTTACCAATCTGGGACGGGTCCTTGAGACCCAGGGGAAGAAAGGGGTTCAGGCCGTTCTTCTGGTGGCCCCCCAGGCCCGATTCGGGGTTCGCCGGATGGTGGAGAGATATTTTCCCTCCCTGCCGGTACTCTCTCCCCAGGAGATCCCGGCGGATATTTCGATTCAGTCGTCGGATGTCGTACGATATCAGGAGGCATAGAGGATGTTGATCAAGACGTTCGAGGGGGCCGACATGAATGAGGCCCTGAAGAAGGTCAAGAAGGAAATGGGGGGAGACGCGGTGATTCTCTCTTCCCGCAAGGCCGCCGATGTTGCGGGTGGGGGACGGGAGGGGGTTGTCGTGACAGCGGGACTTCCCCAGATTGATCCCCCCTGGGCCCACCATCTTCCGGGGGCCCCGGAGGAATCCCCCGACGGTCTCCGCCTTTCCGAGATGGACGCTCTTCGCGACATGGTCGACCGGATGGAGCGGGAGTGGGGACCGGGATCATCCCAGAGGCTCCGGGACCTGATCTCCCGTGTGGGGGCCGTTTCGGATGGAGGGGGCTCTCCGATGGCCCCTCCCTTCGACCCGGAGGAAGAGGCGGGCCGGGTTCTTGTGGAGTCGGGGTTTGCAGAAGAGGATCGCCGCGAGATTCTCGAGGGATTTCGCCTCCTCTCCTACCAGCCCATTGAGTGGAATGCTTCTCAGGTCCGCTCCCTTCTTCAGTTTCTCGTCTCCCAGAAGATCGATGTCACCGGCTCACTCTTTGCGGCGGAGGTTCGTCCGGGACGCCCCAAGGTGATCCTCTTCGTCGGACCCACCGGAGTTGGAAAGACAACCACCGTGGCCAAGATTGGAGCTGGCCTCGTCGCCCGCCACAAGAAGCGCGTGGGACTTTTAAACCTTGATACCTACCGCATCGGCGCGGTGGAGCAGCTCAGAATTTACGGGGATCTTATGGGGGTTCCTGTGGAGGTGGCCAGCACGGCCTCCCGTCTATCCGAGGCGATCGGACGACTCGCGGACAACGATGTGATTCTTGTCGATTCGGCGGGTCGCTCCGAAGGGGGAGGTGAGGAGCTCCTTCCCTTTCTGTCGGTCCTTTCGGCAAAGCAGGAGTATGATCTTTCTGTGGTTCTCGTGGTGTCGGCGGGGCAGAAGTCCCGGGATCTGGAACGGACAGTTGCCACCTACCAGCAAATCCGGCCGGAGGCGCTGGTCGTGACAAAGATCGACGAGACGGAAAACCTGGGATCGCTCTACGGCCTTCTGGCTCACGGCCGTACGCCCGTCTCCTACGTGACGACAGGGCAGAAGGTCCCTGAAGACATCGAGGTGGCTCATGGAGGCCGGCTTGCGGAATGGATGATTGAAGGATGGAGTCGTGATGGATCAGGCGTCCGGTCTTAGAGGTGGAGAGGGAGGCTCTCCCGGGGAAAAGCGGCTGCATCTTCCGCGGGTGATTTCCATTACCAGCGGCAAGGGGGGCGTCGGCAAGACAAACGTGTCGGCCAATATGGCCTATATTATGGCCACCCGGTTCGGCCTCAGGGTCATGGTGCTCGACGCCGACCTGGGGCTTGGAAACATGGATGTGCTCTTTAATATTCGTCCGGCGCACACCCTTCAGGACGTTTTGACCGGCAAGATGCGCCTTTCCGAGATCCTGGTGAAGGGACCGGGGGGAATCCTGATCCTTCCGGCGGCTTCGGGCGTTGAAGAGATGACCAGCCTCTCCTCCGAGCAGAACCTGCTCCTTCTCGAGGAGTTCGAAAACCTCTCCCTCGATCTGGACATTCTTCTGATCGACACCGGGGCCGGCATTTCGGAGAACGTTCTGACCTTCAATCTTGCCAGCCGGGAAACGGTCGTCGTCGTGACCCCCGAGCCCACAAGCCGTACCGATGCTTTTGCCCTGATGAAGGTCCTCTTCCGCCGGCAACCCGAAAAACCCTTTCTTTTTCTTGCGAACATGGTTCGGGATCGTCAGGAAGGGGTCGCCTTGTTTGAGCTGGTCTCCAAGGTTGCAGACAGCTACCTGCCCGGACTTGCGTTGTCCTTTGCCGGCCACCTCCCGGCCGATCCCTCCCTGACCCAGGCCGTTCGCTCCCAGCGGGCCGTTGCCGAGATGCTTCCCGGCGCGCCCTTTTCGAAGTCCATGGAGCAGGTGGTCCGCACCCTCCTCGCCCGTCCTCCCCGCTCGGGCGGAGAGGGTGGAGTGGGCCTCTGGATGAAACGCCTCATCTCCTCCGGGGAGAGATCTGTCGGAGGAGCCCCATCGTAGCTGTCTGTGCGCCCATGAAGTACGGGTGGCTTATTGTGAAGTCTTGATGGAATGGATAGAATAATCGGAAGTGGAAAAATTTGTCCGAACGTCCGGGAGGAAGTCAGGCATTCGTCGGGGCGGCGAGGGTTTTGGGGGTCCGACAGAGGCGGAGTGCGAAGCGATGGCATTGGATCTTGATGACCAGATGATCAAGGAATTTGCCGGAACGATCAAGTTCCATGCAATGCGCTACGCCCACCGGTTGCCTCCGGAGCTTGGTGTCGAGGATCTTATCAGCGTGGGGCTCCATAGCCTCGTTGAAAGTGCCCGCCGATTTGACCCTTCCCGGGGTCTCAAGTTCAAGACAATGGCCGAACACCGGATCCGTGGAGCCATGCTGGACGAAATCCGGTCGATGGACTGGGTTCCGCGGTCGATCCGGGAGAAACAGTCGGAGGTGCAGTCGGCCCGGGAGGCTCTGGAGCGGGAACTGGGGCGCCTTGCCGACGATGAAGAGCTTGCCGCCCGTCTGGGGATTTCCCGGGAGGATCTCGATACCCTTCTGTGGGAGATCGACCCGCACCCGGTTCTTTCGTTAGATGAAGTCTTCGGACCTGAGGAGGGGGATGGCGAGTCGTTAGGGGATCACCTCCCGGGCACAAAGGACGAAGATCCTCTTTCACGCCTTCTGCACGGCGAGGCCCTTAATGCCTTGTCCGGCGCTCTCGACGCCTTGCCTGAAAAACAGAGGCTTGTTCTGACCCTGTACTACTACGAAGAGCTGACGATGAAAGAAGTCGCCCATGTTCTTGACGTGAGCGAGTCAAGGGTCTCACAGATCCACTCGCAGGCTCTCCGGGCCATTCGTGTTCTTCTTGGAGAGCGTCGCCAGATCCACTCGCGTCAGGAAAAAACGCAGAGCTCAGGAAAATGACTGATCTGTCCGATAAGTTCTCAAAGGGATGCCTGTTTGCTCCCTCAATGCCTTCGAGGAAGGAGTTTCGATGATCGATTTTGGGATGAGGGTTCTGGTGGTGGACGACTTTTCGACGATGCGTCGTATCGTGAAAAACACGTTGCGCCAGATCGGCTTCACGAACATCGAGGAGGCAGAAGACGGACAGAAGGCCTATGACAGACTCTCCGTGGAAAAGTTCGATTTCGTCGTGAGCGACTGGAACATGCCGAATATGACCGGCATCGATCTTCTCCGAAAGGTTCGTGCCACTCCTCAAATCAAGGATGTCCCTTTTCTGATGGTCACCGCTGAAGCCAAGCAGGAGAATATTGTGGAGGCGATCAAGGCGGGGGTTTCCAACTATATCGTCAAGCCGTTTACGGTGGCGACGCTGGATGAAAAGATCAAAAAGATTTTTAAGGAAAAGTAGCCTTGTCCGCCGAGAGGCGCTGATGAATACAGGGTTCCCACCCGCAGGAGGAGACTGTCATGGGGGATGGCTTCGATAATGACGAGATGAAGGAGATTGTCCAGGATTTCCTTCAGGAAGCCACAGAGATGCTCGAAGGGCTTGACAATTTTTTTGTCCAGCTCGAGAACAACCCGGAAGACAAGACCCTCCTCAACGAAATCTTTCGGACGGCTCACAGCATCAAAGGCTCTGCCGGATTTATCGGCCTGACTCGCATTGTTGAAGTGGCCCATCATGCTGAAAATGTATTGAACCAGCTCCGCAGCGGAAACATGCGGGCAGAGCCGGCCGTCATCGATATCATTCTCGAGGCGATGGACGCCCTCAAGGTTCTGGTCAACGAGGTCAAGCTCGGAGAACAGGCCGATGTTGATATCGAGGGGATCAACATGAAGCTCGATCTTCTCCTCCAGTGGGGAGAGGATACCGGTTCCGGAGAGGCGGCAAAGGAGGAGCCGGCGGGAGAAGAGATGGCGGCCGCTGTTCGGGAAGAGCAGGCGATCGACAGGGTGTCCGCCGCATCTTCGCCTCCGGCAAGTCCCCCTGCTTCACCCCCGCCGCCCCCCCCTGCGGCCGTGACCCCGCCGTCGCCTCCCCCTCCTCCCGCTCCCCCCCCACCTCCTCCTGCCTCCTCCGGCCCTCAACGGGTGACTCCGGCGGCCTCGCGTGAAGAGGCTCAGGGAGGGGAGGCTGCCGGGGCGCGAGGAGGCGAAACGGCCGGGGAGGCCGATCAGACCATCCGTGTAGAGATCAGCCGTCTCGACAGTGTGATGAATCTTGTGGGAGAACTGGTCCTCGGGAGAAACCGGCTTGTAAAGCTCTCGGGTGACGTCGACGGCGTGGTAGACTTCGAACAGCGCATCAAGGAGGTTGCCGAGGCAATTTCCCAGCTGAACCGGGTCACCACCGACCTTCAGACTGCGGTCATCAAGACCCGGATGCAGCCCATCAAGAAGGTCCTGGGCAAATTCCCCCGCATGGTGCGCGACCTCTCAAGAAAGATGGGCAAGAACATCCGCCTTGAGCTTGTTGGTGAGGAGACAGAGCTCGACAAGTCGGTGATCGAAGAGATCGGCGATCCTCTGGTGCACATCATCCGCAACTCCATCGACCATGGCATCGAGCTCCCCGACGACCGGATCGCTCATGGCAAGGATCCCGAAGGGATGGTACGCATCTCCGCCTACCAGGAGGGAAACTCCATCGTCATCGAGATCAATGACGACGGGCGGGGAATCGATGTGGACAAGGTCAAGAAAAAGGCGGTCGAGCGCGGGATCATCAGCGAAGAGGATTCCCGGCGAATGACAGAGGCTGAGGCGGTCAACATTATCTTCCTGCCGGGTTTTTCAACCGCCGACAAGGTGACGGATGTTTCCGGCCGGGGTGTGGGGATGGACGTCGTCCGGACCAACATCAGCAAGATTAACGGCTCCGTCGAGGTATCGACCCAGAAGGGGGCCGGTTCCACCTTCACCATCCGTCTTCCGCTCACGATCGCTATCATCCAGGCCCTCATGGTTACGATCCAGCCCGAGACGTATGCGATCCCGCTGGCCAGTGTTGTTGAAACTGTCAAAATTACCGAAAAGGACATCAAGACCATTTCGGGAAGCGAGGTTTTAAATCTCCGTCAGCAGGTTCTGCCCCTGATCCGTCTTCGGGATGAGTTCAAGGTTCCCCAGGAGGAGACGGGAGGAACATCTCCCGGGAGTTACGTGGTGGTGGTTCAGATCGGTTCGAAAAACCTGGGGCTTGTCGTGGATCGTCTTCCGTATCAGGAAGAGGTCGTCATCAAGTCCATGGGGCCCGTGCTGGCCGGGATCAGAGGGTTGGCCGGAGCGACGATCACCGGTGATGGCAAAGTGGTGATCATTCTCGATGTGGGAGAGATCCTGCAGGATCTCTCCCTCAGGACGAGAGGGGCAACCGCGCAGATGGACGGAATGGATCCGAGAGTGTTGGGGTCTGCGGCCCGCTAGGTCTGAATAAAAAATTGTATTGAACGTGGATATCCCGCAAGTTTGGATAGAGTGATCCCGGATGTGGAGTGAGGGAGAGTGTCAGACGTTCGGGCTCCCTGAGCATGGTGAACGTGTTATAGGTCCGGTCCGGAGGAGGAGCTCTTATGGAAGAACGAAGACGCCATTTGCGCCTGAGGCTGTCCGCCAAGATTGGCGCTGCGACGGCTCTGGCCCTGGTTATCGTCTTGGGGGTGACCTATAGTATTTTCTACCAGTCCGCCAAGATGGATCTCTCCCGGCTCGAAACCGGGAAGATGACCATGATGGGCCAGTCGATTGTCCGTGGTCTCGGGACGATCATGTACTCGATTAATGCCCCGGCACTGTCTCAAAAGCTTGTGGCCGACCAGAAGTCATTGCCGGGTATTGTTCGGGTTCAGGTGATCCGCCCCGACGGAAAACAGTCCTTCTATGACAACGCCACAATCAACCGTGTCAATGCCTGGCGCCATTATAAAGCATACTCTCCCCGCATGTTCTTTGCTCATCCGGTCCACGACGAACGCAAGATTGCCGGCGACCCTCACTTTTTGGATGTCGTGAAGTATTCCCGGTCAGAAACCTACAAGGAAGTTATCGATGGAAAGCCCGTTTTAACGAGGCTTTTCCCGATACGCTACGAGAAAAACTGTGCCCTTTGTCATGGGTATGCTTCGCATGAGCCGACCCTGGCCGTTCTTCGCATCAGCATGGAGCAAAGCTCCTTTCAGGGAGATCTTTCAAGGCTACGCCTCCAGGCGGCCGGTTATGCCTTGGGGACGATCGGTGTCCTTCTGCTGATTCTGACCGCTCTGGTGCGCTCCATTGCTGTTCGGCCGATCGGAGGGCTCGTCAAGGTCATCGAACGGACGGCGCAAGGGGATTTGACCGACCAGATGACAAGCAGCGCGGGTGATGAGGTCGGAGATCTCGTGAATCACTTCGGCCGGATGGTGGAGCATCTTCGGGAACTTGTCACGAAGGTGACGGACGAGTCCAGCTGCGTTGAGAGCGGGTCGAGAAATATGATCGGATCACTTGAGACGATCCGCGGCAAGGCGACGATCCAGATGCAACAGATCGATCTGGCCAAGAAGGCTGTCGATGACCTGGGTCGCTCTCTGGCCGATGTTGCCCAGGTGACCAGACAGGCCTCGGATCTCTCGCTTAAGGCCAGTCAGGAGGCCAATGCCGGAGGGGAAACCGTCGCCGAGATGGTTCGTGAGCTGAGCCGGATCGAAACGGTTATTCAGGATGCCGGCGAGAAAATTCTGGATCTCGGGAAGCGGTCCGACCAGATCTCCCAGATTGTGAATATCATCAATGAGATTGCCGAGCAGACCAATCTGCTGGCTCTCAATGCGGCGATTGAAGCGGCCCGGGCGGGTGAGCAGGGTCGTGGGTTCGCGGTCGTTGCCGATGAGGTGCGCAAGCTGGCTGAGCGAACGACGCGGTCGACCCGGGAGATTTCCGAAACGATCTCCCAGCTTCAGGGCCTCACGGACCAGTCGGTGAAGGTCATGGACCGGGGGTCGAAAGAAATGCGCCTCCTGATTGGAGAGACCCAGAAAACAGCGGATGTTTTCTCCCGGATCGTGGCCTCGGCTTCCGATGTGTCGGGAAGGGTCAACCAGATCGCCGAAAGGACCGGGGAGCAGACCCGCTCCATTGAACAGGTGGGAAAGGTGGTTGACCAGACAGCGCTCGATGCCCGGGAAACGGTGACGAATGTTGCCGACGCCGTGCACTCTGGAGAAGGTCTTCAGAAGCAAATGGAAGAGCTCAACGAATATCTTTCCCGGTTCAAGGTTTAGTCCGATACGGAACATCCTGTGCTAGACGGGACGGATCGTCCGGGTGGATACGAAATCCGAAGGAGCGAAGGGATGGAAAAGATGGAAACGGCAGTCGTTCCGGTGAACGAGACAGGAGACCTCTCCATCGAACGCTCTGTCGCTCCCGGGATGATGGACTTCGGAGACAGCGTTCTGCAGCTGGTCAGCTTCAAGCTCGGAGAAGAGGAATATGCCCTCGATGTCATGAATGTCCGGGAGATCAACCGGATCTCCGATGTCACCAGGGTTCCGAAGGCGCCCTACTTTGTGGAGGGGGTCATGAATCTCCGGGGCAAGATCCTTCCGGTGATCAATTTGCGGAAACGCTTTGGATTTCCTCCTTCTTCTACGGCTCCGGACGAGGCCCGGACCATTGTTGTCTTTCAGGAGGGGGTCATGGTGGGGCTGGCGGTCGACCAGGTCTTTCAGGTGATCCGTATCGGTCGGGACAAGATCGAAAATAACGAGGGGATCGGTCTGGGCAATGTTCTCGATGCGGTTATGGCCGGGGTGGCGCATCTGGGGGACAGGCTCGTCGTTCTTCTGGAGTTGCCGAAGCTGCTGGAGACGATCCAGCGCGATGCCGGCAGACGCTAGATGACGCAGGAAGACTAGGAGCCCCCATGGATATTACGACAATACTGGGGATTGTGATCGGCATCGGCGCCATCCTTCTGGGGGCGACCCTTGAAGGACTGCCTCTTACGACCATTCTGCAGCCGACAGCCGCGATGATCGTTTTCGGCGGGACCTTTGGAGCGGCTCTTCTCCAGTTTCCCCTGAACTTCATCATCAAGTCGATCAAGATGTCGCCCCGGGTTTTCTTCTCCAAAAGTGTTGACCCCGGCCCCATCATCCAGAAGATTCAGGATCTTTCGAAGACGAGCCGTAAGGAAGGATTGCTCAAGCTCGAAGCCCACCTTGAGGATCCCGAGATCAAGGAAGATGCCTACTTTGCCCGGGGTGTCCGGATGGTGATGGACGGTACCGAGATTTCAAAGGTCCGGGAGGCGCTTGAGGTCGAGGCCCACTATATCGAGGAAGAAGAAGGGGTTGTTTACAAGGTCTTCGAATCACTGGGGGGGTACGCTCCGACCATCGGAATTCTCGGCGCCGTGCTGGGTCTTATCCACGTCATGAGCAACATGGGCGATCCCGGGAAGCTCGCCGAAGGTATTGCCACCGCGTTCGTGGCCACGGTCTATGGCGTGGGATCGGCCAACCTTGTCTACCTCCCCATCGGAGGCAAGCTCAAGCTGAAAGGGCGTGGTGAGGCAAAACTCCGGGAAATCATTGTCGACGGCCTGGTGGGAATCGGGCAGGGAGAAAACCCCGGCATGATCGAGGAGCGGCTTCTTGGTTTCCTCAACGATGCCGAGCGCGTCAAGTACGAGCAAACCTACCGGAAGGGCAAGTAGCCCCTCCGGTCAGATCCGGGGGGGAGGTCCGCCATGGCCAAAAAGGCAAAGCACGAGGAGCACGAGAACCTCGAACGGTGGCTCGTCTCTTACGCCGACTTTATTACCCTCCTCTTCACCTTTTTCGTGATGATGTACGCCATTTCCGCTGTGAACACGGGAAAGTACAAAGTCCTTTCCAATGCGATCGTCGCGACATTCAACCATCAGACGGTCACCACCCACATGCATGTGATCATCCCCCATAACAAAGAGACCCCGGGAAAGGCCAGCCCCAACGTCAAGACTGTTCTCTTCCGGGCGATGTCGCTTATCCAGGAGAAGTCTTCCTCTCATGGGGCGATGAAGGTTGTTCAATCGAGTGAGGGAATCCGTATTCAGATTCAGGCGGCCTTTCTCTTCAGGACGGGACATGCTTCGGTGAGAAAGCAGGCTCTCCCGGTTCTCAAGAATATTTCCACCCTCCTCTCCAAGACAAAGCGGGATATCCGGGTGGAAGGCCATACCGACAACGTACCGATTCACGGAAAATACAAAAACAACTGGGCGCTCTCCTCCATGCGGGCCGTCAATGTCGTGACGACCCTTCTTGCCCTGGGACCCATCGCTCCGGACCGCGCCAGCGCGGCCGGCTATGGCCAGTATCGTCCCCTCGTTCCCAACACGACGGAGGAAAACCGCCAGAAGAACCGGCGGGTGGAGATTGTGGTCCTTAAGGAAAAGCGTCCGGAGAATCTCCCCTCGCCCTCCCCGATGCCCGCTGTCACCTCTCCGCTTGAGAGTATCGCCCCCAGCGATTTGGGCGGTGGTGGCGGCGGTGCGCCGGCTCCGCCTCCCGCACCTTCTCCCGTTCCTCCGGTGCCTACCGAGCTTCCGGCACCGAAAATATGAGGGGATTGCCATGGCCATCCTTCCTGTCGTCGGTCTCGAACAGGTTATTGCCCAATCGCCCGCACTCACGGGAGAGCGGGTGCGTGAGCAGAAAAAAGAGGAAGGTCCTCCGGTAACAGAGGCTCCGGGGGCGTCACGTGAGAGTGACGGGGCGCCTCCGGTGGAAGGCATCCGGCCTGTCGATCCTGTCGGGGAGGAGGGGGGGGCGGAGGAAGACCTGGAGAAAGAAGATAAATCGGAGTATCCTGTCGGAAAGAGGGGGCGGTCTTCGGGGGGGAAGCGTGGTCCGGGGGGGAAATCACCCCGGCACCGTCTCGACATCAGGGCCTGAAGGAGGCAGGAAGAAGGATGGGACTTTCGGAATTTGAAGTGATCTCCGGGGCGCTGGATGCCCTCCTTGTCATGATGGGGATCATCCTTCTCGTTCGGGTGGGAATACTCCGGAAGACGCTGAAACGCCATAAAACCAAGGAAGAGTCCCCATCTTCCACCTTCGCCATGGCTTCTGTAGCCCCCCCCGCCGACCTGATCGAGAAAGAGGCATCCTTTCGCCGGGAGATGGAACGGGAGCGGGCGAAATTCCAGATGCTGATTCGCGACTCTGAACGCATGCGCGCCGAGATGCAGGTTCTCTTTCACGATATCGAGGCCCTGGTCGATGACCTGGCGACGATGAAATCCCCCCCTCCCCCGGTTGCTATATCCGCTTCCCCTTCCCAAGACTCCGGTGAGGACGAAAGCGGGGGCATGTACATCCTTCCCCCCGACAAAGAGACCCCTCCCTCGTCCCGGAAGGTTATGGCGGAGGATCTGCCCCTCAAGGAGACCGTTCTGTCTCTCTCGAAGGCGGGACGATCCATTCCCGAGATTGCTCAGGTGATCGGCCGGAGCGAGGGGGAGGTCTCATTTCTTCTTTCCATGGAAAAGGTCGGGAAGGGACGCTGACCTCCTCAGCAGCCTGAAGGGGACGGTCATTACCGACGTCTTAGGGGGACACTCCGATTCCCCGGAGAGGGGACAGGACAGACGACCGGAGGAACGCCATGGATCCTGTCGGGCAGAGCCGACCAATCTCCACTTCAGACCCGGGGTCCCCTCCCATCGAGTTTCTTCTCCGGCTCCTTGATCTCTCCAAAGGCATCTCCACCGGAACAGCGCTTGTGGCATCCTTCACTCCCGCCATTCTCGAACGCGCCCTTTCCTCAGAAGGGGCGGGCCCTCTCCGCTTTCTCCCTCTTCCTTCCCCCTTAAGTCGCGCCCTTGTTCGTGTGCTCTCCTCCCCCGATACCGCCGGAGGAAGCTCTCGTGTTCAGGTGTCGGTGACCCGTCATGGCGACAGCCTCGAATGGCTCTTCTCGGGGAAGGACATCCAGGCACGATTCCTCTCCGATCTTCTGTTGTCCCGGACCGGGGGAATCAACCTTCGGGCGATGGAGGACCCTTCGCCGCCCCTCTCTCCCCCTCCCTTCACGGGAGAGGAGGATCGCCTTTCCGTTGCAGAGCACTGGCTTGCGGGGAGCTTTGCGCCTCTTCCGGAGGAGCCTTCGGAGGGAGATCGGGTCTCCGGGACCGGAGTGTTGCGCGTTGCGGCCGGGGCCGGCGGGGCCAGGGGAAGCGGACCGGTGGTGGCATGGCCGGCATATGTTCCCGGGCAGACGGTCGAGTTTGCCGTCAGATGGCTCTCTTCCGGGGAGGTAGAGGAAAGGTCGGGAGCATCCGGACAGGAGGGGGGAGGAGGGATTATCTTTACCCTGGACATTCCCTGGGAGGATCCTGCAGCCAAGAACGGCAAAAAGAGTGTCCGGCTTATGGGGCGATTCCTGACAGGGGGAACGATTGAGCTCTCCTCCTCCGCCCTTCCCGACTCCTTTCGGAGCCACCTCCTGTCACGTCAGGAGATCCTCACGGAGAGCCTCCGGATTTTTCCCGGGGTGGCTCTGCGCCTTCACCTGTCGGGAAAGAGTGAGGGGGGAGCAGGGTGAGTCCCGAAGAGGCAGGCCGGGGAGACGATCCCGGCAAGCTGATGCTGTCGGTCGCCCTCCGCTATCTCCCCGGGGTTGATGAGGCGCCTCTTGTTCTGGTGAGCGGACAAGGAGAGATTGCCCGGGGGATTGTTCGCCTTGCCCAGAGCCTCAAGATCCCGGTTGTCACGGCGCCTGACCTTTCCCGGCAGCTCTTGAGGGTTCCGCCCGGCCATCCCGTTCCCGAGGAGCTCTATGAGGCTGTCGCCGTGATTCTTGCGACACTGTTTGTTTCGGGGAATCTCCCCTCTCCGGGGACTTCGTCCCGCTAGGGGGTCCCGATGGCTCAGGGGTGCCAATAATCTGACGCGAGGGGCAACGGGGTCTCCGGCGCTCTTCCTGGCGCCCTGCTTTCTCTTTTTCTTCTTTTTTCTCCACGGCTCTTCTGTTAGACTCTAGTTCATGGAAACCCTTTCCCTTCCAGTGCTTGTCGACAGCCTTCGGCGCCTTCTCGCCCTTTCTGTACGGGAGCTTGCCCAGCGATCGGGGATCACGGCCTCGTCAAACCTTCGCGAGTGGGTGCGAGGTCTGCCTTCGCGCCTCTCCCTCCCGCGACAGGATCGGGTCCTCGCTGTGGTGGGTCTTGACAGGGAGAGTGGAGGTCTCCGGTCCGGCATGCATCGCTGGATCCTCGACGGGGAGACCATATCGCTTCTTCCTCCGGTCCTCGAGACTCTGGGGGCGACTCCGACGGCCATGACCCTTGCCCATTCTGGCCCGGGTCTTTTCTCCGGGCAGATGCTTCTTCTTTCGCGGGAGAATGTCCGGATCCTTCTGGAGATCCGGGAGCCATCCGGGGTTGATCCGGCCCGGCTCGCCCGAAGTCTTGCCCCCGCCTCCGTGCCCCTTCGGGAGATTCTTCTCGCCCCCTCCGAGATGGCCCGGCTCGGGGATCCGGATCTGTCGGCGGACCATCTCGACATCCTGCTTCCTCCCCTTCGTACCTCGTCGGAGGAGTGGACATACGAGCGTCTCTTCGAACGCCTCTGGGCTGAAGGTATCGATCCATCCGAAGCAGCCCGCCGCCTGGGTTTCTGAGAACTCCCCCGACCCCGCAGAACATTTCTCTTCCCGATTTCCAGCAGAACACCTTCTCCCATTGATTGTCTGATCCATCTTCTCGTGTTCCCGTCCTGACCTCTGATCTCCTGCCGCTTCTCCATCTGTCTGGCCTCCCTTTTGCAATGTTCAACCCGTGATGCGCGCAGGGATTTCGGGAGGGGGAAATTTTTTCCCGCTTTCCCGGGCATAAAATGCCGCGACGGAGGGTGTGAGTATCTAAGATATTGTTTTTAATAATTAAATAATATTTGGCACGCGTATTGCTAACTGAGTGTGCCAAGGAGGATGTGTCATGAGACGAGCCGAGTTTGCCCTCGTGTCGGGTGCCCAGGGGCAGGAACAGATGATGGATGTCCTGTCGAACAATCTGGCGAATGTGAATACGCCGGGGTTCAGGAAGGACCGGGTGACATTCCGGACCTATCTGCCCCATCGGGAGTACCTCCACCGGACCCCTCCCGATCGTCCGGGATTCAATCTGACCCCTTACGGGACCTTTCCGACTCCCTGGGGAATGGCGGGATCTGATATTCCCCACTCGGGCGTTGACCGGGTTTATGTGCGCTATGAAGAAGGAGAGTTCCAGAGCACCGGTAACCCTCTTGATATCGCCCTGTCCGGTCGTGGCTTTATCTCGGTCCGGACGGCAGGCGGTACCCTCCTCACAAGAGGGGGCCATCTCACGGTCGATTCCCAGGGACGCCTCTCCACCCATGAGGGATATCCCCTCGTTGGTGTCGACGGGAAGGACATTCATCTTCCTCCCGGAGAGGACCGGATCCGCATCGACTCGGCCGGGAAGGTTTTCTCCGGAGAAAAGATGGTTGGTCAGATTGCCATCGGCTTTCCCGCGGGGGGTCTTGAAAGTCTGACCAAGGTGGGCAACGGTCTGCTCTTTTCGCCCGACGGCCTTGTGAAGGGAGAGGCCATCGTCCGCGATGGCGGGGTCGAGGGCTCCAATGTGAAGGGAACATCGGAGATGGTCCGGATGATCCAGGGCATGAGGACCTACCAGACAGATCTCCAGGCGCTGCACACACTGAACGATCTGACAAACCGGACCGTCAACGACATGACGGTTATCGCCTGAATCGCTGAATCACGGGAGGATCTATGTTTCGCTCACTCTGGAATGCGGCCTCGGGCATGGAGTCGCAGCAGGCCAATCTCGATGTCATCACCAATAATCTGGCGAACGTGAACACCACGGGATACAAACGCCAGAGAGCGAACTTCCAGGACCTGATGTATCAGACCCTGGTCCCGCCGGGAGAGGCTTCTTCTCTCGAGGGGAATCAGGTGCCCACAGGTCTCCAGGTGGGCATGGGGAGCCGGCTCGCATCGGTGCAAAAGGTCTTTCTCCAGGGATCGCTCCGGACGACGAACAATGCTCTTGATGTGGCGATTCAGGGAAATGGGTTCTTTACCGTGAAGCTGCCCGACGGACGTCAGGGCTATACCCGTGACGGAGCGTTCAACGTTGACAGTCAGGGCCGGATCGTGACCCCGGACGGGCTGACGACCGATCCCCAGATTGTGGTTCCGAAGACCGCCAAATCGATCCATATCGCCCCGGATGGGGAGGTCACGGCCATCGTGGCGGGACAGAGCGCCCCGGTCAAGCTGGGCCAACTTGTCCTGGCCCAGTTTATCAATCCCGCCGGCCTCTCTTCGCGAGGGAACAATCTTTTTATGGAGACTGCCGCCTCTGGCAAGCCTACCCTGTCGAGTCCCGGTGTCAACGGGGCGGGCCGGCTCCAGTCCGGTTTTCTCGAGGCCTCGAACGTCAATGTTGCCGAAGAGCTGGTCAACATGGTGATTGGTCAGCGCGCCTACCAGATGGATGCGTCAAGCATCCGGACCGTCAACCGCATGCTGGGCTATACCGCGACGCTCTAGGAGGATGCCATGAAAATGCGACGCCTTGTTTTCGGGGTTTTTTCCGGCCTTGCTGTCTCGGTGCTCTTTGCCTCCGTGCCGGGAGAGGATCGATTTGATGTAAGGGCGGGCGCGCTTCCCTTATACGCCAAGAATGCCTCGGGAGAACTTGTCATCAACCGGCAGGCCGTCGTGGCCAGGATCCGGCAGGATCTGGGACTCTCTCCCCTGTCCCGGATCCGGATCGCCCATCTTCCTCTCGCGTTGAAGGGACCCGGGGGGGCACACCTCTCCGCGGTTCTGACACGGGAGGCCGATGAGGGGTCGGGGCGCTATCTCTATCTTCTGGATCTTGTGAAGGAAGGGGTGGCCCGGGAGTCATTCTACCTCAATGTGAAGGTGGAGGGGGGAACTGCCGGTGCACAGACCGTCACCGCTTCCCCGGAAGGAGGCGCTGCGGCCAGTGAGGAGCGCTCCGGAGAATCCCTTGTGCATGCCGGCGATACAGTCCATGTGACGGCCCGGGGCGACGGATTTCTGATCCGCTTTTCCGGGATTGCCCAGGGCGATGGCGGGGAAGGGGAGTCGGTCCCGGTGGTCAACCCGGTGTCGGGGGCCAGCATGTCGGGACAGGTGACAGGCCACGATGCCGTGATGGTTGTGCTGGGAGGAGGGCGCTCGTGAAACCCCTTCTTCCCGAAACGTCTCCTGTGAACGTGGCGGCCATGCTCGTTTTGGGCAGCCTTCTTCTGGGAGGCTGTGCGATCCAGAGGGCTCCGGTGAGCCATGTCAGCTTTGCCGACACCGCTCCCCATCCCATGCCACCCCTCCAGAGAGAGAAGTTTTTTGACGGCTCCCTTTATTCCCCGGGGGGACTGGGGGACCTGGCCAGTGACGATGTGGCCTCCCGAAACGGAGATCCGATCGTGGTGCGTTTTGACCCCAAAAACGGCTATCCCGGTGTTCCTCAAAGCCGGACAACCCTCCTGACGGGAGAGGTTATCCGGGTTGAGCCTTCGGGGCGCCTCCTTGTCTCCGCACAGAGAACGATTCGTGATGGAAGTTCCCTGAGACGGATTGTCATGGTGGGGCGTATCTCCCGAAATGCGATCGAGAGTTCCAATCAGGTTCCCGTTTCGGAAATCTCCATGCTTCGCTTCCGTTCCGACAACGAATCCGGTGGCGGGCCGAAGAAAAGCTTTTCTGCACCTCCCTCGTTGCCCAAGACGGCGGCCAAGGCGGCCAAGGGTGCCGCCAAGGCAGTGAACTCAGGTAAAGGAACGACACCATGAAGACTGTTTCCGTTTGGCTCCTCTCCTTCCTTTTTGCTGCGGGTCTTGTTCTCGCTCCTGCTGGGGCGGACGCCGAGAGGATCGGGGACTTGGCCCGGGTGCAGGGAATGACGGACAACCCCCTTGTGGGATACGGCCTGGTTGTCGGACTCCCGGGAACCGGGGATACGAAGCAGAGTCCCTTTACCCGGCGCTCTCTTGTTTCGGCCATCGCCCGCTTGGGTGTGAACGCCCGGGATCTTGAGGCAGGAATCCGGGGGCATAACGTGGCGGCGGTAATGGTGACCGCCCGTCTTTCGCCCTTTATGCGGAAGGGGGGACGCTTCACCGTGCGTGTCGCCTCTGTGGGAGATGCTACCTCGCTTGTGGAGGGAACGCTCCTTCTCACCTCTCTTCGGGCACCGAATGGAGAAGTTTTTGCCACGGCCCAGGGGCCGGTCGATGCCAGTACCCCCGGACGTATCGGAGAACGGGTCCGTGCGGCTGATCCGCCCGAGGGCCGGAGAACCAGCGGAATGATCGACCAGGGGGGGCTTGTCGTCAAGGGAGTGCCCGTAGCCTTCAACGGCCGCCATCATCTGTGGATCAGCCTTGACCGGGCAAACTTCACCACGGCGGCCCGGATCGCCCGGGCGATCAATGCGGCGACCGGGGGGCGTCCTGCGGTGGCCGAGGATGGTCGAAGCGTCCAGGTGAACATTCCTGATGCCGCCCGGGGCAATGTCGTGGGGTATATGGCCCGGATTCTGAACCTCCGTGTGACCCCCGACCGGATCCCCCTGGTGGTTATCAACGAACAGACGGGAACCATTGTCATCGGCCGGGGAGTTCGGGTGTCGGAGTGTGCGGTCAGCCACCGGGATCTCTCGGTGGTGGTCAAGGGAAAGAAGGTGGTGCCTCCGGCGAAGGATAACAGTGTGCCTCTCACCTATCTCGCCCGAAGTGTCACCCTCCGCTCTCTGGTCTCTGCCCTGTCATCCCTGGGGACCCGAACCGAGGACATGATTGCGATTCTCGAAGCGCTGAAAGCCTCGGGAGCCCTGGAAGCTGAAATCCGGGTCGTGGGGTAGGAGGGGCGTGATGAGCGAGATTCAGTCAATAAGAGGAGAGGGTCACCGCGGCGCCGTGGCGTCGTCGGCGAAGGCTCCGGAAGGCCCCCTCGACAAGGCTGCCAGGAGATTTGAGTCCATGGTGGTCGAGGGGATGGTCCGGGAGATGTGGAAGACAATTCCCGTCTCACGGGAGGAGGGTCGCTCTGCCGGACTCTCCCTTGCCCAGGAGCTCTATCAGAAGGAGCTCTCGAAGGAACTGGTTGCAGCAGGCGGGTTCGGTCTGGCCCGTCAGATTGTCGAGGATGCCCGCAAGGGCCTCGCGATGCCGAAGGAGCCGGAAGGCTCCCCTGTCCGTCCGGCCCTTGTGTCGGTCACAGTATGAGGAGGTGAATCATGAGTGGATTGGTCATCAACACCAATGCGGCGTCTCTTGGAGCCCAGTACAACCTGAATGAAACCCAGAACCGCATCAATGAGAGAATCAACCGCCTGTCGTCCGGCTACCGGGTGAACACGCCGGCCGACGATCCGGCCGGATACTCCATCGGCCAGGTCATGACCGCGTATATGAAGTCGGTGCAGCAGGCCGTCCGGAATGCGAACGACGGGGCAAACCTGATCCAGACGATTGGTGGCGCGCTCCTCACCGACAACGAGATCCTGATCAAGATGCGGTCCCTGGCCATCCAGGCGGCCAACGGGACTTACAACGACACCGATCTGTCGACCCTGCAGAACGAATACCAGAACCTCATGAGCGAAATTAATCGTATCGCCAAGGTGGCCAACTTCAACGGCCGGAAGGTACTCGACGGAAGCCTCGAGGGAGGATTGACCTTCCAGGTCGACGTGGGAACTGAGGGCGAAAACCGTCTGGTCATCGCCGTTCCCTCCATCAGCAGTAATGTTCTGGGTCTTTACCAGGGCAGCACCCTCATGATGCCCCTGGGGATGACATCGGTCATGAACAGCCAGATGGCGCTTTCGGCTGTCTCTGCCATTGACGGGGCCCTCGACGAGCTGAACCGGATTCAGGGAACTCTCGGAGCCTTCCAGCAGAGAATGACCTGGACGATCCGGAACCTGAATACCGCTCTCGTCAACATTGCGGCCAC
Source organism: Nitrospirota bacterium (assembly GCA_021828805.1). Lineage (GTDB taxonomy): Bacteria > Nitrospirota > Leptospirillia > Leptospirillales > Leptospirillaceae > UBA4572. The sequence goes on along the minus strand of JAJZCZ010000018.1, from coordinate 4,026 downwards.
CAAGTCCCAGATCAAGGATGCGAACTTCGCCAAGGAGACCTCGCGGTTTGTCCGTGACCGGATCCTCCAGCAGTCGGGAACGGCGGTCCTGGCCCAGGCCAACCAGATCCCCCAGGCGGCGATCAAGCTGATTCCGTAAGGGGGCATCGGTCCGATGGATTTGTGGGAATAACCTTGCTAAAGTCTTCATGATGAACTGCCGATAGGAGACTTGAAGGTGTGTACCCACACCATTGGGAGGTACATCGATGAGCGATACAAAGATAACATCCTCGAGCTCGTCCCCCCTGCCTGACCGGCCGGCGGGTGTCTCGGGCAAGAAGAAGATGGAATCCGCAGGGTCGTCCGGACCCAAAAGTCCGGAGGCCGTCACCCGTATGGTGGAGTCCGATGTCCTGGAAATCTCAGGTCCGGCGCGACAGGTGGCCAAGCTGCGGGAGGAGATAGCGAAAGTGCCCGACGTGCGGGAAGAACGGATTGCCGATATCAAGGCCAGGATCAAATCCGGAACCTACGCCGTTCCTTCGCGAGACGTGGCCCGGAAGATGATTGAATGGGGCCGGGATCATGGCGGAGCCTCGCCGTCGTCGGGTTAGCCACAGGCCCTTTCCGGCAGGAACAGGGCCGGAAGCGAATGCGGACTCACCGGTGGGGGAGTCCGGGAAGGATGGTCAAAGGTGGACATCTCTGACAGAAGTCCGGATGCTGAAGGAGCCAGAGGCGCGGATTTCTCCTTGTTGCGGGAGGAGGCCCTGGCCGTTGTGGGCAAGCTGGTTCCTGTCCTCGAACAGGAGCGTGATCTTCTCGTCTCCGGGGACTGGGAGGGGCTTGAAACCCTCACCGAATCCAAAGAGGCCCTGGGTCGATCCCTGGGCGAACTCCTGTCAGAGCTTTCCCCCGAAGAGAGGGATCGTGTGGGGGAAGAGGAGGGCTCCGCACTCAGGAGTGCCCTTCTGCACCTTTCCGAGCTGACGGCCGTCAACCTGGCCATCGCCCGGGAATCTGCGCAGATCGTGGGTCAGCTCCTCCGGGAGATCAGCCTCGATGCGGAGGGTGGCGGAACTTACGGGGCAAGCGGATCGGTTGATCCCGGCCGCCGGACCTCCCCCACCCTGGTCTCGACCCGGGGATGACCCCCGACCGATCTTTACCGGAGGGACGACGATGTCTGGCATTATAGGGGTCATGAATATCGGTCAGACAGGGATCGAGGCCAACGAGGCCGCCCTGAAGACTGCCGGTCACAACCTGTCCAACGTGAACACTCCCGGATATTCCCGCGAGCGCGTCATGTTCGAGCAGCACGTCCCCGACATCAGCCACCCCGGCATGATGGGCTCGGGGGTCGATGCCGCCCGCATCCGTCGCGTCGTCAACCACTTCCTCTCCAATCAGTCGGCCCGCCAGAAGACGACACTGGGCTTCTGGGAGTCCTCCCGGATTTCCCTGGGAGAGATCGACTCCTATTATTTTCATGCCCAGTCCGAGGGGCTCTCCCGGGACCTCTCCCGCTTCTTCAACCACTGGGAAACGGTGGCGAACCATCCCGCCGACCGGGCCGCCCGCTCGACTCTCATTACCTACGGCCACAATCTGGGCCAGGATTTCCATCAGATGACCGCTCTCTATGCCGAGTCCCGCAATCGTCTGGGCCACCAGATCGAGGACCAGGTCAAGAAGATCAACTCCCGCATCGCGCGCATCGCGTCCTTGAACCACTCGATCCTGGCGGCCCGCGGACGGGGGGAGGATCCCAACACCTTCCTTGACGAGAGAGCCCGGCTTGCCGGTGAGGTCTCCCGTCTGACCAATGCGCATTTTTTTCATGACAAGGATGGCTCCCTGAACCTTCATATCGGCGGTCAGGCGGCCTTCTCCGAGCAGCAGGTGGGCCACATGTCCGCCGTCTTCGATCCGGTGCACGATCGTTACCGGATCATCTTTGCGCCCCCGTCCCATTCGGGAGCTCCCATCGACATCACCGACCGGGTCAAGGGAGGGGTTCTGGGGGGCTATATCGATGTGCGTGACCACAAAATCAAGGCCATGCAGCACCACCTCGACCTTCTGGCCTTCCAGGTGGCCAACAGCGTGAACTCGATCCATGCCGGAGGATTCGGGCTGTCGGGCCAGACCGGCGTGAACTTCTTCACCCCCACGGTGGAGGTTGCCCGGACGGCAGGAGATGGCTCCGGCGGGCTTGTGGCCAACGTTGAGGATGCCTCGGCGGTGCTTCCGAAGATCCTTGTGGAGACCGATGCGGCGGGAGTCCGGGTCTTCGCAGCCAAGGATCATGTGCTCATCGGGAGCGGAGTCGTCAAGGACGGTGTTGCGACAGTCAGTGCCGGGGGATACGCCCTTCGGGTCCTGGCGCCGAAAAAGGGCTCCGAGACCTATCTCGTGTCGGGGGGGACCCATGTGGCCGGGACGGCCCTCCACCTCGACATTACCGGACTCTCCGCAGACGATGTCGCCGTGGCGAGCTCTCAGGCAACCCCGGGAAGCAACGAGGGTGACAATGGCAACGCCCACAAGATCTTTTATCTGTCACAGAAGCATCTGCGATTCCCCGGCGAGGACGAGCCGGCGTCGGTCTATGAGTACTACGCCTCGGGGGTGGCCAAGATCGGCGCATGGGCGCGTCAGGCGCGACTCAACGACAAGGCCCAGGTGGCCATCTCCCAGAGTCTGGAGACCCAGCGTCTTGCCGTCTCAGGGGTCTCGATCGCCAACGAATCGGCCAAGATCATCCGCTTCGAGAAGGCCTACCAGGCCTCCGCCAACCTCATTCAAATGGTGAACCGGCTTCTCGATACGCTGGTCCGCCTTCCCAATAGCGGATAGCGGAGGACGACCATGATACGTGTGACAGGGTTGATGACCGACCGCTCCCTCATGGCGAACCATGACCGGGCCACGGAAAATCTCTATGAATCGGAAAAGCAGGTCTCCTCGGGACTTCGCGTTGATACTCCGGGGGATGCCCCTGAGGCGATGAGCGAGGTCTTGCGTGTCAACCGCTCCCTGGCCGTCACTGGGCAGATCATCCAGAATGCCCGGGAAGGAGCCACCCGCATCGCCCTGATGGAAAGCATCCTTACCCAGGTCGACAACATCATGATCCGGGCCAAGGGCCTGGCGATCCGCCAGGCCAATGGCACGATGGATGCCCAGGACCGGCGGATTGCCGCTGAAGAGGCGGAGCGCCTTCTTGAGCAGACGGTGGCCCTGGCCAATACCCGGGGGGGCGAGCAATATCTTTTTGGCGGGACCAATATCAGCGTTCCTCCCTTCATGCTCTCCGACACTCAGAAGGGCGGGGCGCCCTTTGTGGTCTCCTATCAGGGGAACCACAGGAGCTCTACAATCCAGCAGGGTTTTACTCCCTCCTTCCGGCAGGCGGGCCTTTTAAAGACGACCATTGCCGGAGATCACATTCTGGGGGATTCCAAGCGGGCTCCCAATGCCAACCTGGCCTTCCCGGCCCTCCGCCGCTTCATCATCGGTCTCAAGAGTAACGACGACAAGGCGATCCAGGCGGCGATCGGTGAGCTTGATAGCGCCGTGCGCAAGGTCGCCGAACGCTCCGCCGTTCTCGGAACATACGAACGGGCCCTCCGCAGCACTATTTCCCGTCTGGAAAAGTACCAGACCGACCTCAAGGTTCTCCGGAGCCAGACCGAGGATGTGGATATCCCGCGGGCGGCTTCCCGGATGGCGCTCTCGCAAAATCTTCTCGAAGTGAGCTCCAAGGCCAGCCGCAACATTCTCCAAAACGTCCAGAACGTACTGTTCCACTAGAAACGTAGCCCAGGGAAGGGAGGACGCCATTCTTATCCTGACGAGAAAAACCGGGGAAGGTATCAGCATCGGGCCTTCGGTCCGGGTGGTTGTGCTCGAGGTGAAAGGGAGCTCTGTCCGTCTGGGGATCGAGGCGCCGGAAGGCGTCCGCGTCCACCGGGATGAGGTGCTCCGTCGCATCGAGGAGGAAAACCGCAACGCGACGGAGAGCCCGAGAGAGAGTGT
>JAJZCZ010000100.1 GCA_021828805.1 Nitrospirota bacterium | reverse complement strand
ACCCTTCTGGTCATCAATCCCAACACCTCGGACCGGGCCCCCGAAAGGCGCTGGCCGGCCGACAGCTTTCGCGAAGCGGCCACCCGTCTGCTAAAACGCCACCCCGCCCTCCGGATCGTCCTCTGCGGCTCGGAGTCGGACTACCCTGCCAATGCCCGCGTTCTGGAAGGAGGGCTCGCGAAATCAGACCGTCTTCACAACCTTGCGGGCAAGCTCTCCCTCGGAGGGCTTTCTGCGCTCCTGCGGCGCACTAATGTTTTTCTCTCGAACGACTCCGGCCCGCTCCACCTGGCCATCCGGCTCCGTACGCCAACCGTAGCGCTCTTTGGACCGACCAGACCGGATCTGGTCCTTCCGGACAACCTCCGGTCCCGGCTGATTGTCCTCTACGATCCTCACTACTGCAGCCCCTGTCTCTACCACGTCCCGCGCCCTCCCTGCGACGGCAACAACGTCTGTATGAGCTCGCTCTCCGTGGACAGGGTCATTCGTGCCGTTGAGTCCATGATGAAGGACCATAGTTCCTCTGAGGAGCGGGCAGGTGTCCTGCACACGCCTCTTAAAACAGCGGACGCCCGGGGCAATCCCCTGGCCCGCATCAAAAAGAAAGACAGGCACGCTCCATGACCCGCCGGGCAGGCATCCGGCCATTGTCGCTGTCGGCCTGCCGTGCTCTCCGGGGAGTGGCCCAGGGATATCTCCTTGCAACACTTCTTCCCAACCTCCACGCACTCGGATGGTCGAGTCTGGGCTGGGGAACGCTTCTCTCAGGGGCCCTCCTGGCCGACTTTCTTCTGACTGCGGCCATCGGGATCCTGTCCGACCACTTCCCGCCCAAGAACCTTCTCCTGGCGGGGGACCTTCTGGGAGTCCTCTCTCCGGTTCCCTATCTTCTTCACCCCGGTCCCCTCTCTCTGGCCACCGCTCTCATCCTCTCCGGCGCCGGGCAGAGGAGCAACGGCTCTCCCGGCCCCTGGGCTCCTCCGGAGCAGGTTCTTCTCGCCCGCCATCCCGCCCCTCCCGACCATCCCTTTGGACATTTCGGCCGGAACATGGCCGCGGGTCTTTTGGGGATGTCGGCGGGAGCGCTTCTGGCCTGGGCCCACCCCCTTTCCCCGGCACCCGGCATCCGGGGGGGTCTCGCCGGACTCTCCTTATTGTCTCTTGCCTCCTTCCTCCTGATCCTCGTGATCCCGGAGAGCCCGTCTCCGCGTCGCTCCCTTCTGGCCGCCTCTCCCCGACCTCTTTCTCCGTCTCTCGAAGGACCGGAAAAGAGAAACATGGCGCTTCTTTTTCTCAGCAATATCCTGGGGGGCCTCTCTCTGGGGCTTGTCGACCCGGTCATCGCGACATGGTTTCTTCTTCGCTTCCACTCCGGCCCCTCCCGGACCTCACTATTTCTGGCAATAGCCTTCCTGGCGGCCGCCTCCGTCGCGCTGCTCCTTGGACTTAAAATCCGTCCACGCACTCTCCCGTCCACGGTCATCCTGCTCCAGGCCGTCGCCCTTGTGGCCGCCCTGCTTCTTCCCTTCGCCCCCTCCCTCATTCCGGCGGCCTTTCTCTATGCCATCCGGACGGCCGGGACCCGGGCTCCGGGAGGCATTCGGCAGGCCCTGGCCCTGACCCTTCTCCCTCCCCATCGCTCAGGACTCGCCTCAGGACTCCACCTCTCGTCTCTTCAGGCCGCCCAGATTGCCGGCCCCCTGTTTGCCGGCCTTCTCTGGCATGCCGGAAGAATGGACACACCCCTGATCGCAGCCGCACTCCTCTCCGGCCTCTCCCTCGCCCTTTTCTGGCATCTCTACCGCTCTCCCAAGAGCTCACCCGCACAGAACAACCCGGCCAGCCCCTGACCACCACCCCGGCCAGCCCTCCTCTGAGAGACACCCCTCACTCTTCCTGAAATCGTCTGGATTCAAAAACACGTAACCTTACCCTGCTCCCGGCAATACCGGGAGCCCACTTAATGTCTGGAAAATAAGATGGTCTTTTATTTGTCTTGATTTTATTAATCTTCATTATGAGGATTCCCGTCGGACACTCATTACTTCAGACTTCTTCGCACGGATTTTTCGAGAGCCCTGAGCTTTTACCAGCTCTCCCGACCTTTTTTGATCTCGCCAATGTTTCAATATGACAAACTTCTCTACCAATCCCTTACATTGATGTAACACGACTATTTTAAAGTTCACCGAATATTGCAAGGTCTCTCTGCACTTCTTGCATCTTTGGACACTTATCGGAAGATGACTGAATGAGTCTGTCTTGAGACGAGGCAGATTCCTTGAGTTATTAAGGTGAAATCATGAGACCCGCTCCCCCTGCCCTCCCCTTCCCGAAGCCGGTCGTCGTTTTAGTTGAAGACGACTCCGCCCTCTCCGGAGTGATCCGCACTATTCTTGAAAAAGAAAAGTTTTCCGTCGCCCTGGCCCGGGATCTTAACGAAGCCATTTGGGTTCTTCGCCGGGTTCTGGCCCAGAAGCTTCCCACGATTACCATCGTTGAGTTCAGCCCCCCTGTTCGGATGGGGGCCGACATCATCTCCTTCATCAGAGGCCACCAGGACCTTCGACGATCGCCAGTTCTTGCCATTTCGGATCAGTCCGACCCGGAGGTGAGGATCGAAGCGCTTGAGAACGGCGCCGACGACTTTCTCGAAAAACCTTTCGGAACAAGGGAGTTTCTTGCCCGGATCCGGATGCTGGCCCGCTCCTACTTCGAGAAGGCCGCCTCATCGATTCCCGATGTTGCCCTGACACTGGGCTCGCTGGCCATCGACAGCGCGAAGCGGGAAATTCTCCTCCAGGACAAGGAGGTTCGCCTCACCCGTCTCGAGTTCCGGATTCTCCACTTCCTGGCGATCCACCACGGAAGGATCCTCTCAAAAGAAGAGATCCTCACCGCCCTCTGGGGGGAAGGCGAACCGGTCTCCGACGAGCTCCTCAAGGTTCATATCTCCGCCATCCGCCGAAAGCTCGGTGATACGGGCCGGGACTCGCGCTTTATCGAAACGGTGCGGGGATTCGGCTACCGTCTGAGGAAGACGCTTCAAGACTGAACGCCCTCCCCGGACCAGCCTTCCCGCCCTCTCATCTTCTCTCCTAAGAATCTATAACACCCTAATCGTCCTTAGTTATTCCCTCGACAACACTTCCACGACAGATACGATTGCATTTAGCTCAAGATCCCATGACGCAAACTTTACTCATACTTCACTTCCATTTCATTCCTTCCCCCTACAATCTGCATCAGGGTCAGTCTGGGCTTATTCCTCATTTCTTAGCTTATCCAAGCCAGACGGCCTTCTTTAACTCAAAAAGTTTTATCCACTCTTTGGAGGATCATTAATGAAGAATGTAAAGCGGGGGATGCAGCAGGGGCTCGCCGTCACGGTGGCGCTTCTGTGTCTCGAGGGAAACATGGAAATGGCCCTGGCCCAGTCGGCCGGTGCCACCGGACAGAACACAAGCGGTGCAACGACAGCGGACCGGCCGGTGATGCAGACGGCGATCATCTACGGAGCGGTCGTTTCAAGCAAGGATCAGAGCCCCCTGAAGGGCGTTCCCATCGTTTTGAAAAATATCCAGACGGGCGAGGTTCTGGCCAAGGAAAGCGATCCGCAGGGCGCTTACATCTTCAACCATCTTGAAGAAGGCACCTACCAGATCCTGGTCGGAGGCGGCAGTTTTTCCCTCCAGAAAAAAGAAGGTACCCTGAAGGCGGGCATGGTGGGAGAGATGAACTTCCGCGTAGCGGTTCTTTCCAGTGGAAGCTCCTCCATCATGGGCTCGGTCTACGAGGGCCACGGAGACCACAAGATTCCTCTGGCCGCCCGGATGCAGGTCAAGAACGTGGCCACCAAGGAAATCTATACGGTCGGCTCAACTCCTGACGGACACTTCTCGCTCGACAAGATTCCCTCCGGAAAATACCTCGTTCAGGTGATCAAGAAGGGATACATTCCGGTTTCCGAAGAGATCGCCGTCAATGGAAAGACCAGCCAGGACTTCCGGATGAGTATCAACAAGCTCGCCGAAGCCAACATTGATGCCGACACCAACAAGAAGATCAAGGACGCGACAGGTGCTCTCAGCATCATCTCGAAGAAGAAGTTCGAGCAGAACCAGTCGGCCGGTCTTGGATGGGTGCTCAATACCTCGCCCTCCATCAACTATTACAGCCGGTCCGGCATGAACGGACTCACCGGCGGCATGAACTACTTTATGTGCCGGGGATATTCGACCGGGGGAAGCAATACCGCTCCTAGCGGAAACTCCAACATCCAGTTCATGGTCGAAGGCGTTCCCATGAACGTGAACCAGGACGGCGGGATGGTCTACGACCTCAACCTGATGAACCAGGACGTCGCCTCCGCCGAGATCAAGCGCGGCGTGACGACCTCCCAGGACCTCGGCAACTACGCCTCGGGCTGTACGGTCGACATTCATCTGGTCCAGCCCTCCAAGGATCCCTTCATCGAGCTCACGAGCGGGATGGGAAGCTACGGTCTTTACTATACCTCGTTTATCGACAACACCGGCATCATCGGCGACACCAACGCCGCGGCCTACAACGATCTCTCCGTCCTCAACAACAACGGGTTCCAGATTGACACAAGCTACCTCGAGTACCAGGACTACGCCAACCTGACGA
>JAJZCZ010000099.1 GCA_021828805.1 Nitrospirota bacterium | reverse complement strand
GGCCGGGGAGCGGGGAGGCTGCTCCCCCTTGCACCCATCGGGTGTATGAAGGCAACCTCTAAAACCGTTACAAGAAAATAACTTGCCTATTTGATCCCTGTTCTATCGCGGGATTGAGGAAAATCTGAGGATCACGAAGGGGCGTCCGGACTCCAAAATGCCACTGAACGAAGGGAGAGAGATCCATAGCGGAACATGTCGACTGGAAATGAGGGATGACTTTCCTCTCCGGCCGCGCCCATCGCCACGAAAAGAGGGGCAAAGTGTTCGATTGTCGGGTGGGCTAATGAGGCGTTTGGCGCTTCTTTCCAGAAATTTATTAGTGAAGTGTGGTCTCCGGATTGAATCTTTTCTGTGGCCCAGCGATCAAAGGCGTGCGCCCAATGGACGACCGGGGCCTTATCGTTAGATATTAAGGCTCCAAGATTGTGCGTCATGCCCCCGCTGCCCACCACGAGGATGCCCTTTTCCCGCAGGGGGGCCAATGTCTGCCCCAGGGCATAAAGACGACCGGGATCGGTTCCCGGAAGGGAAAGCCCCAGGACCGGGATGTCAGCCGAAGGAAAGAGTCCTGTCATGGGGACCCACATTCCGTGGTCGAGTCCCCGTCCGGGGGCGGGCATTATGGGGCCGATTCCGGGAAGATCCTGCAGGGCGTCCAAGATGTTGGAGCCAATCGGGGCGGAGTAGCGGACGCGATAGAGCCTCTCGGGAAATCCCCAAAAATCATAAATAAGGGGAGTCGGAGTCAGCGGGCCGGCATAAAGGCTCTTTTCTACCCAGTGGGCGGAGAGTACGAGTACGCCGTTGATTTTTTCAAGGCTTTCCCCGAAGTTTTTGAGTGCGGCCATCCATTCGGCATCCTCAATGGAGCTGGGCGCCCCATGGGAAAGAAAAAGGGATCGAATCTTTCCCATCCCATCACCCCTCGGCCTTCTCGAGCCAAGCCTCAAGTCCAAGAAGGGTCATCCCAAAGTCGGCGACACATGCGTTTTTCACAGGAACGTTGTCTGAAATGGCCATTCTAAGAACATCAGGGGTCAGGAAGGGGCGAGGAAGGAGAACTTTCTGTGCCAAGGCAGAGGCCATCATGATCCCAACTGGGGCCCCAAGTATAAGGGCATGAAGATGTCGGGAGGATTTTATCGCCTCCATCATTTGCCGGTAGGTGTAAATTCGAGGACCTCCCGCTTCATAGATTTTTCCCGCAGTATCTTCGCGGGAGGAAATCAGCGCGCATAGTTTGCCAAGATCGCCGGCAAAAATCGGCTGGACCCGAGCTGTTCCCGGACCAATCATGGGAAGAATGTGAAAGAGTCGGGCCAAATCGAGAAACTGATTGATGGAGCGGTCCCCTTTTCCGAAAACGAGTGAGGGCCGCACGATTGTGTAAGGGAGTCCGCTCTTTCTAATGACCTCTTCTCCGCGCGCCTTTGTCCGATGGTAAGCACTAGGAGCATTGGGGGCGGTGCCGACAGCACTCATGTGTATAAATCTCTTGAGGCAATCTCGATTCACTGCCGCCAATGTGTTGACGACCCCCTGATGGTGGACCGACTCATAGGATTGTTCGCGGGTTTCTGCGAGAAGTCCTGGAAGGTACCAGACAACCGTTGCGTTGGAGAGTCCATCCTTGAGTCCTTTTCCCGAGACGGCATCAGCAGGGAAGAACTCTGTGTCCGGGGGGAGAAAATCGGGATGTTTCCTTGCAATAAGCCGAATTCGGACTTTTCTTTCCGCCCGGAGAGCCTCGGCCAGATAGCGTCCGACAAACCCTGTTCCCCCGATAATTGCATGGACTTCCTGCCCGATATTGGCACTCATCATGGACTCCTCAAGGGTCTGTTCCCGATGGCTGTGGGGGAGGAAAAGATGGTTCTCATGCGAGGGACCACGCTTTCCCTCCTCAGATTCTAGGCGGTGGCTCCGGAAACGTTGATCCGGGAAAGGACCTCCCGAGACTTTCTCAATGCCTTAAGGAACGGTTTAAGGTCGGACTCCCTGTTCCACCACCCGAGCGAGAGGACAATCGATCCCTGGGCCCGGCGTGCGGGATGGCCAAGGGCCGTCAATACGTGTGATACGGTGAGGGATTGAGCCGAACAGCTGGCCCCCGTTCCTACCTCCACACCCTCTCTGTCGAGAAGGGAGAGAAGGGCCTGGCCATCGACTTCGGGGACAAGAAGGTTAATCATTCCTGGACGGCGATGTCCCTCTCGTCCTACGACCGTTATATCCGGGTGGTCGTTCGTGATGGAAGAGAGGAAGGTTCTATCCAAGTTAAGAAGTCGCTTTCGCTCTTCTTCAAGGGACTCTTTTTCGTGGGTGAGGGCTCTGGCGAAGCCTGCCGCCAGGAAAACAGGCTGACTTCCCGCCCGGCGCCCCTCTTCTTGTGCCCCACCCAGTAGCCAAGGATTGATGCGGATGCCTCGACGAATGATGAGTGCTGCAACTCCGGCCGGCCCGCCGGTCGCTGCGGAAGAAAGTGAAATGAGGTCTGGCCCACCATTTGAAAAAAGGGGGAGTTCCCAGCCATGAGATCCTGAGGCGTCACTGTGGAGAATGCCGCCCTTTTCCCGAACCAGTTGGGCAACCTCCTTGAGCGGTTGAAGGAGCCCTGTTTCAGTGTTGACTCGTTGTAATGAGACCAGGGTTCGACCGCTCGGCCAGAATTTGCGTAGGGCTTCGATGTCGACCTCCCCCCGTGGAGTGAGAGGCATCCATTTTATGGTTGCGCTGGTCTCCCGGGAGAGGGCTTCTGCACTGCGAAGAATGGAAAGGTGTTCAAGGGGCGAAAGCAGAATATGATCAGGTGTAGAATTCCCAGGGAACCGAACTCCTCGGATGGCCCAGACGTTGGCTTCGGTAGCAGAGGAAACAAAGGCAACCTCTTCCGGGCGGCACTGCGCATATTGAGCCACTTCATCCCGATAAGTCTCCAGACGCTCAGCCTTTTTTAGGCCTTTTCTGACCCGGGCGGTTGGAACGACAGTATCGTCAAGCTCCTTCAGTATTGCCTCCCGAACTCCCGGTCGGAAAAAGGGCATTGCATCGGTATGAAGAGAGATCATCTCGAGGTTCCTCGGGTGTGTGGAGCTGTCCGTTTCCTTGGGACGGAGACCCCTCTGATTTTCATATGGCAGGCAGTTCATTCCTGGAACATTTTCCTCTCCGGGTTCCTGCCAGCCACCATTCTATGATAGCATGAAGGGAATCGGAGTGGCTCTCTTCATAAGGGATCCCGCCATCAGATCTTTCGTCAGGCAAGTGATTTGCTCCTGTCATTTTAATGATCTTTGTTCTTTTTCATCAAAACTCATGAGATGAAGCGCGTCGGAGAGGTTTTGACTATGGCACAAGATGATTTAATTCATTCGATTTTGAAGGATTCAAAAACCGTGGCTGTTGTTGGGATCTCCGATAAGCTCGGTCGTCCGAGCCTCACGGTGGCGAGCTACCTTAAAGATCATGGATTTGATGTGCTTCCTGTTAACCCTAATCTGACATCTGTGGCTCATGTTCCTTGCTTCCCAGACCTGAAGAGTCTCCCTGTGACGCCGGATCTGGTTGTTATTTTCAGAAAGGCATCGGATGTTCCTGATGTTGTGCGGGAAGCGGTCGCAACAGCCGTTCCTCGTCTGTGGATTCAGGAGGGAATCGTTAGTGAAGAGGGGGCACGTATGGCGGAGATTGCCGGCATGGCAGTTGTCATGGATAAGTGCATCATGAAGGAGCATGCCCGACTGACCCGTGAAGGGCACTTCGAAAAGAATCACCACTAAGGGTTCCTGCTCCCCAGGAATCGATCGGGTGGATTGCTCTGGGTTCTTTCGCGTGCTATAGTACAAAAGTTTTTCCGCAACGAAGCAAGACTCTCTTCTTAAAGGCGATGTAGCTCAGTCGGCAGAGCAGGTGAATCATAATCACTCGGTCGGGGGTTCGAATCCCTCCATCGCCACCAAATTTCACAGGAACTTAGGCAGTTCTACTCTTTCCTCTCTTCCATCCTGTTCCATACATATTCCATTTCCGGCGAGAGAAATGCCCCTTTTTGCCTTATGGCTATCCACGGCATCTCATTCGAGGGACGAATCTGTAAATCATGCCCCGTTTTTGCGTTTTAAGGCCCGTTTCTTCTAGGTGATGACCGACAGGATTTCCGAATACGGGAAGGCCGTCTTTCGTCAGGACGGATCAGCCGATAAGTGTCCCGAACGTTCTCCGCCAGTTCCTCCAGCGTTTTCCCCTGGCTGGCGACCTCCGGGCATTCGACAAGATGACCGACAACCATCCCTCGTCTTCCCAATATTCCAGAGTCATCGTTTCTTCTCTCATCGATTCTCCATTGTCGTTGGATGCATTTAGGAGATCCCTAGGGCTTGGGGGTTCTCCAAAAGAATCGAGCCACCCCTCGGGGATATCCACGAGGCGGTATAGCCTAATCCAGTCCCCGTAGAATAAGCGAAATAATTGTTAAATATAGACATTTTTTTAAAATACTTGTGACGGTGTTATAATCTCTTATCTCACATTGTCACATGGCAAAGGGGGAGAATGGGGATGACGGATGCCGAAAGGCAACGGAAGCACCGATCTTGGAGGCAGGTCCAACGGTGGAGATGGATGGCAATCCAACTTCCCATCCCGGCCTTTCACGCCTTGGA
>JAJZCZ010000098.1 GCA_021828805.1 Nitrospirota bacterium | reverse complement strand
AATCGTAGGAATAGGCCCCCACCGCGACGCGGGTCGCGAAGAGAACGATCCGGCGATCCGAGAGAACCGGCTGGGACAGCGGGGTCAGGGGAAGGATCCTCCCGTCGTCGGAGGTGGCAAAATACACGGGGCCCCGGTGGACAAGGGCCCACGCAAGGGCGGCATTCAACACGATGGACCCCAGGAGAGCCCCCGCTCCGACCTTCATCCCGGTCGACAGGGTCCGGTAGCGGTCCCGGTACATCTCGTTTCGAAAGACGATCCGGGCGAGCCCCCCGTCGAGACGGGCGTCTCCCGAGTCGGAGGTGGGGGCCGCTTCCGTATTTTCGGAAACGCTTCCGGGTTTTTGGGAAGGGGGAGCCGCCGCTCCCCCTTTACGACCGAAGAGCCCCATCAGGACAGACTCATCTCGTCGTCGGCATAGAGCGAGGCGGTCGCCGGAGGGACCGAGTCATCGAGGCTCTCAAGACTGGGAAGGAGAGGCGCCTCGGTTGTGATTTCCGGCTCGACATGAGGAAGGGTCGCCGCCTCTTCCGACAACGGAGAGGAGGAATTCACCGCGGCCGCCTCCCGCGTGGCCCCCTGTTCCTCCGCCCAGGAGAGTTTTTCCCCCGGAGAATAGAGAGCCGCCGGGACCGTCCGGGGCCCCTGGGCATGGAGACCCGACACGAACTTTCCACTGCCCGGGTCGAACTCGACGACCATCGTCTGAAGACGCGTTTCCGGTCGGCGCTCTCCCTCTTTCACCCCTTTTCGGGTCGCGAGATTGTCGAGAAACTTCGCGTTCTCCTCCGAAAACTGCTTGCTGATGCTGTGATTGTCGAAGAGAAGGACATCGACACGGCCCCCCTCCGGAATACTTTTCTTCAAAAACTCCTCGCCCTTTGGGGAGGTGGCCATCTTCTCCGCGAGAGTCAGCGTATCCCCCGGACGAAGAGACGCGGACGAGGACGCGATCACTTTCTGGTCGGGACCCACGATCCGGACGACGCCCGTCCGCCACTGCCCCTCGCTCGTAAGACTCGAGAGACTGTCGAGCGAGGGCACCGCCGTAATATTCTTGAGAACGGTCAGCCCGTAGGGAAATGTCGCCCCTTCTTTTGGGTTTTTGAAGACCCGCCCCACGACGGCGGCCACTCCCCGCTTTTCCCGACTTTCCGGGTCGGCCGCGATCTGTTTGATCCAGCGCGCCGCGACCTCCTTTTTGTCCCCAGGATCCTTTTCAAAATCGACGGAGAGGAGTCCGCCGACCTTGAGAGCCGGAACCTTGGCATTTCCCTTGACGACCTGGTCGACCGTGGGCCGTTTTTTGAAGTCGGCGGCTGTCGGGTCCCGCTCGTCGAGGACGATCCGGACGGGGGTCGGGTTGTCGCTTCCCGCCGGAAAGGGGATCCCCAGGATCGCGCTCACCTTGCCCTCGGTCTCGTCAAACCCCGCCACCTCATACACACGATTCGGATGAAACGCCATCTTGGCCCCCTTTTTTATTAGTATCTATTTTTTCACTATCTAAAGATAGCTAACCATCAGCTTATATATTATCACCCCCAAAAAAAGTGTCAAGACGAAGACTCGGAACGGGAGGAAGAAGGATTGGGGAAAGGAGGAGAAAAAAGGATGCGCGGGGAGGGAAAGGCCGGCCCCTCCCCGGTCACAAGAGGGGAAATTTCCGAGAAAATACGATCATTGATCAGCAAATGTTTTTCTGCCCGGAATGCGGAACAGAATCTCCCATCTTCGATCATGCGGAGGAGCGGGTCTGACGACATTTGGACAGCTGCCAGTTCTTCACCTATCTCCATGCCCGGGTTCCCCGGATCTCCTGCGGGGAGGATTCAGAAACGAGCGGTGGAACGGGGGTGGGCTCGAAAAATCAAGGTCTATTCCTCAATTTTCCAACTGAATCAGCATCGTTTCGACCTCCACTCCTTTCTGGAAGGCGAGATTCGTCGCTTCCGCCAGGTATGCCAGAAGTATCATGACCCACCGGTGACGCTCCTCAGGCGAGAGGTCGTTCAGTTTGTCGGCGATCACGTGGGCCACGACGGCCCCCTCGAATTTCCTGTCCTCTCTCGGCATATCCAGGGTCGCATTGATATCGATGAACTCGTTGATGGCTCGGCCTAGATCGGTTGTTTCAGGTAAAAGCATAGAGCGTCTCTCTCTTTGTCATATATGGATATAAAAGAGGGATCACTCGGATCCCGCTCACTTCCACATTTCATCATGCACTCTATGGAAAGGAGAGTGAGTGTTGGTCCCTCGAGTCGTTGCCCCGGGAACACCCCTCCCCCTCGAACCGGAAGATCAGTCTAAAGTTTACATCCCCCCTTCGACAATGATCATCCCAATTCCGGGGACACTCCCGTCCCGGAGGATCCCTGCATCTCCAGGGCCTTTTTCCACCAGTCACCCATGTCGACCGTCCGGAGCAACTGGAAGATCGGGAGGACGTCCTTTTCCTCGAAGATCGCCCGGGCCACGGCCGCCTTGCCGCCGTAGTGTTTGAGGATGGCCGGCTCATTCATGTAAGGAGCCATCTCCAACTGGCGCGTGACCTTTCTCTCCCATTCGGCCCGATCAAGAATCTCCCGCAACCGTTGGTTCAGAGCCGTCTGTCTCCACAGGTTACGGAGAGCCTGACGGTCCAGAATCCGCGAGTCCGTCAATAACTGATCGATCTCAAACGGAGGAAGTTCCACAAAGGTGGGCGCAATATTCGAAAATTCCGGGGGAGGGTCCTCCGTCGTTGCCCGCCGGACGACCTCCTCCTCCCGGACCCGAAGCCCCAGCTTGTCCACGGCCGGGTGCCCCCGGCCCGGGAAACGGCTCCCCCGCCGGATGATCGTGGCCGTCTCCTTTTCCGTGAGCCAGTCCCAGGTCGCCTCCCGTTCCGACTCCACCGGGTCCGGCGCTTCCGACGGAGCCGGACAGCTCCAGGCCTCGTGAAGGAGTCCCCGATCAATCTCGTGAAGCGCCGCCTCAAGGCGCTGGACCTTCCACAGCAAGATCAGCGCGAACCCGTCCCAGGTGGGATGAGCCTCGAAAAACTTTCCGAAGTCCCTCGGAATAGGAACGCGCCGTCGCGGCCGCCACCCGGCCTCGGTCGATGCCTTGGACAGGATCGCGAGCGCCGCATCCTCGGAGAGTCCTTCCCGGTTGTCCGTCCAGGGATCGACGCCATCCGTCCGGAGGGACCGAACGGCCTCCGTAAAGGGATGACGCGGACCGCCGCACTGCGTCGACTCGAGGAGGAGAATGTCCATGAGCTGCATCAGACGCTCCGAGCGGACGAGGGCGGCGAAGGCCTCCGCCATCAGCTCCCGGTCGAAAACGAAGGAGAGGGCTCGTGAGATGTCGATCATGTTCAGCATGTTGAAGGAGCCGGACGGAGACTCTTGAAGGATAAGATCGGTAAACGTCTGATGTGCCCCGGCCGAGGAAAGAAAGGGCCGACGAGAGCGGATAGCATAACTTACATACGCTTGTGCGGCGGCTCCTAGTGCAATGTTAACACCGGTGAGAGCCGCCTGACCCACGGCAACGGCAACCGTAGCCGTTCCGTATTTATCGAAATTGTCGCCCGGAAGCTCTTCACCCCGAGAGGAAAGAGCCTTCCCCGCGAGCCCAGCCATTGCAAGCCCGCTACCCGTATTATTATTCGAATATATTTCTTCTGAAAAACTTTTTAAGACACCGGTGACCGCCGTCCCGATCATCAATCTTTTCTGCATCACCCGGAAGTACGACTCGACTTCCTGATGGATAATCTCCCAGGATAGAAGCATTCACGCCTCCTTGCAGTATGACCGACAGTGATCGTCCATCGTTTCATTTTCTTGAATCAAATCTAAACCCAGCCAAGGCCGTTCGGGTGTTCTGCGTGATCCAGGACCCGGCCTCCTTGAACCCTTCGTTCTCCCGGCCTTCCCGCCCCTTCTCCCCGTCGATGCCGAGAACTCGCATCGCCCAGTAGGGTCCAGTATGAAGGATTTCGAAAGAAAAATGGATAGTCCGCCACATCACGACAGTGTAGGCCAAATAGCCCCCGATCATTCCCGCCAGAGAGAACCACATCCCGGCGGAGGGGATCGAGGAATCGGCCCCAAGAGTTTCCGACGTCAGAAAAACCAGAAGGTTCGTGGAGAGAAAATAAAACGCCAGAGAAAAGACGAACATTCCCACCAGGAGAAGCGGACGAATGACCACGTCGGTCAAACGAAGAAGTCCCTCCCGGCCGTGCTGCCCCAAAAACCCGTCCCCCTGGGGAATTCCGGCGGCCAAAGCCCAGAGAGGCGCGAAGAGCGCCAGAATCGACACATCCAGAACCCAGAAGAGAAGATAGAAGGCGATGTAAATCATGGGAACAAGTGGCAAATAGACCCCGACAACAAAGGTCAGGACGATAAAGACAAGGCTGAGAGGATCAAGAACCGAAGCTGCGACTTTTGCAACATCGCCACCGGCCCCCGCCGCCATACTTAGTGCAGGAGGAAGAGGAAGCCCTATTTTTGATATTGTCGCAAGAAACTGCACCGGTTTGACCACGGACTGCATCCCCGCCAGCGCCGTATCCGCCGACTCGACGACGTTCTGAAGTTTCGAGAGGGGGTCTTCGGAGAGATTCTCCATGTAATTGGGGAGGGAAACGGTCTGTCCCGACGGCGTGACGACCGACGAGAGCGACGCCACCACCTGGGAGGTTTGCGCCGCCGGGCTTTCGCTCATAGGGACCGCAGCCCAGAACGGATAGGCCTGTCCCGCCGAGGTGGTGCCGACAAAGCCCCAGGAGTTGACATAGTTTTGCGTCAACGAGAACGCCTGTTGAAGGGATTGAACCTCGTCCTCTCCCACGGTGCTCATGTTCGCAAACCCTCCCGGCGCCACGTTTTCCGGAAGAGCCATCTTCACCTTCGACCACTGGGCCTCCTCGTTTCCCATAAAACGATAGATCACCCCCAGGGAGGACCACCCCTCGGACGCGA
>JAJZCZ010000097.1 GCA_021828805.1 Nitrospirota bacterium | reverse complement strand
GTGGGAGAAGTCACAGGAGACTATTATTATGCTCCCGACAAGAACCTGATTCATTGCCGTCCCGTCACATGGCTGACGACAACGATCGCGCGAGCGGAGATGAGTGATGCCCTCAGAAGTTCCGTAAACTCGATCGGAACGGTCCGCAATCTCACCCCATACCGGGATGAAATTGAACACTTGCTTAAGGGATCTGACAAGGAAATAGAAAAGCCTGTATTGGTCGAGGATCCTGTAGCCTTTGCTCTCGAGAAGCACTTGGAGGACTTCCTTGTTGTAAACTGGTCGAAAACAAAGTTTGGAAAAGAGTACGATATCGCAAAAGAGGACGGAGAAATCGTTGGCCAGCAATACCCGACCGATACCGGGCCGATCGATATCCTGGCCATCCGGAAGGATAAGAAAGAGATTCTGATCATCGAGCTCAAAAGAGGCCGGGCCAGCGATGTCGTCATGGGACAGATATTGCGCTATATGGGATATGTCATGGAGGAGCTCGCGGAAAACGGCCAGACCGTGAAGGGAGTGGTCATCGCCTTGGAAGACGACAAGAAGCTTCGCCGGGCGTTGATCGCCTCCCCGAACATTGCCTTCTATCGCTATCAAATCGATTTCAAGTTGCTGGAGGCCTGAGATGAGCGTATTGGGACAACCTGAACGGAAGACCCAAGACCGCATTCTCAAACTTTTCCAGGAAGATCTTGGATACCGGTACCTCGGAAACTGGATCGACCGTGACAGCAACAGCAATATCGAAGACTCTTACCTTTCCTCCCATCTCGCCCGAAACGGGTATTCTCCCGCCCAGATCGCCATGGCCCAGCATCAGCTCCGCACCGACGCCACCCATCACAACCGGTCCCTGTATGAGAACAATAAAGCGGTCTATAGCCTTCTTCGATACGGGATCCCCATCAAAACCGAAGCCGGAGCCATCACAGAAACAATCCATCTCATCAACTGGAAAGACCCCGCAAAGAACGACTTTGCGATTGCCGAAGAGGTCACCCTTCAGGGACGCCATGATCGCCGTCCGGACCTCGTCCTCTATATCAACGGGATCGCAATAGGGGTTCTTGAGCTCAAGCGGAGCTATATCTCTATTGGGGACGGGATCCGTCAGAGCCTGTCCAACCAGCAGCCCGAGTTTCATTCCTGGTTTTTCAGCACGATCCAGTTCATCTTTGCGGGAAACGACACCGAAGGCTTGAAGTACGGAGCTATCGGAACGCCTGAGAAGTACTTTCTGACCTGGAAAGAGGACGAAGAAGACAATTCCCGCTACAAGATGGACAAGTATCTGCTCAAGATGTGCCGGAAAGACCGGCTGCTTGAGCTGATATACGACTTTGTCCTGTTTGATGGGGGAGCGAAGAAGCTGCCCCGGCCCCACCAATACTTTGGGGTCAAAGCCGCCCAGAGGCATGTCCGGGACCACCAAAGCGGCATCATCTGGCATACCCAGGGGAGCGGGAAGAGCATCGTCATGGTGCTCCTGGCCAAATGGATCCTTGAAAACAATCCCCGGGCCCGGGTGGTCATCATCACCGACCGGGATGAGCTCGATGCCCAGATCGAGGGAGTCTTTCGTGATGTCGGGGAACAGATCTATCGCACCAGTAGCGGACGGGATCTCATCGCGCAACTTGGCCAGCCCCGCCCCCGGCTCCTATGTTCGCTCATCCATAAATTCGGGCGACAGGACGGCGGGGACATTGATCAATTCATCAAGGATCTGGAGGGCCAGCCCAGCGTCACCAAGGGAGAGGTCTTTGTCTTCGTGGACGAATGCCACAGGACGCAAAGCGGGAAACTCCACAAGGTCATGAAGGCCACGATGCCCAATGCCGTCTTCATGGGCTTTACCGGAACCCCCCTTCTCAAAAAAGACAAGGCCACCAGCTTCGAGGTCTTTGGGGGCTATATCCATACCTATAAGTTCAGCGAGGCCGTCGAGGACCAGGTCGTTTTGGACTTGATTTATGAATCGCGCGATATCGATCAGAGGCTGACCTCTCCGGACAAGGTCGATGAGTGGTTCGAGGCCAAAACCAAAGGGTTGAACCGCTGGCAAAAGGAGAAAGTCAAAGAGGAATGGGGCACCATGCAGCGGGTTCTCAGCTCCCGCTCCCGCATGGAAAAGGTCGTCAACGATATTCTGTTCGACTTTAGCGTCAAGCCCCGTCTCTCCAGTGAGCGGGGCAATGCCATGCTGGTCGCCTCCAGCATCTATGAAACTTGCAAGTACTATGAACTCTTCCAGCGCACCTCTCTCAAAAACCGCTGCGCCATTGTCACCTCCTACAACCCCCAGGCCAGCCATGTCACCCAGGAAGAAACCGGGGCCAATACCGAAACCGACAAGCAGGTGATCTACAACACCTATACCAGCCTCTTAAAAACGTCGGGCTATTCCAATACGGACGACTATGAAGGATGGGCCAAGGAAAAGTTCGTGAAAGAGCCTGTCACCATGAAGCTTCTGATCGTGGTGGACAAGCTGTTGACCGGATTTGACGCCCCGCCCTGTACCTACCTCTATATCGACAAGTCCATGCAGGACCATGCCCTCTTCCAGGCGATCTGCCGGACAAACCGGCTCGATGGAGAGGACAAGGACTTTGGGTATATCGTGGACTACAAGGATCTCTTCAAGAAGGTCGAAAATGCCATCTCGGTCTATACCTCGGAGCTCGACAGCAGCAGCGGAGGGGGAAGCCCCGAGATTCTCCTCAAAGACCGGCTGAAGGTCGCCCGGGAAAAACTCGATGAATCCCTGGAGGTCCTCTTTCATCTGTGCGAACCGGTGGAGCCGCCACGATCGAACCTGGAATACATCCACTATTTTTGCGGAAACACCGAGATCCCCGCAGACCTCGAAGAGCGCGAGCCTCAGCGAACCGCCCTCTATAAAGCGGTGGTCACTCTCATCCGGGCCTACGCGAATATTGCCGATGAGCTGAGCGAAGCCGGCTATTCCCTCTTCGACCAGGAACGCATCAAGACCCAGGTGGAGCAGTACTTGAAACTTCGGGAGATCATCCGGAAGGCCAGTAGCGAAACTCTCGATACCAAAGCCTATGAAGCCGACATGCGCCACCTCATCGATGCCTATATCGAAGCGGAAGAGCCTCGCCAAACCTCCCACTTTGAGAATTTGAGCCTCGTCGACCTTATCGTCAGACTGGGAATCAACGACGCCATCAAGGAAAGTCTCGGGACGTTTAACGGGGACAAAAATGCCATTGCCGAGGTGATCGAGAATAATGTCCGGAAGAAGATCATCAAAGAACAGCTCACCGATCCGGCCTATTATGAACGGATGTCCGCCCTCTTAAATGAAATCATCGCCGCCCGCCGGGCTAAGGCCATCGAATACGAAGAGTATCTGAAACGGATCGCGGATCTCGCCGCAAAGGTTAAAAAAGGGAAGGCGGATGAGACACCGGAACGGCTCGACACCCCCGGCAAGAGAGCTCTCTACAACAACCTCAACCAGGATGAAGAATTGGCCCTGACGATTGACGAAACAGTCAAGCGGGTCCGTCCGGATGGATGGCGGGATCACTTGGCCAAAGAGCGTATCATTCAGGGGGCTTTGTATGAGATTCTGAAGGACAAGGAAGAAGTGGAACGGCTCTTTTTGATTATCAAGGCCCAGAAAGAATACTGATGCTGTCTCAGCTCACGATCGGCGATCTGACGATCGAGGTCGACTTTAAACCCATCAAGAACATCCACCTCAGCGTTCATCCGCCAGACGGCCATGTCCGCATCGCCTCACCACCCCGCGTGGCTCTTGAAACCCTCCGGGTCTTTGCCGTTACGAAACTTCCCTGGATCCGGAAGCAGCAGAAAAAATTCCGTGCCCAGAAACGGGAAACGCCCCGGGAATACCTCGACCGGGAAAGCCATTATCTTTGGGGACAGCGTCTTCTTCTCAAAGTGGTGGTGCGGGACGCCCCCCCAAAAATAGAGATCCGGCATCGAACCCTTCTCATGACCGTTCGCCCTGCGATGGGAAAAGAGTCCCGCGACGCGCTGCTGGCCCAATGGTATCGGCAGAAGGTCAAGGAGGTCGTGCATTCCCTTTTAGAAACATGGGAGCCGCGTCTCAATGTGAAGATCAACCAGGTTTTTGTTAGAAAGATGAAAACGCGATGGGGAAGCTGCAACCCCATGAAAGGAACGATCCGACTCAACACGGAGCTGGCAAAAAAACCAAAAGAATGTCTTGAGTATGTCGTCGTTCATGAGTTGGTCCATCTTCTGGAGTCCCGCCACAGCGAGCGCTTTCAGAGAAAAATGGACAGTTTTCTCCCGCACTGGAGAGTGCTTCGGGAGCTTTTAAAATCCCACCCCATTGCGACTGAAAGTGGAGAAAAAACCCTGGGAAAAATTCACTTATATCATTCCGTCAAAGAATCTTAAGTTTGGTTCTTCCGGGAATCGCATGGGGCAAAAAAGATGCCATACTTGTAAACTACGGAGGGATGCACTGCCTGTTCTCTAAATTTCAGAGAAGATTTACATACACCGACTTACGCAACCAGCAACGATCTGCCACCTGCCATTCCGCTTCAACCATGTGCCGAATATCGCGTTCCGGAAAGTCGATCGACTGGACCGTCTAAAAACGAGCGCTTTTGCAGGTGCGGGAGATGGACTCGGTCTGACGGGCGGCTACTCCAGCCCATCAATCGTCAATTATCGCTATGAACCGGCAAGCCCGCATCTTTGGATTATTTACCTCTATCGTAGCTAAGCTACGACTAGAGCATCCAACCAAAGATTGACAGCCACTTATAAAAGTGGTAAGAATCGTAACATGGCTACGACTAAAAGAACTAAATTAAATTCCCTCTACCGGCAGTGGACGCCTGGAACCCCCCTGACATCGGAGGATTTGGCGGCATTGGGGGTCTCTGCGGACCTGGCCGTACACTATGCGCGTGCCGGTTGGCTTTCCCGGTTGGCGCGCGGGGTGTTCCGCCGCCCCAACGAT
>JAJZCZ010000096.1 GCA_021828805.1 Nitrospirota bacterium | reverse complement strand
AGCGCCCGGAGCGGACAGAGCGAACCCGGGACTGGCAGGACAGACGCCCTTCCTCCCGGGAGGAGCGTCCGGAGCGGCCCCGCCGGGAAAGTGGCCGGGGTGAATATGCTCCCGCACGGCCGGGACGGCGGGGAGAGAGGGCGGGCGGACGTCCGGAGAGAACCCGATCAGAGCGTCCCGAGCGGACTGCAGGAAACGAGCGCTTCTCGCCTCGGGCACGACGCGGTGAGGGGGATTATGAACGGCCGCGAAGGAGCGAGGCACCAAGGAGCCGTTCCGCCG
The DNA here is from genome assembly GCA_021828805.1 of Nitrospirota bacterium. Lineage (GTDB taxonomy): Bacteria > Nitrospirota > Leptospirillia > Leptospirillales > Leptospirillaceae > UBA4572. The sequence continues at coordinate 4,759 of JAJZCZ010000096.1, read as the reverse complement.
GACCCCGGCCCGCCTCTCCCCGGAATGGGGAGAGACAAGACCGCTCCCCGCGTAACCAGGACGAGGGACGCCGCCCCGGAGCCGAGCGGAAGCCTCGCCCCTCCCAGGGCCGAGAGGAGCGTTTCGAGCGTCCTGAACGCTCAGAAACCCGCACACGGAGTTCTGAAGGATTTAAACCGCGAAAAAGCGGCGCTCCCTCCTCCAAGCCACGGCGTTCCGGCTCGGGAACCGGACCAGCGAGAGGTCCCCGATCGTCCGGACCCGGGAAGCGGGGAGATCGCCGATGATCCCCCGTCTTCGCTCCCCCCGGGAAACCCTCGGAGGATACGTGATCCTTCCCCGCCTCATCGACAAGGTCCGTCTCAAGTCCCGGGGAGAGCTTCCGGATGCCTATCTCCCCAACCTCCTCCGGAAGACAGACCCCAATACTGGGCTCTTCCCTCTCGACGGGCGATTCCTGCTCTTTACGGAGATCGGAGCAGAGGAGCTGGAAACAGCGATTCTTCACTCCCCTGATGATGCGGCTGTTCTCGCCTGGATCGAGGCTCACGGCCGCAAGCGAAGTGATCAAGAGAAAGAGGAGTGGCGACGAACCGTTGAGGCAGCCCCCGCCAGCGAGACGCGGACCGCCCACCGGAAGCGCTCCTACCCGACCCTCGCCCACCGCTCCGACATAGGAGATCTCTCCCCCTTCGACCTGATCGACCTCGATGAGGAGAGACCGGTTCCCTGAATCCTTGCCAGATCCGGGCCTCCGGAGAGCCGTACCCCCTCCTGTGCTACAATGAGCCCGGCGGCGCCGCCCAGAAGACGGTCCGCAGGACGTTGCTGATGATGAGATTCATACCCAGAGATCCCGGCCGGATCTCTTCAACCCCGAGGACCTTTCATGTACCGTTCGCACCCTGTCGCTGACCTCTTCGCCTCTCCCCCAGGAACCCCCGTCACCATCGCCGGCTGGGTCCAGACGGTCAGAGACCACGGAGGTCTCCTCTTCATCGAGCTTCGGGATCGTTCCGGCCGGATCCAGTGCGTCGTCGACGCCAAGGACAATCTTCCTCTCGAAGAGGCCGCCAAAACACTTCGTGACGAATGGGTCATTTCGCTCCACGGCACTGTCGGGATGCGGCCGGAAGGAACGGTCAATGCCACCGTGGCGGGAGGGGATCGTGAGGTGCGGGTCACCCAGCTCACCATCCTCAACTCCGCCAAGACCCCGCCCTTCCCCGTTGGAACGACGGATGAGGTCTCGGAAAGCCTCCGACTGACCTACCGCTATCTCGACATGCGCTCACCCCGGCTTCTGGAGGCACTGAAGTTCCGCTCTGAGCTCACCACTCTGATCCGGAACCACATGACTACCCACCAGTTCTGGGAAATCGAAACCCCGCTTCTCACCCGTTCAACCCCCGAGGGCGCGCGGGACTTCCTGGTCCCCTCCCGCCTGGAAAAAGGTTCTTTCTACGCCCTTCCCCAGTCCCCCCAGCTCTTCAAGCAGCTCCTGATGGTTGGCGGACTTGAGCGATACTTCCAGGTCGCCCGATGTTTCCGGGACGAAGACCTGCGTGCGGATCGCCAGCCGGAGTTCACCCAGGTGGACATCGAGGTCTCCTTCCTGACCCGGGACACCTTCCTGGGGATCATCGAGGAGCTCTTCTGCGACATCTTCCAGAAATTCCGGGGGGAGACACTCTCCCGGCCCTTCATGAGGCTGACCTATGAAGAGGCGATGAACCGCTACGGGAGCGACAAACCCGACCTCCGCTACAATCTCCCCATCACCGATCTGACGGATCTGGCCCGGGAGACGCAGTTTTCGGTCTTTACCAGTGCGGTGGCGGCGGCAGAGGGAACGGTGCGGGGAATTCGATACCCCGGAGGAGCGGCCCTCAGCCGGAAGGAGATTGAGGATCTCACGGCCTGGGCGGTGGCACAGGGGGCAAAGGGGCTGGCCTGGATCAAGTCGGAGGCCGGCGGACTCGCCAGCCCCATCCTCAAGTTCATCCCGGAGGGGATCCAGCAGGGGCTGAAGGAGCGGATGGAGGCCCAGCCCGGTGACCTCCTGCTCTTCATTGCCGACACAAAAAAGACGGCCCTGCGGATCCTGGGAGCCCTCCGGAGCCATGTCGCAGAGCGGGCCGGCCTTGTTGACCGGACGAAGACCTCCCTGTTCTGGGTCGTCGATTTCCCCCTGCTCGAGTGGAACCCCGACGAAAAGCGTTACGAGGCGATCCATCACCCCTTTACCGCTCCCCATCCTGACGATCTGGGGATCCTGGCGGACGCTCCGGAGAAGACGCGCTCCCTGGCCTATGACCTTGTTTTAAACGGGACGGAGGTGGGAGGGGGAAGCCTCAGGAATCACGAGCTTGAGCTTCAGCGGCGTATCTTCGACCTGATCGGCCTCTCCGAAGAGGAGTCTGTCCGGCGATTCGGCTTTCTCCTCGAAGCCCTCTCTTTCGGAGCGCCTCCCCATGGCGGGATGGCCATCGGCCTCGACCGGCTGGCGATGATTCTTCTGGGGCGGGACTCCATCCGGGAGGTCATGGCCTTCCCCAAGACCCAGAAGGGCTCGTGCCTTCTCACGGAAGCTCCGGCCCCCGTCGATACCGTTCAACTGCGGGATCTGGGGATCCGCCTCTCCTGAGATTCGCGGGTTACTCCTCGGGAACCTCGTCAGGGATCTGATACTTGATCATGCGGTATCGGAGCTGGCGAGGGGTGACGCCAAGGGCCCGGGCAGCCCGGGTCTTCACATAGCCGTAGCGCTTGAGCACCGCCTCAATCTGCTCCCGCTCCAGTGAACCCACCGCTCCGAGAAGTCCCTTGTCGCCCACCGGTTCGGACGCGGGCTTCCGATACGGTGTCTCCGGGAGCTCTTTCCGGCTCCGCTCCAAAGAAAACACCTCCGTCTGTCCGGAACGGGGATAGAGTGTCATCGCCTTCCGGACATCCTCCACCGCCACTCTTTCACCCCGTGCCATCACCACCAGCCGCTCCACCATATTCTCGAGCTCCCGGACATTGCCGGGCCACTCGTACTCTACCAGAAGATCGAGCACTCCCGGGGCAAGCGTCACTGAGCGGGCATTGTCCCTGTTGAACTTGTCGATGAAGTGGTCGACGAGAAGAGGAATGTCCTCCCGGCGATCCCGGAGGGGGGGAAGAACCAGGGGAACCACGTTCAGACGGTAGTAGAGATCTTCCCGGAACTGATTGAGCCGGATCATCTCCTCAAGGTTCCGGTTCGTGGCGGCGACGATCCGGACATCCACCGGGATGACCCGCTGGCCGCCCAACCGCTCGACGGAGCGCTCCTGGAGCACCCGAAGAAGCTTCACCTGGACTGCCGGGGAAATCTCTCCGATCTCGTCGAGAAAGATCGTTCCCCCGGCGGCCGCTTCGAACTTGCCGGGGCGGGAGAGGTGGGCCCCGGTGAAGGCCCCCTTTTCATGGCCAAAGAGCTGGCTCTCAAGAAGGGTCTCGGGAATGGCGGCACAATTAATCTGAACAAAGGGATTCTTGGCCCGGGGACTCATGAAATGGAGCGCCTTCGCGATGACCTCCTTGCCGGTTCCACTCTCCCCTAAAATGAGGACGGTCGCCCGGCTTCCCGCGACCTGGTGGACGCTTTCAGCGATCTGGTTCATGACCTTCGAACGGCCGATCCATCCCTCAATGGCATAGCGACCCTTCAGGGCGTGCTCAAGCCGCGTCGTCTCCTCGAGGAGTTTTTTGTTCTCGTGGGACAGCCGCTGACGGAGAAGTACCGCCTGGGCAATCGTCGATCCGATAATCGACAGAACCCGCGTATCTTCGTCGAGATCCCGGTCCCCCTGGGACATGTCGCAGTCGGTGGAGAGAACCCCCAGCTTTTCCCCCTGAAAGATCAGGGGAACGGCGATAAAGCCTGTCTTGGCTCTCCCCTTCCTCTTGCGGCTCCCCGTCCGGTTGAGAAACCGGGGCTCGGCATCGATATCGGGAACCACAATCGGCTCGCCTGTGGAGAGGACCGTTCCACTGATCCCCTCCCCCGCCTTGAACCGTCCCTTGCGTTTTTCCTCCTCCGACATGCCGAAGGCCAATTCGGTCATGAGCTCGTTCGTCTGGGTATCGAGCAGAAGGATAGCCCCCCGGTGAAGATTAAGCTGGGAGTCCATGATTCCCAGGATACGGGACAGCGCGCTGTCGAGGTCCGGGGAGCTCGCCAGCTCCCGGCTGATCTCAAAAAAGGCCGTCAATTCCTGAATAATTTTCTGTTCGTGGTTCATGGGTCCCCGCAAAAAAAAGGCCCGGACGCATTGCTGTGTCCGGGCCCTGTCTGAATTGTCGGGCCCGGGCAAAAATCCTTCCCGCGGCACCGTTGCCGAAGATATTCTCAAAAAACCTCTTGAGAACTTAGATGTCGAAATACAGGAAAAACTCGTGCGGATGAGGACGAAGTCGGATAGCATCCACTTCCTTCTTCATCTTCTCGTGGATCCAGGTATCGATGAGCTCTTTGGTAAAGACCCCGCCCTTGAGGAGGAAGTCGTGATCCTTCTCGAGTGCAGCCAGAGCCTGGTCGAGGCTTCCCGGCATCTGACGGATCTTCTTTTTCTCCCGATCGGTCAGTTCGTAGAGATCCTTGTCGAGAGGAGCCGGCGGCTCAAGCTTGCGCTCCACCCCGTCGAGTCCTGCCATCAGGAGTGCGGCGAAGACGATGTAGGGGTTGCTTGAAGGGTCGGGAGTCCGGAACTCGATGCGCTTCGACTTCTCG
>JAJZCZ010000095.1 GCA_021828805.1 Nitrospirota bacterium | reverse complement strand
AATCACAAGACTGCCGAAAGCCCTTTCCTTTCGACGAGACTCAACAGCTTCAGGGAAGGACCGCTGGGACGTTTTTCCCCGATCTCCCATTTTTGGACGGTCGAAAGACTCATGTTCAAGACCGACGCAAACACGGCTTGGCTGACATGCTCCTTCTCCCGCAACGATTTGATCTTTTCGGGAGTCATTTTCTCAATCTTGAGGGTCGTCAATGCTTCCAACTCGTTCATTCGCCGCTTGTCGATCAGCCCAATCCTGTGCAGTCCCAGTGCCGTATCCTTCATTTCGCTTGCGATTCTACTGGGTCTTTTCTTTTGTCTCATTGACCACCTCCACAAACTCACCCTCGGAAAGGGCCAAATCCACTTGCCGGTCATTCAGCTTGAGAAGATCCCCGGCCATTTCCTGAAAGATTTTCAGTACCCTGTCACTGATATTGTCTCGTTCGTTTTTCTCGAATCCGAAGAGAAAGACCCAGCGATCCACTTTTGGGTCGCCACAATCACCCGGACCCCACCGCGCTTTCCTCTTCCCGGAAGAGCCACTCGCTTCTTTAAAACGGACCCGCCAAGATCGGCGTCGATCAATCCCTGCTCCATTTCAGCAACGGCCTTGACGAGAGCTTGGTCCGACAATCCGTGTTTCTCTTTCCAACGCACAAACGTCCGCAGGAGGAGTATGCGTTTCACAGACCAATTATACCACTAGGTGATATGGACAAAAAGACCCTCGTCACAGTTTTCTTCGGACTCTTTTAGGTCGGACAATCTCGTCGGCTTTGGTCTTGGCGCGACGGGTAGTGGCATTGGGCGCCTTGGACTCAAACGGGAGTTGCTTGCCTGCGACGATTCGCTTGAGAAAAAACCGCACGGGGGTCGGAAACGGACAAGTCCTTATCTTTTGGTGGTTGGCGGCTTCTTACTATATTTTCTCGACAATTCGGACGAGTATATTGGGGTCGTAAAATCCTCCTTGCCAAGGAAATACAACATGACTTAATAGAAGAACAAGCTATGGGTGTGATTTGTTAAAGAGTTCGCTCCAATATCTTTTCAAGGTGCGTCACGCGAATTTCGCCCGAGAGAAGTTTGGGAAGAAGGAAGTCTCGTATTTGAATAAGAGTTTCTGCTTCTTTTTGAAGAAAGAGTAAGTGGTTTTGAATTGGGGCTGTAATCTCGTAAAAAATGGTTTGAAGGGGTTTATAAGGTAAAACAAATTTGAGCCGTTTAAGACCTTCTGCAGAAATCGACTGACCTTCTCGTGAACTCGCTGAGACAGCACCGAAATAGTAATTTGGTTTTAAGCGCATGACTCGCTCAACGAAATCTGGCTCAACCATGGTCTCATTAATCGAAAATACTTTATAAGCAGGACTAATACAACCGATTTCATTCCGCATTAGGCCAAAATTTAGTACTTGACGACTGAGTCCAAAAATAAGACACCCTCGGCGTATGATTTTGTTATTTGAGATAGAAATAGAGAGATTCTTTTTGAATCGTTCACTTCTGAGTTGCAGCCCGTTATTGGTTGAGGAATATTCAGGGACATGTCTACCACCAACTTTCTCATTGACTTCAGTTATAAGTTGATCAAACGGACTAACCTTCCACCCCCTCGGAATCTCCCCCAGTTCCGAATCCTCAAAGCTATCAGGGAACAGGTCTTCAATTTCCTTGGGCAGTTCCGTGGGTCTTCCTTCCATTTTCGCCCGCACCGGATCGAAATCCACAAACCAGGACTTGAAGAGAGCCTGGACCATGGCTTCCAAGGTTTCGTTCATGCGCCGGTTGAGTTCGATCTTGTCGTCGAGGGTGCCGAGAATGTGGGCTATGGCGCGTTGTTCGGGGAGACTTGGTAATTGAAACGGAAGGTTCTTCAACACGTCTGTATCAAGCTTGCCAGCGCCTATGCCGGTAAACTCGACTTTATTCAGGAGAGTTTCTACATTACCAAGAAACCAATAAAGCAAATATTCGGGCATTAGACTTGCCCGCGCTTTTAGTGCCTTTACGTCCTGATTGAAGGCTAGAGTCCTCGTTGCTATCCCGATTGGGATTCGCTTGTGGAGTTCACTCCCACGTACCAACAAAAGCACTGAACCCGCTTCTGCCGAACGGCTACCGTGTTCGAGTCCACTGGCAGTTACCTTCAACTCTGAATTTTCCAGGCGGATCGTCTTCATAGTACTGGCACTGATCCACGGTATGTCGCCGTTCCAGTAACTTGGTTCTTGCTTACTTGGCGTCCCGCCTGAAGTCCATTCGGTAAGACTTCCCAACGTAGTTTGGCACCATTCACGCCCCACACTCTCCAAATTCCTTCCATGCGGAACCCTACCACAAAGCCCTTGGCTAGGATCCTTTTGAATCACCACCTTTTCTTTCTGAATAATCTCCCTGAACGTCTCCCCTATCTTCGCCCAATCCACCACGTCCACCTTATAGGGGAGATTCGACTCACTGAAATCGTCCCTCAACGACCCCAATCTCTGAAAATCCAGGGGGGTCTCAGCAATCACCACCAAGTCGAGGTCGGACGTCTCCTTGGCAGTGCCGTTGACTCGGGATCCAAACGCCCAGACCTCCCGGTCAGGAAGGTGTTTTTCCAGAATCTCTTCAACAATCTTCAGGTGGTCCGGACGAATTTCAAGTGGCATGTTTCAGTGCCTCCAGAAGACTGATAGCGTCAGGGAGGAACAATTCGGCCTGTTCGAACACCGACTGGGCGATCTGGGGATCATAAGTATGCGAGGTTTCATTGCGGGCTTCATAATATCCAAACCAGGCTTCGACATTTGAAATCAGCCCGAGTCTTCCAGCTTCCCGGAATAAATCCTTTTTGGTCCGAATCGCGCTTTCCTCCACCTGGGCGATATGCTTGAGATACCGCTGGATCATTTTCCAGGAAAGGTCCATGGTGTATTCGAACCGTTGGATCACTCCGTCCCGCAAAAGCTCGTTGTCAGGATTCTCATGGCTTTGATTGAGGCCGGATTTCAATTGTTCAATGGCTTTTTCCAGAGGATCAAGATTCAGGGAGTTCATGGCAATTCCTCGGAAAGGTTATTCATGGAACGCTCGATCATCCCCGAATTCGTCTCTTCCCGCTGGAGCACTGAGTCTATAAGCGAACCAAGAGATACGTCTTAAAAGCAGACGTTTAAACCGGGCCATTTTTGTGTTTGAATGGAGCAAATTCAAAACGGGCAGAGAAGCCTCATAATTTGCGCAGTTCAGAAAAGGCGGACTGTGTTCTATCCGAAACACAGATCGATCACCCTGAAAAGAGACACATTTTCCACCACACATAGGACATATGCAGTCCGAGTGCTGGTCTTGGCTTTCTTCACTCTCAAGCTCCCGAAGGCAAACAGAACATTGACTCTTCGTACCCACCCGCTCACTCTTCCAGAGTCAGGTTTTCAACCGTATATGGCAACCAGCTCGTCGAGACACTCTCCGCAGTTTCGACAGGCGGCAGGAGGAACACTTCATAGTCACCAGATTCTCTCCTCGTGGGATCTTGACTGTTGGGTCCCCTGAGGCGAGATCTCCCTCCCTGCAGATAAGGCATTTAATAACGGCTTCCAGAGCTATGCCGTCAGTATCTGGAACCTGGTTGTCTGGACAATCGGTCTTACATGCCGGTTCTCGCGTCGCAACTCGACAATGCCATAATTTGACATGGTTTTGAGGGTGCGGGAAAGGTTGCTCGGCTTACGTCCCGTGATCACTGCCAGATCGGAGATCGATTGTGGCTTGACCTCGGCAATAACCTTGAGAAGAGCCCGATTCTCGTCACTTAGCACTTCGGCAAGAGACTTGATCGAGGGAAACCATATTTTTGGCTCTCCAGGACTTGGTCGATATTCTCCTTTGGCGATTGACAGCATTCTTTCCCGAATCTTCTCCTGGGGCATGATCCCGATCCGAAGAACCTTCATGTCTATTAAAACCTCCTGAAGAACCGGTCAGGACTTTCAGAATTCCATGCTTCTCTTGTCCGAAAGATTGAAGGCATGTCTGTTGTCCGTGGCTCCAGCGTTAAACGACAGACGCGGGACGTCAAGATTCAAGCCGCATATTTTAAAATCTCGACTTCCGCATGTCTCGTGACGGCGTCTTCTGCTTGGGCATAGACCTTCGAGGCCACAGCTTCGTCAAGATAGTATTCCCCACAATCTTGGCAAACGTCCGCCGGAACTTCCTTGATAATGACAACGGTCCCGGCTCTTTGAAGTGTGACGGTGGTGTAACCGGCAGTCGTATCCCCCGTTTTACAAATCACGCATTTCATTGACGTCTCCTTGTTCTGAAGTCCGTATTCCAAAGGGCTGGATCTGGTTCATAGACGGTGACGACGTGACAAATTTCTGTCATTGGATTCCTTGCAACAACGATATGGATCGCCCGGGTTCCGACAAAGGCCAATACGAGACAACTCGGGTAGGGCTTGTCCTCAGGATAATCGGCAATCGCCTCTCCTGTGGTTATGGCCTCTCGCACCTCGTGAGGGGTGAATGCTCTTTCGAACATTCGTCGAAAGGCATGCTGGCTAAACTGAATATTATTACAGTCCATATCCCAGCTTCGACAGATTGTTCCTGATCTCCGCTTCCAGCCGTGCACTCTCCGTAAACTGCTCCTTCAACTGGGTCGTGAGCCTCTTCATTTTCTCCTCGAAGGGCTCTCCGTCGTCCTCCACCTCTTCCGCCCCCACATAACGGCCAGGAGTCAGAACGTGCCCATGGGTTCGCACCTCTTCTACTTTGGCACTTTTGCAGAACCCTGCCACGTCCTCATACGTTGAGCTCCCGTCCCCTCTCCAGTTGTGGTAGGTCCCTGCAATCTTGGCGATATCCTCGTCGGAGAGATCCCGGTGGGTCCGGTCGGCCATGAACCCCAACTTCCGGGCGTCGATAAAGAGAATCTCCCCGCTCCGGTCCCGAAGGGGTTTCCCTTCCAGCCCTTTGCCGTTTTTCTTGTTTCTGGAAACAAACCACAGGGACACGGGAATCTGGGTCGAATAGAAGAGCTGTCCCGGAAGGGCCA
>JAJZCZ010000094.1 GCA_021828805.1 Nitrospirota bacterium | reverse complement strand
GGGGTGATGGCTTTCGGCTCCAACAAGCCCTGGGGGACCCCGACGGGCTCCGTCTCGAACGGCGGGACGATGACGGCGGCCCCCGGGGGAACGGTAGCCCTCGTCGGGACGAACGTCGCAAATTCCGGGACGATTTCGGTGCCTGGCGGCACGATCGTCCTCGCCTCCGGGGCCTCCGTTGTCCCGATGTCTTCCTCCCCCTCCTCCTCCATCTCCGCGGTGACGACGACGGGGGGCGGGTTCGCGACGGACGACGGCGTCCTGTCTGTCTCCGCCGCGGGTGAGAACGCGGGAAACATCATCGTTCAGAGCGGGATGAATTCCGGAACGACAACCCTGGGACCAACTGCCGTCCTCGACGCCTCGGCCCCGAACGGGGGAAACGGGGGCGAAATTGTCGTCAACGGACATACGGTGGTGCTTGACGAGACGGCTCCCCTGAACGTGTCGGCCCCTTATGGAAAATCCGGAACCGTGACGATCGATCCGGTCGTGACAACGGTCTCCACAGCCTCGGGGCTCGAAGCCATCGACCAGTCCCAGAGTGTCTATCTCAACGTCACGGGCGTGTGCATTTCGATCACGTCGAATCTGAACCTGGGCGGCTATTCGTGGACTCCCTTTGGAACGGGCCCCTCCGCCGCATTTGATGCCGTCATCAATGGGAACGGCCATACCGTCACGGGGTACACGATTGGCACGTCGGGAACCCCCTATACGGGAACCTATGCTGGATTTGTTGGCTATTTGGGATCCGGCGGAAATGTTGAAAATCTCGGTGTCGGCGGGTCGATCTATGTCGTGGGAACGACGGGCGCGTCCGTCTATGCGGGGGGAGTGTCCGGATACAGTGCTGGAAATATCACGGCGTCCTATCACACGGGATCTGTGACCGCCATTGGGGGGGCCGCGTCCGCGGGGGCAGTTGGCGCAAATGGAACAAACTATGGTGATTGTTATCATGAAGTATGCGTCCATGCCTATTCTCCCGGTGGCAATGGCGGCAATGGCGGGAGTTCCACCGGCGGGTCTGCCACGGCCGGAGGAATCGTTGGAATCAATGTAGGTACAATTTCTCACTCATATAACACGGGATCCGTGTCCGCGAGAGGCGGGGCCGCATCCTCGGGTGGAAATGGTGGCTGTGGCGGCACCGGCACTTACGCGGATATGAACGGTGTTTATGGGATGAGCTATACCAATCCAGATTATGGGGCTCCCGGCGGTAATGGCGGCAATGGCGGGAGTTCCACCGGCGGGTCCGCCACGGCCGGGGGGGTGGCCGGAACGAGTTCCGGGTCGGGAATGATCCTCGCGTCCTATAATACCGGGACCGTCTCGGCGATTGGTGGATCGTCTACGTCCGGTGGTGCCGGAGGAAATGGTGGAATGGGGGGCGGATCTGGACCAATGCCGTGTGGAAGTGGATATCCAGGAGCAAATGCCGGACATGCGGGACTTGCGGGAAACTCCACCGGCGGGTCCGCCACGGCCGGAGGAATTGTGGGAGTCGTTTCCGGAACGACCATTTCGGCGTCCTACAACACGGGAGCGGTGACCGCCATCGGCGGGTCTGCGGGGGCCGGCGGGGCTGGAGGAAGTGGCGGAAATGGCGGCAATGGTGGAACAGGAGTAACATCTGGAGGCGGCGGAGGGGCTGGCGCCAATGGCGCCAATTCGGCCCCCGGGGGGAACTCCACCGGCGGGTCCGCCATGGCCGGAGGAATCGCGGGAGTTAATGATTCCACGATTGACATAAGTTACAACACGGGAATGGTCACGGCCACCGGCGGGTCTGCGGGGGCCGGAGGGGCCGGAGGAGGACTTAACGCACTTTATTACGCGCGGGGAGGGGCCGGAGGAAGTGGTGACATTTCTCCTGGAGGGGCCGGCGGCAATGGGGGCAATGGCGGCAATGGAGGAAACTCCAATGGAGGCGCCGCGACGGCCGGGGGGGTGGCGGGAGTTAATGCTGCCACGATTGACCTGAGCTACAACACGGGAACGGTCACGGCCACCGGAGGCTCCCCGGGTTCCGGGGGAACCGGGGGGGTAGGAGGGCAGGGACAACCCGGGGGTTATCATTGCGGAACGTGGACCCAACATGGGACAAACGGGTCGAACGGATCATCAGGTGGAAGTGCCGGGGGGACGGTTGAATCGGGGGGTGTCGTCGGATCGAACTCCGGAACCATCCTATCCTCCTACTTCAACTCGTCCGATTACAATGGTTTGGCGGTGGGGAGCGGGTCATCCGTGGGTGCGGCGGGGCTCTCGTCTTCTCAAATGGGGTCTTCGGGAAATTTCATCGGCTGGAATTTCAACACCTGGAACGCTACGGCTTTTGCGTCCAGCGCCAATGCCGATCCCTGGTATATGGCGACGGTCTACCCTAATGGAGGAACCTCAGGAATAACCGCCCCGATTCTCGTGGCCGATCTTCCCCAGACCAGCGTGACGATCACGGCCGACACCGGCTCTGCCGTCTATACGGGGGCGATCCAGTCTCCGGGATATACACAAAGCGGCGTGATCGAGTCGGGGGGAACCGTGACCGTTTCCTCCGCGGGTCCGAATGTCGGGTCCTATACAATGATAGCGACCGCCACCGAAAACGCGCCGACGACCCAGTCGACCCCCATCACCAATTTCACGCTGGTCTCCGGGACGTGGACGATCACGCCGGCCGCTCTGTCATTGTCGTCGACGGGAACAAAGGTCTACGACGGGACGACAAGTCTGGACCTGACCGGTGCCAACACTCACTTCATTGGAATCGTTGCGGGGCAGAGCGGGGGCCTGAGGACGACCGTGATTGGGACGCTCAACTCTTCTCCGAATGTCGGAACGAACTTCGGAGGGACCGTCACTCTTGCCAATTCCGACCTAACGGGAAATGGCGCCTTTACCCAGGCCCTGGCCGCCGGGGACTACACGCTTCCCTCAACCTTTACAGGGGGCTCGATCACGCCGCTGTCGGTTCTGGCGACCGCCACTCCGATGGACGTGATCTACGGATCCGGGGTCCCGGCCCTTTCCGGGACGCTTGCGACATCGGGCCCCCAGGGAGGTTTGGCGAACCTGTCGGCGAGCTGGTCGACGACGGCAACGGACACGTCGAGTCTGGGATCCTATCCGATCACTCCGTCCTATTCCTATAACAATGGGGCGGTCGCCGGGGATTTCGTCATCGGTTCGTCTCCGTTCAATCAGACGGCCCTGACGATCACGCCGCTGTCTTCGTCTCAGAAGGTGAATCAGACGGTCTCGACGACCATTCCCAACATCAACGCCACGACCTCCGTTCAGATTCAGCCGGCGACGGATGTCTTCAGCGCGGACGCGGCGATCACGAATGTCGCGGGTCTCGATGAAAACGCCCTTCCTCAAGAGACAAAGGTCGCGGCAAATTCCCTGAAGCCTGTCACAGTTCCGACGGCCGCTCCTGCCCGTTCGACCTCTTCGGGAGGGACGAATACCGCGGCCACGGCGCTCCTCAGCGAATGGACCTCGATGGGAGAATGAGCGCATTTCCTGTTCGACGGAGAAACCAGGACGGGTCGCTTGTCGTGAGGATCGGCCTGGTTTTTTCCTTTTTTGTTTGCCTTCTTTTTGCCATTGTCTTTTGTCTTGTCACGCAGTCTACAGGGCCGTCCTTCAATCACTCCCCCGTCTTTTTCCATGTCTTATATTGATAATGACTACATATTTAATAGCTATTGACAGATACCTGTTAAAAGATTAATTTTAGACAATCTGTCTTTCTCTGTCTCGATCGGGGACGAATTTGTCATCGATGGGACCTTGATGATTAAAAACGTGACCGTCCTGTCAAAAAAGTGGAGGATTTATCGGATGGGAATCTCTCGTGTCCCAAAATCGTCAAGGTGGTTGGGATGTTTTTGGATTCTTGCGGCGCTGGTCGGGATCTCACCTTCTCCCTCCGTGGCAGATCCTCTCGATCCTGTCGTCGTCACGCTTTCCACGCCGACGGAGACGGCGACGGAGACGTTTCGGCCGGGGTCCGTCTACCTCTGGAAGCGAACCCGCGTCAACATTTATTTCGACTGCGAGAGATTTTACTTTCCGACCCTCTCGACCCCTCTGATCGGGGTCCGGGGAACCCGGACGGTCACCCAAGGGAAGATCCTTGGAATTTCTCTGTGGAAGACGGACAAAAAACGTGTGGCCGTGATGGCGACCTTTGTCGATATTCACGGATCGATCCGGATGAGCGGAACGGCTGTTCCGAAAAAAGGGGAGGAGCCGTCCTGCGCGGCGGCGACCCATGCCGTGCCCCTGGTCGACTACATCGTGATCAACCGGATTGCCCGGATCCGGCCGGGTGAGCGGACCAGTTTTCGGTTCGGATCCGTCAATGTCGCCCTTCGCCTGCCCCCCTCCTCCTCTCTGGGAGACCTGTCGGACCAGCCCGTCGAATCGATCATGAACGACCGGTACGGCATCATGCTCAACTCCCGGCTTGTCGACCTCCTGTGGGCTCCCCGCGCTCCCGTCCCCGGGGCTTTTGTGAAAAAAACCTCTTCGCGCTCCCGTCCGCCCGTCTCCCCTTCCAAAAAACAAAAAAAGGAGGGAAAAGTCCATGGGAGATAGGGGAGGACGTGGCTTGACCGTCATGATCGTCTGGGCGGTTCTCGCGGGAGGAGCCGTTCTGGGATCGCCGGGGCTCGTCCGGGCGGCCTGCCAGAGCGGGGGGGGCGACTGGCTGACCGGGGACGGAGGGGGGTGTCCTCCTCCTGTCCGGTCTCCCTCCCGTCCGCAACAGGGTCCCTTGATCTCTCCGTCGCCCCGCGTCTTTTCTCGGTCGCTGACGTATACGATCAACCTGAAAAAGAGAGGGGGAGGGAGAAGCGCCCTCCGGCGGGCGGTGGCGGTCCACGTGGCCAAGAGACTCTTCGGCCACGTGATGGGGACAAATTCCCCCGAAGAGGAGGCGCTGGCGGCCGCCATTCGGAGACTCTCCAAAAGGCCCCTGTCCCTCCATGTCGTCCGCTATAGCGAAACCCTGTTCGACGTGACGGCGACCGCCGATGTTCTCAACCGGATCGCCCGGCTGGAAAAGAAAGCCGTCGAGTCGAAAGTCGCGGAGTACAAGATCGCCCATGTGTCGATCGAAGGCGGCTCCCCTCGCCAGAATGCCTT
>JAJZCZ010000093.1 GCA_021828805.1 Nitrospirota bacterium | reverse complement strand
CGCCTCGGTCCCTTTCTGATTAATTCAGGTTTACATTATCGGTCAAAAAAGACTGATCTACAACTGCCCTGAAGTTTTCTCCACCTCCGACCTCTCGCTTGCCATGAAGGCCTCGACCATGACCGATAAATTTTCAAAGAGCGCTCAGCCGTGGTACATTTGATGGCCATGACAACCCCTTCCCCCCCGACATCGCCCTCCTCTTTCCGGCTTTTTCGCCTCCTGCTTTTCCTGGGAGCCGGCGCTGGATTTGGAGCCCTTTTTGATACAAAGTCCCTCGACGCCCCCTTCTTCCCGCTGATTCTTCTCTTTCTTCTCCCCTTCTTTCTCCTTTCGCCCCGCACCGGGAGAGCGGGGTTTCTGGAGGGCTTTCTCTTCGGGCTTTCGGCCAATATCATCGGCATCCGCTGGATCACCGTGAGCATGGAAGAGTATGGCCACATCCCCCCGATTCTTTCCCTGGGAGGGCTCTCGCTTTTCTCGCTGTATCTGGCGCTCTATCCCGCCCTCTTCCGCGCCCTCTCCTGCCGGCTGGGATTCTGGGAGCCGCACTCCTGCTCCTTGAGGGCGAGGAGCCTCTGGATGGGCCCCGCTCTCTGGGTGGTCTGCGATACGGGAAAGGCCGAGATCCTCACAGGGTTCCCGTGGAACCCGCCAGGATCCCTTCTCTTCGCCCACCCCATGCTGGCCCTTCCTGCCCGGGTTATTGGCACCACCGGACTCTCCTTTCTTATCCTTCTTGAAGCAGCCCTCCTGGCCTTTGCCCTTTCAAAGCATCCCCGAGGCACCACCCGATGGAAAAACCCCTGGCTCCTTCTGCCGACAGCGCTTTGCGCTCTCTGGCTCCTGTGGGGAGCCTCCCTGGAGCGGTCCAGAGATCACTCCCCCTCCCTGAGGGTCGCCCTCGTACAGGGGAACATTCCCCCGGACCGGAAGTGGTCTCCCGAAACCTTCCAGGAGACACTTTCCCGCTATCTTTCCCTCTCGCGTCAGGGAGTCGGAGAGGGGGCAGGACTTCTCGTCTGGCCAGAGACGGCTCTTCCTGCCATCTACAACGGATCGAGGAGCAAAACCCTCTTGCCTCCTCTGCTCGCCCCGACTCTCGCGCCCCCGGGATCGCCTGGGGCCTCCCTTCTCACCGGGGCGGTGGGAGAGCGCCCTGACACTTCCTCTCCCATCGGGCTCTCCTTCACAAACTCCGCGGTCCTTTACTCCTCCCAGGGACAGGTGACCGCCGCCTACACCAAACGGCATCTCGTCCCATTCGGCGAGTTTCTCCCCCTTCCCTCCCTCTTCGGATGGCTTCGTCCCATGGTCGGGATCACCGGAGACATGGCCGCTGGCCACCACCCGGTCCTCTTCTCCCTTCCGAAGGGAGCAGGAGAGACGGCGCCCCTCATCTGCTATGAGGCTCTCTATCCCTCCCTTTCCCGGGAGAATCTTGGAAAAGGGGCCCTTTTTGCAGTAATCTCCGATGACGCCTGGTTCGGCGACACCAGCGCCCCCTGGCAGCTCTTCCGGGAGTCGGGAATGCGGGCGGTCGAAAACGGGGTTTACCTGGTCAGAGCCGCCAACACCGGCCTGAGTGGAATCGTGGCTCCCGACACCACTGTCCTCACTACTGGCCCCCTCTTCCATCGCGCGGTGCTCACAGGAACCGTCCGGCTTGAGACCGGACGGTCCTTCTACCGACGCCACGGCGAATGGGTTCTGAGGCTTTCCCTCTCCGCCCTTCTCTTCGCGGCAGCGATTTCGCCTCTTCTTCGGCCCCTCTCTGCCCCCCTCCCCAAGGCCGCGGTACCCGCCCCACCGGAACCGGCCGGCGACGAGACGGACCGGTCCGTCTGACCTTTCGACAAGCCCGCCTCTCTTTTCTTTATCCCGCCTCCTGCAGTACGATAGTCGTTCCTTCTTTTGTTCCGGTACCGGAGAGAGGAAGAAGTTCCCGACACTTTTTCAACGACGTCTTATCCGACGAAAGGACCGCTCCGTGAACGGCGACCATATCGACATCCAGGGAATCAGAGACAACTTCGTCGCGAATCGGGAACGATTTGCCCAGCTCCGGAGGCATCTTTGACCCGGAGCGACTGTCACTGACCATTGAGCAGTTCGACGCCCAGAGCGCCGACCCTCAGTTCTGGAAGGATGCCGAACGGGCGACCCGGCTTCTGAAGGAAAAAAGGCGCATTGAAAAACGGCGGGATCTTTTGAAGGAAATCTCCGAGGAAGAGTCAGAAATCGAGACGGCGCTGGAGATGGGCGAGGATCCGGAAATTCTCGGAGAGGCCGCCAGAATCCTGCCGCTCTTCGTCTCCCGGATCGACCAGCTGGAGCTGGAAGAAATCCTCTCGGACGAGTACTCCGACAATCCGGCCATCCTCGAAATCCATCCGGGGGCAGGCGGGACCGAGTCCCAGGACTGGGCCCAGATGCTTCTCAGGATGTACCTCCGATGGGCTGAGTCGAAAGGCTACGAAACCGCGATTATCGATCTCCAGCCCGGAGAAGAGGCGGGGGTCAAGAGCGCGACCGTCCGGATTCGCGGAGAATCGGCCTTCGGGCACCTTCAGGCCGAAAGCGGGGTCCATCGCCTGGTCCGAATCTCTCCCTTCGATGCCGCCAAGCGTCGACACACCTCCTTTGCCTCCGTCTTCGTCTACCCGGAAATCGAGGGAGAGGTGACGGTGGAGATCCGGGACGAGGACATTCGCATCGACACCTTCCGGGCCTCCTCCGCCGGAGGCCAGCACGTGAATAAAACCTCCTCCGCCGTCCGACTCACCCACATCCCCACCGGAATCGTGATTTCAAGCCAGAACGAACGCTCCCAGATCCAGAACCGCGAGATGGCCTTCAAGGTTCTCAGAGCCCGCCTCTTTGAGCTGGAACGGCAGAAGAAAAAGGCCGAGCTCGACGCTGTCTCGGGGGCAGAGAACAAGAAGGAAAATGCCTGGGGAAGCCAGATCCGCTCCTACGTCCTCCAGCCCTACCAGATCGTGAAGGATCACCGGACGGGCATCGAATCCTCCCGGGTGGACGAGGTTCTCGACGGAAAGATCGACCTCTATGTCAGGGGATACCTTCTGGCGCGCTGGGAAGGGAAGCTCTTCTCCGGAAAGGACGATCTCCCGGACCTTTAAGGTCTGAGGCCTCCCGCTATTTCTGCATCCATGGGGCCGGCATGACCAGCAGGTTCAATACCCCCAAAAAACCTCTTTTCTCCCAGGCGGCCGTTCGGGACGGCTCGACCCTGGCCATCACCTCCACCGTCTCCACCTCTTCTGTCCGGAACCATTCCAGAAGCGCCCGGTAGAGCCGCTCTCCCTGCCCCCGCCCGCGGGCCTCAGGGACGACGTACCAGTGCATAATGTTTCCCGCACGGGATGGAGTCCCGTAGAGCCTCTCATAGACCGACCCCAGGATGAAGCCGGCCGGAGATGGCGGAGCCCCCCCTCTGGAATGGTCCGGAACAAGAAGATATCCCCGGTAGCCTCCGGGTTGTGCGAGCATTCTCCGGAAGGCCGACTCCGCCCGGGAGCCCCCGTCCGCTCCCACATGAAAAAGAGGAGGCGCCTCCTCGGCCATCAGCCGCTCCCAGAAATGTGCCAGAACGGGAGCATCCCGGATTTTGGCGTCCACCACCTGAAGATCCTCAGGCATAACTTCTTTCGCCGGCACCACATCTGGATCCATCCTCTGCCCTCCCTCAAAAACAGACTGACAGGGCTGCTTTCCGGGAGGACACGCGGCATGCGTGTCCTCCTGAGCCCTTCTTCTCTTCATTATCAAACCTTAACAAATCGGGGGGCTTGACTCCACCCGTCCGAATCCGGAACGATAAAGAAGCAAACAATTTCATTTCCCCCTCTAAGGAGACGTTCGTGGCGTTGTTTTCGAAAGGCGACAGCTCGAGCTGGTCGGCCGCCTTCCAGAGCTTTTCCCGTCAGCTGGCCGTCATGGTTGTTGCAGGCCTTCTCATGATCGGAGGGGGCGCCTTCTACGGGATGCACGAACTGAACTCCCCGGAGGTCCACCGCAAGGTCGCCGAGAGCCCCCATCTTCTTCTGGTCGGTCGCTACCCGACCTTCGAGGAAGCGTTGGGCGTTCTCGAGCGACGGGTTCCCGGCACGCTCAAGACATTCCCCTACTCTGCCGATACGACAGTATGGTTCGGGAGGCTCGCCCTCTTCGGGGCGGCCTTTCCCGATGCCAGGGGAATCATCAGAAAAGAGCCTGCGGGATATACCCTTTACGAAGAGGACTGATCGTCATGGATCGACGGCCACCTGTGTGTAGAACACTTCTTTCGGAGCTCCGGGGATCGATCTCCGGGCGCCCCGTTAGCTCACAGACTTTATGGGAGGGAGGGACACCATGCCCATAGAGATTCCACTTTTTCCACTGCCCAATGTCGTTCTCTTTCCCAAGACCCTCCGGCCGCTCCATATCTTCGAGCCCCGCTACCGGAAGATGATCGAGGCCGCCCTTGAGGGTGATCATCTCGTGGGGATGACCCTTCTCAAGGAAGGCTGGGAAGAGCAGTACGATCAGACGCCTCCCGTGGAAAAGCGCGGTACCCTGGGCAAAATTGTCCAGAGTAACCGCCTCCCCGACGGTCGCTATTACATTACCCTTCTCGGGATCTCCACCTTCGACATCGAAGAAGAGACCTCGCACCAGGACTGGAGGACCGCCCTCGTCTCCGTTCTCCGTCCGGAGACCCGATGGCCCCTGGCCCAGGCCGATATGGACCGGATCAGCTCGGTCGTCGGCGATGTTCTGGCCCAGTGGGATCTCACCTCCGAGCTTAAGTGGATCAATGAATCGGCCAAGGATCCGATCTCCCTGCTGCAACACTGGTCGGCATTCCTTCCGCTCACCGCCACCGAGCGCCAGTTTCTCCTGGAGGCTCCCGATATCCGGACCCAGGCCGGACGGTTATACGACCTCCTGCTCTTCAAAAAGATCACCTTCGAGACGGAGATGGCCCAGGACAACCACTCCGACGGAGCGGGCGACCTCTTCTTCGATGTTTGACAAGATCGACGAGGGCCGGGTTCTGGAGGGTCCTCACAAAGCCTTCCGCCTCGTCTCCCCCCCCGGTCTTCCCCCCTTTCTCCATGCCATTCACCACCCGCGAGCCATCTTCCCGGAGGAGCTGTGGGGGCAGGAAACGGCTGCAGGAGTCCTCCGAAAAAATCTTGGAGGTCTTCTCCAGGGCCTT
>JAJZCZ010000092.1 GCA_021828805.1 Nitrospirota bacterium | reverse complement strand
CCGGAGCTCTCGTGAAGGCCTCCCGGGAGGTTCCCTCCATCTCTGAAGTGGACCTGGTCGGTCGGGTCGCCTCCCGCGAGCAGAGAACGCTTCATCCGGAGGGGCCTGCCTCCCTTCGGGTCGTTTTGGTCGACTACGGGGCGAAGGAATCGATCGCCCGCTGTCTGCTTTCTCTGGGGATCCGTGTGACCGTGGTCCCCCCCCGGACCTCCGCGCGCCAGATTCTCGATGAGAGCCCCGACGGGGTGATTCTCTCCAATGGCCCGGGAGATCCGTCCATCCTTGATGCTGAAGTGGAGGAGATCCGCGGGCTTGTCGGGAGACTTCCGCTCTTTGGAATCTGTCTGGGCCATCAGCTTCTCGCCCGGGCGGTTGGTGCCCGGACCTTCAAACTTCCCTTCGGCCACCACGGGATCAACCACCCGGTGCTTGATTTGCGTAAGGGGCGCGTCCTCATTACCTCCCAGAACCACAACTATGCGGTCGACCCTGACTCCCTCCCCTCCGGTGCCATCCGGACCTTTGAGAGTCTTTACGACCATTCCCTCGAAGGGCTGTGGTTTCGGGAGGCCCGGATCTATTCGGTCCAGTTCCATCCGGAGTCAGCTCCGGGTCCTCATGACGCCCGTTCCCTTTTTTCGAGCTTCCACGCGATCCTCATGGGGGAGGATCCGTGACACATCCCGTCCTCGAAGATTTCCTGTCCCCGGAGGTTCGTGCCAGGATCACCGAGGGCTATCGGGCACTCTCCCCCTGCCGGGTCTGTCCCCGTAGCTGTGGGGTGGACCGGCTGTCAGGGGAGACCGGGACCTGTCGGACGGGAGCCCTGGCCCGGGTCGCCGCAGCCAACCTTCACTTTGGGGAGGAGCCGTGTCTGACCGGATCTAACGGCTCGGGAACGGTCTTTTTTGCCGGGTGCAACCTCGCCTGCGATTTTTGCCAGAACTTCCCCTTGAGCCAGTATGGCCAGGGGGTCGACCGGACCCCCGCTGAAATCGCCAACATGTTTGTCTCCCTCGAACGGCGGGGCGCCCACAACATCAACCTGGTCACCCCCAGCCACGTTATTCCCCCGATTCTTCATTCTCTGGCCCTGGCCCGTGCTGGAGGCCTCACGGTTCCCGTCGTCTACAACTCGAACGGTTACGACTCCCCGGAGATGCTCCGCCTGCTGGAGGGCTGGATCGACGTCTACCTTCCGGACATGAAGTACGCCTCCGACGCCCCCGCTCTTCGTTACTCAAAGGCGCCCGCCTACGTCACCCGCAACCGGGCGGCCGTGCGGGAGATGTTCCGGCAGGTGGGACCGTTGGTGCTTGATGCTGAGGGCATGGCCATCAGGGGGCTCATGGTGCGTCATCTGCTTCTTCCTTCAGGGATTTCAGGCTTTGCCGGGGTCGCCCGTCATATCAGGGAAGAGATGGGAGCCGGAGTTGCCGTGTCTTTTATGGGGCAATATTTCCCGGCCCACCGGGCCGCAAAAGTTCCGGCGCTGTCCCGGAGGATCACTCCCGGGGAGTATGAGAAGGGCCTGGAGATCCTCTTTTCTGAGGGTCTCATGGAAGGGTATGTTCAGGAATTTGAAGACGGGGAAACCGATGGTTCCTCGATACCGGAAGCTGAGGAGAGCGTGTGCCAAAAAGAGATGACCTTCGTCATATCCTGATCATCGGCAGTGGTCCGATCGTGATTGGACAGGCTGGAGAATTCGACTATTCAGGGACCCAGGCGGTCAAGACTTTGAAAGAGGAGGGATACCGGGTCAGTCTGGTGAACTCGAATCCGGCCACCATCATGACCGACCCCGATCTGGCCGATGCCACCTACATGGCTCCTCTGACCGTTGAGAAGGTGAGCGAAGTTCTCGAGCGGGAGCGGCCCGACGCAATTCTTCCGACCATGGGGGGACAAACAGCCCTGAACCTGGCGGTGGCCCTGGCCAAAAACGGGATCCTCGACCGCCTGGGGATCGTCCTTTTGGGAAGCTCCCTTGAGACGATCGAGATGGCGGAAGATCGGGGCAAGTTCAAGGAGGCCATGGCCCGCATCGGCCTTTCCGTCCCACAGAGCTTCCTCGTCCGCTCTCTCTCCGAGGCCATGGAAACCCTGTCCTCTCTCTCCTTTCCCCTCCTCATCCGTCCTTCCTTTACCCTCGGGGGGACGGGGCAGTCGGTGGTCTATAACCGGGAAGAATTTTCCCGGGCGGTCCTCTTCGGGATTGATCAGAGCCCCATCGGGGAGATCCTGGTCGAAGAGTCCCTGATCGGATGGAAAGAGTTTGAGCTGGAGGTTGTCCGGGACAAGAAGGACAACGCGATTATTGTCTGCAGTATCGAAAATGTCGATCCAATGGGAGTGCACACCGGAGACAGCATCACGGTGGCCCCGGCCATGACGCTCACCGACCGCGAATATCAGACTCTCCGGAATGCTGCCATCGCTATCCTGCGGGAGGTGGGGGTCGAGACCGGAGGTTCCAATGTCCAGTTTGCCATTAACCCCCGGGACGGACGCGTCGTGGTGATCGAGATGAACCCCCGGGTCTCCCGGAGCTCGGCGCTGGCTTCCAAGGCGACGGGATTCCCCATTGCCCGGGTGGCGACCCGGGTGGCCATCGGCTACTCCCTCGACGAGATCGACAATGAAATCACAAAGACCACGCCGGCGGCATTTGAGCCCTCTCTTGACTATGTGGTCGTCAAGATCCCCCGTTTTCACTTCGAGAAGTTTCCCCAGTCCGACAGGACGCTGGGGCCCCAGATGAAGTCGGTGGGGGAGGTCATGGGGATCGGCCACAACTTCCGGGAGGCCTTCCTCAAGGCTCTTCGTTCCCTCGAAAACGGTACCGACCATCTGATGCCGGTCGCCCTTCCCGAGGATCCCGACGCACGGGACCGGGTCCTCTCCCATCCCTCCGACCGCCGGATTCACCAGATCGGCGAGGCCCTCCGGAGAGGTGTCGGGGTCGAGGATCTGTCGAGGATCACCGGATTTGATCCCTGGTTTCTCCGGGAGTTCTCCGCCATTGTCGACCTTGAGCGGGAGGTCGGGGCTTTCCGGGGTCAGCCCCTTGAGTCCCTCCCCGGGGAGCTTCTCCGTCGCCTCAAGGAAAACGGATTTTCTGACCGGGCCCTTGCGCGCATGCTCGATGTTGCCGAGGGGGCGGTCAGGGAGCGGCGCAGAGCCTCAGGGATCACCGCACGCCTGCGCACTGTCGACACCTGCGCCGGAGAGTTTGCGGCCCGGACGCCCTATCTTTATGGAACCTATCACGGTTCTCCCGAGTGGAAGCGTCCTGCCACGAGGGACTCTGTCGTCATCCTCGGCTCCGGACCCAACCGGATCGGGCAGGGGGTGGAGTTCGATTACTGTTGTGTCCACGGGGTGATGGCTCTCCGGGAGATGGGTGTCGAGGCGGCTATGATGAACTGCAATCCGGAGACCGTCTCGACGGACTTTAATGTTTCTGATCGGCTCTTTTTCGATCCCCTGACCCTCGAAGATGTTCTGGAGGTTCTTGAGGCCGAGCGTCCCCGGGGGGTGGTGGTCCAGTTTGGCGGCCAGACCCCCTTGCGCCTTATGAAGGGACTTGCCGAGGCGGGAATCCCGATTCTCGGAACCTCGGTTGAGATGACCGACCTGGCGGAGGACCGCGAGCGTTTTCGGGACCTGATCGATCGTCTCGGCCTTCTCCAGCCCCGGAGTGGACTTGTTCATACTATTGATGAGGCCCTTCCCGAGATCCGCCGGATCGGATTCCCGGTCCTGGTGCGTCCCTCCTATGTTCTGGGAGGAGAGGCGATGGAGATCCTCTATGACCTCGATGACTGGGCGGAGTACGAGCGGAGGGTCACCTCGTTAGACTTTCGCTTTCCGCTTCTCGTGGATTCCTTCTTTTCCGACGCCACTGAGGTGGATGTCGATGCGCTGGGAGACGGACGGGAGGTCGTGGTGGGAGGCATTCTCGAACATGTCGAACAGGCGGGGATCCACTCGGGAGACTCGGCCTGCTTCATTCCCCCCCGCTCCCTCTCCGAAGCTGTTCTTTCCGAGATCTGCCGCCAGACCCGAATTCTCGGGTCGGCGCTCTCGGTGCGGGGTCTCATGAATATCCAGTTTGCTGTTCAAAATGAAACAGTCTATGTTCTGGAGGTCAACCCGCGGGCCTCGCGGACGGTGCCCTTTACCTCCAAGGCAATTGGCTTTTCTCTTCCCAAGGTGGCCATGCGGATTATGATGGGAGAGACCCTTGCCTCGTTGGGCCTTTCGGGCCATCGTCCCCGCCTGCTTCCTTATACTGCAGTAAAGGAAGCGGTTTTCCCCTTTCGCCGCTTCCAGGGAGCGGATATCCTGTTGAGCCCGGAGATGAAGTCGACGGGGGAGGTGATGGGGCTTTCGGGAGACTTCGGAGGGGCCTTCCGGGATGCCCAGGAGGCATCGGGAATGCGGCTTCCGGAGAGCGGAACAGTCTTTGTGAGTGTCAGTGACCGTGACAAGCCGGCCGCGGTACAGGTTGCCCGGAGCCTCCATGAGACGGGCTTCAGGATCGTGGCGACTGGCGGGACCGCCCGGGCACTGGAAGCGGCGGGGATCCCCTCTGACCGGGTGCTCAAGGTCAAGGAGGGGCGGCCTCATATCGTGGATCTCATCAAGGATGGCGAGGTACACCTCGTGATCAACACCGTCTCGGGCAAGCAGGCCCAGAAGGATTCGCTCTCCATTCGCCAGGAGACGCTCCTGCGAAATATCCCCTACTATACAACGATCGAAGGGGCGCGGGCTCTCGTGCTGGCTCTGGAAAAGAAGCAGGATCCCTCCGGGCCCCGCTCCCTTCAGGAGCTCCATCGCCTCCTCGGGGAGGGGGCCGGCGCTTGAGTTTCTCTCGACGGATTGTTTAAGCTCGAGGAGACCACAGATCACGGACGGAGAAAGAAACGACAGATACAGGGGGAACAATGCAACAGACGCCCATGACGAAGGAAGGACACTCGAAGCTCCAGGAGGAGCTCGATCGTCTCAAGAAAGTGGACCGGACCAAGAATATTCAGGATATCGCCGAGGCCCGGGCCCATGGAGATCTCTCCGAAAACGCCGAATACCATGCCGCCAAGGAGAGGCAGTCCTTCATCGAAGGGAGAATCAAGGAGCTTGAAGCGAAACTGTCCACGGCCATCGTCGTCTCTTCGGCGCATCAGGACCGTGATCGCGTCACCTTCGGGGCTACCGTC
>JAJZCZ010000091.1 GCA_021828805.1 Nitrospirota bacterium | reverse complement strand
CGTCGGTCTTGAACATGAGTCTTTCGACCGTCCAAAAATGGGAGATCGGGGAAAAACGTCCCAGCGGTCCTTCCCTGAAGCTGTTGAGTCTCGTCGAAAGGAAAGGGCTTTCGGCAGTCTTGTGATTTTCCCGGGCACATACGAATGAAAAAATAATGGTTCTTCGTCCAAAGGTGACCTTTTGACCCCAGCCCTCACCGAATCCGATCTCGAGCAGATTGTCCTGAGCTGGTTCGGCGAGCTGGGATACACGATCCTTTACGGCCCGGAAATTGCCCCGGAGACCCCTCAGTCCGAACGCGCCTCCTATTCCGATCCCCTTCTTCCGGCTCGCCTTCATTCCGCTCTTTCCCGTCTCAATCCCCACCTTCCTCCTGAAGCCTTGGAGGAAGCCTTCCGGAAGCTCACCCGGATCGACTCCCCCGCACTGATTCAGCGAAACCATGCCTTCCACCGCTTTCTTGTGGAAGGCATTCCCGTCGAATACCGCGCCCGGGACCGGATCGTCTCCGATTTGGCCCGCCTTTTTGACCTGGCCAATCCCGACAACAACGATTGGGTGGCGGTCAACCAGTTGACCGTTGTGGAAGGACACCACAATCGGCGGCCCGATATTGTGGTCTTTGTGAACGGGATTCCCTTGGGAGTCATTGAGCTCAAGAATCCCGGAGACGAAAAGGCCACGATCTGGTCGGCCTTCAACCAGCTTCAGACCTACAAGGAACAGATCCCGGCCCTCTTCACCTTCAATGAGCTGTTGGTAATCTCCGACGGCTATGACGCCCGCATTGGCTCTCTCTCGTCCAACCGGGAACGCTTTGCCCCCTGGCGAACGATTGAAGGGGAAGAGGAAGCCCCTATGCGCCCCCCGATTGAGGTCCTGACGAAAGGGGTCTTCCGGAAAGACCACCTGTTGGATCTTGTCTCCCACTTTGTGGTGTTCGAGGCGGAAACGGACGGCAGCCTGGTCAAGAAGCTGGCCGGATACCACCAGTTCCATGCGGTGAACAAGGCGCTCGAAACGACGGTCGCCGCCTCCCGCCCCACGGGAGACCGGCGGATCGGAGTGGTCTGGCATACCCAAGGGTCCGGGAAAAGTCTCACCATGGTCTTCTATGCTGGGAAGGTCATTCTTCACCCGGCCATGGAAAACCCGACTCTGGTGGTGCTCACCGACCGGAACGATCTCGACGGGCAACTCTTTGGAACCTTCTCCCGGTGCCACGAGGTCCTGCGCCAGACCCCGGTGCAGGCCGAGACCCGGCGACGGCTCCGGGAGCTTCTTCGGGTCGCCTCGGGAGGGGTGGTCTTCACCACGATCCAGAAGTTCCTTCCCGACCCCGATTCGGACGGGGATACCTTTCCCAAACTCTCGGACCGTCGGAACATTGTGGTGATTGCCGACGAAGCCCACCGAAGCCAGTACGACTTCATGGACGGATTTGCCCGGCACATGCGGGACGCTCTTCCCAATGCCTCCTTTATCGGGTTCACGGGAACGCCGGTGGAGCTGTCCGACCGGAACACCAAGGCGATCTTCGGGGACTATATCAGCGTCTACGATATCCAGCGGGCCGTCGACGACGGAGCCACCGTTCCGATCTACTACGAATCCCGTTTGGCAAAGCTCGATCTTCCGGAGGCCGAGAAGCCCCATATCGACCAGGAATTCGAAGAGGTGACGGAGACGGAAGAGGAAGAGCGCAAGGAGAAGCTCAAATCCAAATGGGCGGCCCTTGAAGCGGTGGTGGGGACCGAAAAGCGGATCGGTCTCATGGCCCGGGACATTGTCGACCACTTCGAGAAACGCTTGGAAGCTCTAAACGGAAAGGCCATGATCGTCGGCATGAGCCGGAGAATCTGTCTCGACCTTCACAAGGCCCTTGTCTCTCTTCGCCCCGACTGGTACGACAAGGACGATACCAAAGGAACCTTGAAGGTCGTCATGACGGGAAGTGCCAGCGACCCTCTGGAGTGGCAGGAGCATATCCGGAACAAACCCAGAAGGGAAAAGCTTGCCAACCGGTTCCGGGATCCGGCCGACCCCTTCAAGATCGTCATTGTGAGAGACATGTGGCTCACGGGATTTGACGCTCCGTCTCTCCACACCATGTACCTGGACAAGCCCATGCGGGGCCATGGGCTCATGCAGACGATCGCTCGGGTGAACCGGGTGTTCAAGGACAAGCCGGGCGGTCTGATCGTGGACTACTTGGGGATTGCCCATGAGCTCAAGCAAGCCATGGCGACCTACACCCAGAGCGGGGGAACGGGGAAACCGGCCCTGGACCAGGACGACGCCGTGGCCGCTCTCCTGAAGCACTACGAAATCTGTGGCGGACTCTTCCACGGGTTCGACTGGAGCTCCGGGAAGACCTCTCCCGAAAAGCGCCTCGCTCTCCTGCCCTTTGCCCAGGAGCACATTCTGGCGCAGGAAGACGGAGCCAAGAGGCTTTCCCGGGCGGTGACCGACCTCTCCAAAGCCTTCGCTCTGGCCGTTCCCCACCCCAAGGCCCTTGCGATCCGGGACGACGTACGCTTCTTCCAGGAGGTGAACGCCGTCTTGTCGAAACGGGAGAAGAACGGGGAGAGAAGCCGGGACGACATGGACCATGCGATCCGGCAGATCGTCTCGGGAGCGATCGGCTCCGAGGGCATGATCGATATCTTCCAGGCGGCGGGACTCAAAAGGCCGGACCTGTCGATTCTCTCGGAAGAATTTCTGGCCGAGGTTCGGACCATGCCCCAGAAGAACCTGGCCGTGGAGCTTCTGCGAAAGCTTCTCGACAACGAGATCAAGATCCGCGCGAAGAAGAATGTCGTCATGTCCCGGTCGTTTTCGGACATGCTGGAGAGGAGCCTCCGCGCCTATCATAACCGGGCAATCGAGACGGTCCAGGTCATTGAAGAGCTGATCGCGTTGGCCGGAGAAATCAAAAAGGCGGAACAACGGGGAGAAACGTTGGGCCTATCCGAAGACGAAGTAGCCTTCTATGACGCCCTGGAGACGAACGACAGCGCGGTGAAGATTCTCGGGGATAAGGTCTTGTGCGAGATTGCCCGGGAGCTCGTCCAGACGATCCGGAACAACGTGACGGTGGACTGGTCGGTCCGGGAAGATCGACGGGCGCATATCAAACGGCTGGTCAAGAGGATCCTCAAAAAGAACGGCTACCCTCCGGACAAGCAGGAGAGGGCGACGGAAACGGTTCTTGAGCAGGCTGAGACGTTGTGTGGGGAGTGGGTGGCGTGAGTACTAAAGAGAAAATCAGAAAAAACCTAACAAAAGAATCCTCACCATGTATTGTCTGTAAAGATCATTGAGCGTTTTGCTGGGGCGGACAAGCGAGTCGCCGAAATTATTATTATCAATGGAGATATCTACCTTGACGCAGTCATTGTGCGACACGAGGAAAATATGTAATCCATGAAGTCCGAAATTTAAGAGAGGCGGTCTTGAAATGGGCGTTCGCGAAGAAATCCTTTTATCCGTCAATAAGATTATCGATCGAAAAGGGAAAAACGAATTTTCCCCAGCTGAGGTTATCCGAGAAATGCGTCTTATCACACCTCAATGTAATGACTCAACCATTCGAACCCATATCTGTTCACGGCTTTGCAGAGGAAAAAATAAAAACCACGGAACGACATACGAAGATTTTGAAAATATTGGAAGAGGTCTATATCGAAAAATCGAAGGGAAGGATGCTTCCGGGGGCGAGGCATGAAAAACCCTCCTTATTCATGAGACAAACTCTCACAGTTTCAGGAGTTTCCCAACGGGAACTAGCGGGGTATTGTCTGATTATATTAGCACGAGTTTTTTGGGAAATTATGGCGCAAGTCATTGATAATAAATGGAGCTCCTGATCGGAATTGAACCGATAACCTTCCGCTTACAAGAAGCCTGTAACAACAATGACTTCAGACGATTTTATGTGATTTTACCCCACTAGTTCTTGATTTCACGATTTTCGCATGTCAGTTCATATGATTTCAAATCAGGGCTTTGTGATTTAAAATACGATCTGCGAATTAGCGGGGTATTAGCGAATTATCAATGACCTCCAAAAGGAGAAAGCATTGACCGATACTGCGTCTGAAGCCGATATCCTGTCCGGAATCGAAAGCTTAAAAAGAGCGTCGAAAAAAGGAATCGGAATTTCAAAACAGATCGTCACCGTCAAATTCAGAAAACTCGTTTCCGATTCCCTTTCAAGAGAACTTCCAAAGAATTCTGAGAGATTCGAACTCGTCTCTTCTCAAAACCATAAAATCTCAGGAACCGCCACAATCCCCCTGCAAGACCAAAAACAAACCCTTCTCAATTCTCTTTCCTTCAATACCGATAACCGCTGGTTGTCTTCCCAACAAATCGAAATTCTAGGAACAAAACTCGTCGACCTTGCAAGGGCCGGGGTTCCACTACAAAGAGACGCCTTTTTTATCGTCGTCAACAATATTCTCTCATATGCAGAATCGTCGTCTGATTCGGATAACAGAACTCCGACAAGCATTATTGATCCGAAAAAAAATAAGGAGTCTAGAAACAATGACAAAGAAATTTTCACCGCTGAAGAAGCGGCTGAATTTTTGAGGTTCGAATACAGGCTAATGGGCGTCATGCGGCGGGAAGGAACAGGTCCCAAATATTCTTGCATACGTGGCAAGTACCGATATGCAAAATCCGACCTTGTTGCTTGGCTTGCAGAATACCAAGAAAAATCCTCAAAAGACGCCAAGAAATAGTCCCACGAAATATCCGAAGCAACGCTGTATTGTCACGAGTCTTTTCCCCGATTTTTAAAATTTCCCGCAAAGTGCCATAATTATCGCAAATATCAGGACTATTTTGAATCCGACCGAACGCTTCATTCAAAAATCTTCGGACACTTTCAAGGGAGGACAGGGTCTCATGGCAAGAAAAGGCAATCCGAAATCGTCTAATGACTCTCCTCTTGGGTTGGAAGCCAAGCTCTGGCAAGCCGCCGACAAGCTCAGAGACAACATGGACGCCGCCGAATACAAGCATGTCGTCCTGGGCCTTCTCTTTCTCAAGTATGTCTCCGACTCCTTCGAGGAACACCACCTCAAGCTGACACAGGAAATAGATCAGGGAGCGAACCCCGAGGATCCGGACGAGTACCGGGCGGACAATGTCTTCTGGGTTCCCAAAGAAGCCCGCTGGTCGGTTCTCCAGGCCAATGCCAAGCGACCCGAAATCGGAAAGGTGATCGACGACGCCATGGTGGCGAT
>JAJZCZ010000017.1 GCA_021828805.1 Nitrospirota bacterium | reverse complement strand
GACCCTCATGGAGAAACTCGACCTGGCCTGGGCCGACAACAAGATCGACCTGCACACCTACCAGATCCTTCTGGAGGCACTGAACGAATCCGAGGCCCGCAACATGGACGTGGAGAACGCCTGATGCATAGCGATGTCGTCCTCGTTCCCGCGTCCCGCCTTATGGAGGGCGCGGGGGTCGTTGTCCACCGCACCATTGGAACGCCGGCCCTCCGTACGCTGGATCCCTTCCTGATGCTCGACCACTTCAACACCACCCGTCCGGGAGATTACATTGCGGGATTTCCCGACCATCCCCACCGGGGGTTCTCGACCCTGACCTATCTCATCGAAGGTCACATGCTGCACCGGGACAGCCTCGGCCACGAGGGGGACCTCGTTACCGGGGGAGCCCAATGGATGAAGGCGGCCCGGGGAGTGATCCACTCGGAGATGCCCCAGCAGACGGAAGGGCGGATGAGCGGCTTCCAGCTGTGGGTAAACCTTCCCGCCCGGGAAAAGCTTTCCAACCCCGACTATCAGGAAATTCTTCCCGATCAGATGGCCCTTCTTCCTCTCCCTGACGGCGAGATCCGCCTGATCGCGGGCTCCTGGCCAGCCTCCGGAGGGGAGACAAAGGGCCCGTCGCTTGATCCCCATACCCAACTGGTCTGCGCCGACATCACCCTTCATCCGGGGGGATCTCTCGAGATCCCGGCCTCCCTTCTGGCCGGGCGATCGGCCTTCGCCTTCCTCATCTCCGGAGGAGCCCGGGTCTCCGGATCCGACCTCGCCTTAGAAACACTGGCGGTCCTTGCCACCGGCGATCCCTCTCCGCCTTCCCGCAGCATTATCTCCGGGGCCGAAGGGGCCCGGATCTTTTTTGCGTCGGGCACCCCGCTTAAAGAACCGGTCGCGGCTTATGGCCCCTTCGTGATGACCACGAAAGCCCAAATCGAACAGGCTATCGACGACTACCGAAACGGCCGACTCACCCGCTGACGCCCCTGGGAGCGATCTTCGTCGGTCGCTCCCTCATGGCTCCGGATTTTTTGCCGCTTCCGGACTTTCCGACAAGAGAATCGCCGCCAGAAAAAGAATCCCCGCCGCCAGAAGAAAAGATCCTGGTACATGCTCCCGCAAAATGAGGAGTGACAGGGCCGCTCCGAAAAACGGAGAAAAAGAGAACCAGGCTCCCGTCCGGGAGACCCCGATCATCCGGATGGAACGGATGAAGAAGACCAGGCTCGCTCCGTAACCGACCCCTCCCACCACCAGAATAAGCCCCGCATCACCGGGAGGCGGCATTCGCCATACCTCGAAACAGGCCGCAAGGGCCAGGAGAAGAATCGAGGAGGCGATGCCCTTCCAGACGGTCAGAACAAGAGGGTTCACCCCGGAAAGAAAGCGCAAAAAATTTGAGTCCAGGGCCCACAGAAGAGCGGCACCCAGGAAGGGAAGAGACCAGAGACCTTGCCCAAGCGAGCCTTGAAAAGAGAGAAGAGCGCATCCTCCCGCTCCCAGGAGGGTTCCAGCTAAGAGACGCACGGTGAGACGCTCCCGGAAGATCAGGACCGCCAGAATGACCGTCATGATCCCCTCGGCATTCATCAGGAGACTTCCCGCCGAGGCCTTCGCTCCGGAGAGACCCCAGACAAAGAGCGCGGGCGCCACAACCCCTCCCACCAACACGGATCCCGCAAGAGCGAGGCGTGCACGCAAGGTAAGCCCTGAGAACTCGACAAAAGCATGAAGCGTTGGGGTGGGGAGCCCCAAGGGGCGAATAAAGCCGACCAGGGCCCCAAGCGCCGAGCCGCAATAAAAGAGGCCGGCCAGAAAAAGGGGAGGATATCGGGTGGAAAGGATCTTGGAGAGGGGCGTCGACAAAGAGAAGAGCAGGGTCGAAAGGATCGCCCAGAAGGAAGGAATCACCGGCGGTCCTCGGCTTGATGGTCAGGAATCACGGTTTTGGGTGGAGGGACCCTTATCTCTGCGGGGAAAGCAAGGTTGAGAAATCTCATTTGCGGATTTCCACACACCCTTCAGATCACGCGTTCCCGTCTTTGAACCTCTTCATTCAGTCGTTCCTAGGAGTTCGTGCTTCCGAGACGAGGGGTCAATCGAATTGCTCAAGGGGTAATTTCGGAAGAGACGGACAGCAAAACGGGCAAGTCAAAAATGATGCCCGGAAGGAAGTTACCTAAGTACTTTTGGATATTGGAGCGGGATATGGGATTCGAACCCACGACCTTCAGCTTGGGAAGCTGACACTCTACCGCTGAGTTAATCCCGCCCTCATTTGGAGTGAAACGACTCTCATTTTTTACCACAACGCCGACAGAAACTCAAGATCGCCGACACCTCCCGGCCCGCCCGGTCAGCCTCCCCCCACAAATCCGATGACCTCGACAGCATCCCCCGCCGACAGAATAGTTGCTTCCCAGTCCTTCCGGGAGATGATGGAAAGATTGACCTCGCACACAACCGGCTTTTCAAGAAACCCCATCTCCCCGACAAGCTCTTTAAGTGTTGTATTCTCCCTGACGTTGCGAGCTTCCCCGTTCACCACAATCTCCATTTCCCGCTGCTCCCCTCCCGATCGCCCCATCTTTCCCGGTGACTCAACATTTTTCTTTTCTTGTATTATAATACCGGATGGTGCGTCAAACTCGACAACCGATTTTTATGTAATATTTTTCTGGCAAATTTCGACGGCCTCCCTCCGGATCGCCCTCGAAAAAGGCCCCCACGTGGGACAGAACCGTTTCAGGACCGCAGGAACCAGGATGCTCGACACACGGATCCAGCGCACATTCCTTCTAGGACAGATGGCTCTCGTATCGGCCGCCTCCTACATGGCCGCCGATGCGGTAAACGAGACCATCCGCGACCACATAGCCGGCTCCTATACCCTTCCCGAGATCCATGCACTGATGGTCAGCCCCCGGGAAAAGCTCCCCACGGCCCTGGACCTGGCATCGATTGCCCGCGGAAATGTCTTCGACACGGCCCGCCGGGGAGCCGACGCCGTGATTCCTGGAGACATCGACCTGGGGGACTCCCCCATGGTCTCCTCGCAGGAACCGGTCGTGGCGACAGGGGGATGGCAGAACCAGAAGAACCTTCCCGTTCTCTCCTCCGACAGCCTCAAGCTCCGTCTCGTCGGAACACTCATGGGGTCGGGGACACTCTCGGGGGCGGTTCTCGAGGATACGGCCAAAAAGAGCCAGAAGTTCTATCACGTCAATGATAACGTGATCCCCGGACGCGTTCTTCTGGTCCATGTGGAAAAAGCTGCCGTGATCTTGCGGGTAGGATCCTCCTACGGCATTCTCAAAGCCCGCTACACGGCCGAGGATGATGCTGGCCAGACGCTTTCCTCATCGGCTCAGCCCTCAAATCACGGAATTCGCAAGCTCGACGGAACCCACTGGCTTATCGAATCCCGGGCCGTCCATTCCGCGGTCAGGAATCTGAACCAGCTCATGATGCAGGCCCGGGCGGTCCCCAACATGGTGGCCGGCAAACCCAACGGATTCCGCATCGTGGAGATCCAGCCCGGAAGTCTGTACCAGGAGGTGGGCCTTCTGCCCGGCGATGTGATCGAGGCAATCAACGGGATGTCAATGAGCGATCCCCAGAACTTCATGAAGGCGCTCTCGACCCTGGGAACAGCGACCCAGGTCAATATCGACCTCGTCAGAAACGGGGCTCCCCAGACCTTCAGTTACCAGATCCAGTAACGTGTCACAAACGGTACAGGGCAAGACGATGGCAATCACGCGGCCACACGCCGCAGACATCTCGACAGGACAGCGATTCGTGAGACAGACCCTCGGCTCTATGGATAACAAATACTCATCCCGACAGCCTTCTTCAGGGAAGCGTTCCGTCAAGGAGACGGGAGCCCTTCTGGCCCTCTGTCTTTTTGCATGGGGGCTTTGCACCCCGGAAGGGACCATGGCGGCGTCCTCCCCCACACCGCTTGCCATTCCCGCGCCTGTCCAGAAGGTTTCCATGAACTTCCGGAATGTCGATGTTTCTGTTCTGGTGCGGTTTATGAGCGAACTTCTCCAGCAAAACATCGTCATGGACGAACGGGTCAAGGGTAAGCTCACGATTCTCTCCCCCGCCGAAGTCACCGTCCCCGAGGCCTTCCGGATCTTTTCCGACGCCCTCCGGATGAAGGGATTCGAAACCGTCAGCAAGAAGGGGATGATCTACATCGTGCCGGAAACCCAGGCGCCCCCGAACCGGGAAATGTTCCTCTACACCCTGGAAAACACCTCGGCCAAGTCCATTGCCAAGACGGTCAATGCCATCCTCTCCAAAGGATTCGCCCCACGACCTGTTGGAGGTGTCCGGGAGGGGGGCTTCGACGGACCGATCCAGATCGTGTCGGACAAGAGCTCCAACAGCCTGATCGTCTCCGCCACAGCCCATGACTACGAGAGACTCAAACCTATCCTCCACTCTCTCGATGCCCAGCCCGGCGAAGTCTATGTCAAAGCCTCCCTCATCGAGATCTCCACAGACAAGCTCAACAGCATCCAGGTCAACCTCCTGGGCGGCGCTCTCGGAGCCAACAACACGGGTGTCGTCGGGCTGACGAACTACGGTATGCTGGGTGGCATCGTCAACGGGGCGACGGGGGCCTCCGGGACAACCGGATCTGCCGGAACGGGCTCAACCGGCTCCCTGGGGGTCATCTCCGGAGCCGCCGGGGCGCTCTCCTCGATCTCGGGACTCAATGGACTGGTGGCAGGAGTTCTGACTGGCGGGACCTTCAACTACAACGGGGTTAACTACCCCAATGTCGGCCAGCTTCTGAACGCCCTCGAGACCTACTCTGATGTCCGGACACTCTCCACTCCGGAAATCCTGGCCACCGACGGAGTCAAGGCCAAGATCACCATCGGCGAGGATGTTCCCTTCATTACGGGCCAGAGCCAGACGGTGGGCGGGAATGTCATGACGATGATCCAGCGGCAGAATGTGGGCATCACCCTTGAGCTGACCCCCCATATTCTCTCCCACAATCGCGTCCGGCTTGATGTCAAACAGACGATCTCAGCCCTCACCAATGCCTCCCAGGTCATCGGAACAATCGCCGTCGGTCCCACGACCACAAAACGCTCCGCCAAGACCAATCTCACCATCTCCTCAGGCCAGACGGTGGTCATCGGTGGACTCATCTCCAAAGAGACCAGCATCAACGACCAGGGGATCCCCTTTCTCTCGGACATCCCCATCCTGGGCTACCTCTTTTCCAGCACCAACCACGAGAAGAAGCGTGATGACCTTCTGATTTTCCTGACGCCCTACGTCATCCGGAGCGCCCAGGATCTGGCTGTTGTCAAACACGACGCCCCCGACTCACTGAAAAAATTCGCCAGCAACAACAAGCTTCTTCAGAAGCTCCTTCTCGACCGGAAAACCACCTCCTCTACGAGCGAGCAGTTCTTAAATACCGTTGACGTCCCGGGCGACCCGGGCGCCCCCGAATAGTCCTGCCGATGGATGCGACCCCGGCCGGGATCCTCGGAGCCCTCCAGGGCCCCCACGCCTCCCCGGACTTCGATGGCCGCCTGGCCGCGGCCGGGCTCTCCCGTGACTCTCTCTGGAAAAGCTGGGCAGAGGCCCAGGGGTATCCCTACCGGAGTGCGGTGGAGATGGCCGACCTCGACCCCTCCCTCATCCCCAGACTTCCCATCGGATTCGCTAAAACCCACATGCTTCTCCCTCTCTCTCTCTCCGAAGAAGGCGGCATATTCGAACTCTCCATTCTCTGCGGGTCTCCCTCCTCCTTTTCCGCCCTTGACCGGGTGGCGGAGTTTCTCCTGCCGGCGGGAGCCGCTGTCCGGATACGCCCCACTCTTCTTCCCACGACCGCACTTCTGGGTCTTATCAACGGTGCCTACGAACGCCACGGACAGACCGAGACCGGACAGATCCTCGACCGGGCGGAAGAAGAGGCCGAAGGCTCTCTCGACCTTCTCTCCATGGTAGAGACGGTCGATCTCCTCGATGCCAGGGACGACGCCCCCATCATCCGCCTGGCCAACTCCATCCTCTCCCAGGCGGTTCGCCAGAAAGCTTCGGACATTCATCTCGAGCCCTTCGAAGAAGAGGTGAAGGTCCGGTATCGACTCGACGGGGTGCTCTACAATGTCCTCTCTGTCCCCCAGAAGCTCAAGGCGGGACTTCTCTCCCGCTTCAAGCTCATGGCCAACCTTAACATCGCGGAGAAACGCCTTCCCCAGGACGGCCGCATCCGCATCCGGGCTGCCGGCCGGGACGTGGACATCCGGGTCTCGACCATCCCGGTTCGCCACGGTGAACGGGTGGTCCTCCGTATTCTGGAGCAGGGAACACTCCTTCTTCCCCTCTCCGACATCGGCTTTGCCCCACAGGATCTTGCCGCGGTCAACCGCCTGATCACTCTCACCAGCGGGATCATCCTGGTGACCGGTCCCACCGGCGCCGGCAAGACCACGACCCTCTACGCCATCCTCAACACCATCAACAGCCCGGACAAGAACATCATCACCATTGAAGACCCGGTGGAGTATCAGCTCCGGGGAATTGGACAGATCCAGGTCAATCCCCGCATCTCCCTCACCTTCGCCTCGGGACTTCGCTCGATCCTGCGCCAGGACCCCGACGTCATCCTCATCGGAGAGATCCGGGACACCGAGACCGCCGAGATTGCCATCCAGGCGTCCCTCACCGGCCACCTCGTCTTTTCGACCCTTCACACCAACGATGCCCCCTCGGCCATGACCCGGCTCATTGACATGGGGGTCGAACCCTTCCTCATCTCGACCTCGGTCCGGGCCGTCCTGGCCCAACGGCTTGTCCGCAAGATCTGCCCCTCCTGCCGGATTGCCTATCGCCCTGAGCCAGATGAACTCCACCGTCTCGACATCGACCCGGCGAGGCTTCCCGGGGGCACCCTCTTCCGGGGAACCGGATGTCCTGACTGCCTGAATACAGGGTACAAGGGGCGGCAGGGAATCTACGAGCTCTTTGTCCTCGACTCCGAGATCGCCCACCTTGTCAACATCCGCGAGGATGCGGCCACTCTCCGGGAGGCCGGCCACAAGCAGGGCATGCAGAGCCTGACCGACGACGGGCGGAGGAAGGTCCTGGAAGGCATCACCACCATCGAAGAGGTCCTCCGGGTCGCCCAGAGCGAGATCGAGGCCGTCTAGCGCCAAGGAGGAACATTGCCCGTCTGGAACTATTCCGGAGTCCGGGGAAACGGAGAACGCACCCGGGGCCTCGTCGACGCCGACAGCCTCTCCTCTGCCCGCCAAAAGCTCCGGAAGGAAGGGATCCTTCCCCTCACACTCGAAGCCCATTCGGGAGGGGGAGAAAAATCCGGTGCCGAGATGACCCCCCGGGGAGGAGGACGGCGCCCCTCCGGACACGATCTCTCTGTCTTCACCCGCCAGATGTCGATCCTTGTTGGAGCGGGCGTTCCCATCGTGGAGGCCCTGGGAGCCGTTCTCGACCAGGGACCCGACACCCCCATGGCCCGGGTGGCCTCCCGGATCCGGGATCTTGTCAAGGAAGGACGCCCTCTTTCGGCCGCAATGGGGACCCTTCCCGCCGTTTTTTCCGGAATCTATCTCAATATGGTCCGGGCGGGGGAGGAATCAGGGACGCTTGAGATCATGCTCGACCGGTTGGCCGACCTCATGGAAAAACAGGTGGGAACCAGACGGAAGGTCATGGGAGCTCTTTTCTACCCCCTCCTTCTCATGGGGGTGGGGCTTTTAATGGTGGTCTTCCTGCTTCTGGTGGTGATGCCCCGGATCACCGCCGTCTTCGAGGGGCTCAAGGCCACCCTGCCCCTTCCCACCCGCATCCTCATGGGCAGCTCCCGGTGGCTCAACGACCATCTTGTCCTGGCCGGAGGTGGCGCGGGACTCTTCGTTCTTCTTGTGCTCCGGGCCATCCGGAACCACCGGGGGACTCTTGACCGCATGGTCCTCTCCCTTCCGAAGGTGGGAGCGCTCCTTCTGTCAGGCCAGGTGGCCCGATTCTCCCGGACCCTGGGCGTTCTCCTCGCCTCTGGCGCCCCGCTTCAGAAGGCCATGGAGGTCTCCGAAGCGGTCGTCACAAGCGGTCCCGTGCGGGAGGCTGTCGTCCGGGCGCGGGAGGAGATCGCCGAAGGTCGAGCCCTCTCCCAGAGCCTGAAGGATTCGAAGATCTTTCCTCCCCTCGCCATCCACATGATCGCCGTGGGAGAGCGAACCGGCAAGCTCGAGGAGCTTCTCCTGAAGGTCGCCCAGGGGTACGAAAGCGAAGTCGATCAGACGGTGGCAACGCTGACATCCCTGATCGAACCAGTTATGATACTCTTTATCGGGGGACTCGTGCTTTTCATGGTTTTATCCGTCCTTCTTCCCATCTTCGAGATGAGCCAGGCCGTCTCCTAACACATGCTCCGGAGAGTTGTAATGTCCGAACACCGTCCTTTCCTGCTCCGCCTTGCCCGGTTCCGAAAAATGAAACTCCGGGAGGAAGGCTTCACCTTAATCGAGATCATGGTCGTTATCTTTATCATCGCGCTTCTGGCCGCCCTGGTCGTCCCCAAGATCGTGGGGCGCACCGAGGAAGCGAAGAGAACAGCGGCGCTGACACAGATCCGCGAGTTCGAGAACGCCCTCTCTCTCTACCATCTCGACAATGGAAGCTATCCCACCACGGAGCAGGGTCTGGAAGCCCTGGTCAAGAAACCCACCCTTCCCCCCGAGCCCAACAGCTACAAGCCGGGAGGCTACATCTCAAAGATCCCCAAGGATCCCTGGGGCCACCCCTTCGTCTACCTCTCTCCGGGCACCCACGGGGAGTTCGACATCATGAGCTATGGAGCTGACGGAGCCCGGGGCGGCAAGGGCAACAACAAGGACATTGTCTCGTGGGACCTCGAAAAATGACGTTCTTCCCTCTGAAGATAGCGCACCTCTACGGGCCCTCTGGTCTCCGGGCGAGATGTCGGCCATGAACCCCGCCGCCACTCTTTTCCGTCGCATGGGAACGCTCCGCTTTCCCCCCTTTCGCCGGGAAGGCCCCCCGCTCGGAGAAACGCCTGACGCCTCTCCCCCCCGTCCCCGGATCGGCCGGAGAGCTCTTCTTCTCGGACTCACCGGAACCGTGGCCTTCGCGGGAGGCCTTGCCCAGGGCTTTCCTCATCAGGAGCTTGCCCAATACTTTCTTGGACAGGCCAGCGGGCAGGGAGGGATCGCCCTTGCGGCCGGATCGGCCCGCTTCGACCTCCCGGCCCGACTCTCCTACCGGGATCTCGTTCTGACCGCCCCCACACCCGCCGGACCGGCCATCCTGACGCTTGACCATGCCGAAGGCTCCCTGGTGCTTGCAAGCCTCGCCTCACGAAAACCCCGGGTCAACTTCAGACTCCGGGCTTACGGAGGGCTCTTTGAAGGCCATCTCCGGAGACTTCCCCATGAGAAGAACCACCTCAAAGGGGCCACGGTGACCCCGGTGAACCTGCGTCTCACCGAACCGGTCCTCCATCAGAAGATCGGGGGAACACTGACACTCAACACCGACTACACCTGGAAGGCCGGGCAGGAGACCAAAGGACATGGGGTCTTTGTGGCCATGGTCAAACACCTCGTTCTGAGCTCACTCTCCGTGGAGGGTTTCCCGCTTCCCCCCGTTTCCTTCGATGCCGTCCACTCCCGGGTCTTCGTCTCGGGAGGCCGGGGACGCGTCGAAAAACTCATGGCCGTGGGTCCCCTGGCCGACATTACCGGGGGAGGAACCTTTACCCTGGCCACGCCCTATCAGAACTCACTCCTTCACCTGAGGCTCGATATCCGCCTCAAAGGCACCCTGGCCTCGATCCCCCTTCCGGGGGTCTCCGGGAAGAGCTCCACACGGCTCGTAACCCTTACCCTCGACGGCCCTGCCCAAAACCTGAACATCGCGATGAATGGCATCCCGATCCCTCACTGACAGAACCCGAAGTCTCCGGCGTCTCCTGTCTCCCGGGCGATTTCTGGCGGGACGGCTGACTCCGGAGGCCCTTCATCTGAGCCTCATCTCCCCCAATGGCCGCCACCCTTCTTCCGGGGAGCGACAGTTTTCTCTGTCCGGAGAGGACTGGGAAGCCGGCCTGAAAGAGATCGGACTGCCACGGGAGGAGCGCGAGAAGACACCCTTTCTCCTCTTCTGGCCCGACGAGAAAACCCTGACAGCCTCCATCGTACTCCCCCCCTCCGTCACCGCTGGCGAGCGGGAAACGGTTGCCGGCGCCGAGGTTGAACCCCTCCTGCCCTGGCCTCTGGAGGAGACCCTCTTCTCCCTTCTTCCCCGCAAGGGAAACCCGTCCCACGTTCTCCTCTGGGCCGCTTCCCGAAACGAGGTGGCAACCTTGCTCAGCCGCCTTGAAGAGTCGGGACTCTCGCCTCGATGGATCTTCCCTGAGTCTCTTCTCCTCTCCGGGCCTTCCGCGGGAGACTCTCCCGGAGCTCTCCGGGCAACGTCCGCTCCCCCGGGAGAGGGGGCGACAAGGATCAGGGGTGTCATCCATGCCACCGGCTGGCGTGCGATCTGCCAGATAAAAGAAGCCGGACAGGGCCCTGACGCCCTCGTCGCCGTCTCGGCCGGCCGGACTCCTCCGGGAGCCACGCCCCTCGACCGGGACCGCCGCATTCTCGATCTGATCCTTTCACTCGCTGCCTCGGGGGCCTCCCTCCCCGCACACTTTGACATTGATGTTCCCGTGGCGCCGGAGAGTCCTCTCTTCCCTCTGGTCCACCCGGGGCCCCCTCCTCTCCGCCCCCCGGGAGAAACAGCCTATCGGTGTCTTGCGGGGCTTTCCGGGGAGGAGATCTCCTCCCTGACCTTCCGCAAAGGCTCTCTTGCCTGGCAGGGAGACCGGGCCGAGATACGCTCGGGGCTCCGCTCTCTGGCCATTCTCTCTCTCGTGCTTCTGGGAGTGCTCTTGGCCGATGCTTCGGCCCATCTCTCCCGTATGGATCATCGGGTTGCCCGGGCCCGGGAGGCACTGGACCGCGAGGCCCGCAAAGCCCTTCCCGGCCATGCCATCGTCATGCCCGTGGAACAGTTGACCCAGGAAAAGGCGTCGCTCGACCGGCAACGCCATCTCCTCTCCCGGGGCGCCGATATCATCGGGCTCATGAAGGCCATTTCCAACGCTCCGCCTCCGGGCGTAAAGGTCGAACTGGTCTCACTTGCCATCAGCCGGCGGTTTGTCACCCTCTCCGGCAAGACCGGAAGCTTCAAGAGCGTTGACGCCCTCAAACGCTCGCTTGCCGCGACCGGGATGCTCCATGACCTCTCCATCCAGAGCGCCG
The DNA here is from genome assembly GCA_021828805.1 of Nitrospirota bacterium. Lineage (GTDB taxonomy): Bacteria > Nitrospirota > Leptospirillia > Leptospirillales > Leptospirillaceae > UBA4572. The sequence goes on along the minus strand of JAJZCZ010000017.1, from coordinate 20,921 downwards.
GCCTTGATATCGACCGCAAGACGGTGACCTTCCGCATGAGGGGACGCCATGATTAGGGGAGAGAGTCTCAGAGGAGTAACCGACAGGCTCCGGGGCCGCTTTGACACATTCTCGAGGCCGGTCCGGGCAGCCTACGAACGTCTGACCACGCGTGAAAAGCGCCTCGTCCGACTTCTGCTCTCCCTGCTGGGAGGAATTGTTCTCTGGCAGGGAGTGACGATGCTCTTCTGGGATCCCTATCAGGCCCGGGAAGCCGAATTGGCCGACCTCCGTTCCGAAACCCTCAGGGTCGCCACCCTCGCGCGTGAGATCGAGTCATCCCGGGCACTGATTCAGTCTCAGGCGCAACGTCTGGCCCGGGAGGAGCGCGGATTTTCTCTGATCGCCACCCTTGAGGAAGAGGCCGACCGGGCCCATATCAAATCCCGGATCACCCGCATGACCCCCCGGACCCTGCCCCCCGAAGGGGCCTACCGGATCGCCATGGTCACCATGGAGATCAACTCGGTGGACCTTCCCCACGCGCTCTTCTTCCTGGCAAGAATCCAGCGTTCTCCCCACTTTATTCGCGTCACCCGGCTCTCTATGAAGCGCCGTTTCAACGACCATTCCAAGATTGATCTGAGCCTCGATGTGGAAGCCGTTCAACCCTCATAGCCCCCTCTCACAAGGGACGCCGCCCTCGGCGCAAAAAGACGGGGAGAACGGCGGGGCACGCCATCAGGACCGCGGCGTCGTTTTGATCCTCGTGCTCTTCATGATCCTTCTCCTCACCGGGGTCATCACCCGGTTCGTCCTGACAAGCCGGGCCTTTCTGAGGCAAACAGAGATCTACTCCCACAGCGTCTCCGCCCTGTATATCGCCCGGGCCGCCATCTCCATCGCCAAAGTTGCCCTCGTCGAAAGCCTCCAGATGGCCACCCAGTTAGGGACAAACATTGTCACCACCGTCCAGCCCTGGGCCACCCCCATCATCAACTACCCCGTATCAAATGCAGGATTCGTCTCCGGACTGGTGACCGACGAGGCAAGCAAGTTCAACCTCAACATGCTCACAGGCGTGGGCGGATCCATCGACCCTCACCGCCTTATCCAGTTCACCCGCCTCTTCACCTCCGTTGGGGCGGATCCCGCCCTTCTGCCTGCCATCTCCCAGTGGGTCACACCGGCCCCCAACATGGTCGGAGCTCCCGGACCTTACGGTGGCTTTGTCCCCCCCTACCGCAACCGGGGAGGACCAATGGACACTCTCTCGGAGCTTCACCAGATCGCGGGGATGACCGAAGCCGCCTATCAGGCCCTTGAACCTTACCTGACCGTCTATACCCCGGGGCAGATCAACGTCAATACCGCAAGCGCCGTGGTCCTGGCGGCCCTCGACCCCGGGATTACTCCGGCAATCGCCCAGCAGATCATTGCCCGAAGGCCCTTTCTCAACTTGTCCCAATTCCAGCAGGCCGTAGGACCCTCGACCTTTGCCAACATCTCGGGGGATATCACACTCACCAGCCAGATCTTTTCCGTAAGCGCCGTGGGAATCTCAGGAGAAACCAAGGTGGCGATACGGGCAGTTCTCTCGGTCAACGGGATGCAGACCCAGACGCTCACCTACCGGATTGGCGGGAATCGTCTCCTCTACCAGATCGACACCCTTCTCCGGAATGCGCCACTGCCGCCGGCGGGAGGAGAGGTCCCCACGATCCCCGTACTCCCGGCCGGAGGCGGGTCATAAAAGAGGGAGCAAAAGGACAACGCGCAGGAAAACGCCGGGGAGGCCGGCTAGGAGAAGGAGCGGACGCGCATGCGGTTGAGGTTTAACGCCAGCTTGCGCCCCAACCCGTGGAAAGTGGTGGCATAGAGGAAGGTCGAGGGGAACATCTGCCGTCCGTCTTCGACCACACGCTCAATGGGGCGACCCCGAACATGCTCAACCGTGTCCGGGACGACATAGCAACCAATGGTGAGGACTCGTTTCCGGAGTTCCGCGAGAGCCTCGGCGCTCCGGTCGCTGATCTGGCAATCTGTAAGGACGATGGCCGCATCGTACTGATGTCCCGTCCGCTCAATCATGGGCAGGAGGTTCTGGAACCCCTCCATTTCGTCCGGCTGAAGAAGGTTCAGCTCGTCGGGAGCCACCCGGTACTGGAACCGGCTTGAGCAGGCGACAATATCGAAGGTTGCGGCCACCTTCGAGAGGGCGATCACCTGGGCCAGGTGGGAGGCGTAGTAGTGAGGCCACCCCTCCATGGAAAAAGAGAAGTCCACGATGGTCAGGATCCGAAGCTCACTCGCCCCCTCCCGGAAGGGAGACGGACGGTTCATTACCTTGAGGGTGGGGGAGACGAGCTTCTGGGCGATCAGCCTCCCTGTCATCCCCGCCAGGGGAGTCTCCTCGAACCCGACCTTGAGAAAGCGCGCGAGGCTCCGCGTTTCAGAGAGGATCAGCCCCATGTCCCATGGCCACACCTCCTGCCGGTGGGAGGGGGGCACAAGCAGAGGGATCTCCCCGGTCATCCGCAGAAGACTGGGAGCCTCCTGGGTGGCCCCCAGTCCCTTGCCTGTCCGGGAGGTCTGGCCGCCACGGCCCCCTTCGGAGCCGTACCCGTGGGTCGTATCGGGAGCCCGGTAATCCCATTCCGGAGGCGGAGCTTCCTGAACCTTCCCTTTCCCCCCCGAAGCCCGTCCGAAGGCACCGCCCCCCCCGGACCCGGATCCGCTCCCTCCGCCGCCCCCTCCTGAGTCAGGAGTCCGGACCGAAACACCTTCCGGACCTCGTCCCCCCTTCCCGGACCGATCAAAGACCTTCCGCCATTTGTTATAAAACATCCAGATGTGGTCCAGACTTTCCGCACGGCTTCCAGCCTCAGCTGTCCGTTCCATTGCCTCCCGAAAATCCCCCAGGAACTCCCGGTAGCGCCCGAAGAGGCGGTAGCGGCTCAGAATGATCCCCGAGCGAACAAGGAGGGGATGGCGCTCGTGCGGAAGAAGCGAAGAAGCCCCCAAGGCCTTCGCCAGAAGGATCTCTCCCAGTACAAAGGGATCAAAGCCGTGGCGAAAGGTATTGATTGCCAGGCGCTTCTTTTTCACACGAACTGGAGCCAGCGCCTCGTAGAGAGGGGCAAGTGTTTCTGGCGGAAGAGAGAGTCTTTTTAGCTGTGCTCGATCCGTCCGGTAGTCCTCGAAGAGGGTCACAAGACCGGGGGGAAGGGAGAGAAGGGCCGCGTCCTCGCCATCAGGCCGCAGTCCGGATCGGATCTTTCCAAGTTCGTGCATGGAGAGAAGTTCCAGAAGTGTCGAGATCTCCGGATGCCTGGCAAGAGAGCGAACTCCCAGCGCGAGAGTTCGGGCCGAAGAGTTCCACTGGGGACGGTCGTTCTCAAAACGCAGGGAGATCCGCACCGGGATCCCCCCCGAAAAGCGCGACGACAGGATGGAGAGTCGTCTCTCGAGGCTCCTCAGATCGGGGGGACGGGAGGCCACCTAGCTCTCCTTTCGGGTGCTTTCCCGGGGAGAAGCCTGGCGGCGAAAGGCCCCTTCAAGCACCTGTTCGATCGCCTCAAGCTGCTCCTCATCCGGATACCCGTGCTGATCATGGGAAATCAGACGGTTAAGCCAGAGACCGCGAGCGGCGGAGACGGGATCGGCCCCGTCGAGGATTGACTGCCCCCAGTTCTTGATATGCCGGGTGGAAAGAGGAGCGGAAAGGTGTCCCTGCTTGTAAGCTTCCCGCAAGGTGGCCGCCACGTTCATGATGTTTTGGGCAACTCCCTGGGGAAGTCCCTGTTTTTTAAAAATTTCCCGCTCGAGCTCAATGTTGTAATCAACGAAGACAATCGACTGGAAGCGGTCGAGAAGAGACTCATCAAGGTCATGCGTCTGGGAATAGGAAGCGCCGATGTTGCTCGTGGCGCAGAACTGGATCCGGTCGAGGGGCACGGAGATCACATCGCCAGTAATAAAGTCGTGAAGCTCATAATGTTCAAGAACAGGATCGATGGCCTTGAGGATGAGATTTCTGGCGGCCCGGGAGGCGCGGTTGAGCTCGTCAAAGACCACAGCGATTCGCTCGCCTTCATGAGCCAGACGAAAGACACGCTTGAGCGGACCCTCCACACGCGTCCAGTCTCCCAAAGTCTGGGCGATAACCGAGAGAGGAACGTCGGAATATTCGTGCGAGAGCGTCATCATCATACGCATCTTTTCCTGGGGACCGATCGGAATGGGCTTCGACAAAAGGTCATAGTCCTCCATCCCGTCAGAGCAGGGGATCATGACGATCTGGTCGATACGCCCTTCATTCTTAAGCGTTTGAAGATGTTCAATCACAATGGAAAAGGTTTTTCCCGAACCTGTCGGACCATACAGGAGGACGGAAAAACCCTTTTCAAAGATTGTCCGGAGAGAAAAAGGATCGGGAGCCGGAAGGAGGGAAAGCGCCTCTTCCTGAAGATCGGAAGAAGCTTCCTTCGGTTCAGCGCTTTTCATCAATGAACCTCCTTTTTCGGAATCAGTCGCGGGCTTCTTCCGGACACCAAAGAACTCAGAGGAGGGAGGAAGGGCTTTCTTTTTCCGGAAATAGAGAGAGACAAAAAAAAGGAAAATGGCAATAATAGCCATTCCCCAGGTCATGACAAGAACAGCCATTCCGGGGGAGAAGTAATGAAAATTAGCTCCAACAAGCAGCAGAAAGATCGAAATGGTTATAACAACGAAGATAACATAACTGATCCTTCGAAAAACGGGAGAAAAGGAGCGGCTACCCAAGATGAGAAGCCCAAGAATAACCACATAACTGATAACAGCACCAAATCCAGCATTACTACCCATTAAAGAGATTCCCCTTCCATAACGAAAGCCTCCATAAGCCCTCGGAAGAATAATCAGAGGAAAAAAAAAGGGGGGCAGCTAAGGCCACCCCCCTTTTAAAACCTGAAACCCTGTGACGTCCTAACTAGGCCTTCACTTCGGAAGGATTGTAAGGAATAGCCTTGTGGGCTGGAGCCGTCGCAGTGCGATAAAGATTGTAGAGGAAGATCCACTGTCCCGTAATGATCATGAAACCACCCCAGGACCGGGCCACCATGTAGGGGTGGGAGGCCTGGATGGACGCGACATAGGGAATCTCATAAACCTTCGCAGCAGCCTGAATAAGTCCGGCAGCGGTCAGCGAGGTCCAGAAGATGATGAATCCGATGGTCATGAGCCAGTAGTGGTAAAGCTCGAGAGTCGGGTTGAACTTCCGCTTCAGAAGCCGCTCGAGACCATAGTACATGGCACCGATCTCCACGAAGGAGGAGAAGCCCAGAAGAGCCAGATGGGCGTGGGCCACGATCCAGTGGGTCCCGTGAATGTACCAGTTGATTGCGCGGGTCTGCTGGAATCCACCCTGGAAAAAGAGGGGAATACCCATCAGGGTTCCGGTGATCGCCCAGCGAAGGGAAGGAACTTCAACGAAGAGCTTCCACTTGCCCTGCATGGTGAGAAGGGCATTGGCAATGAAGGCCATTCCCGGCACGAGAATCAGCACACCGGAAACGGAAGCGAAGGACTTGAGCCACTCAGGAATGGGAGCACCCATCATGTGGTGAGCTCCAGGAGTGGAGTAGAAGGCGAAAAGACCCCAGAAGGTCAAATGCGCCAGTTTGTGGCTATAGAGCGGGTTACCCGAAAGCTTCGGAATCAGGTACATGGCAATACCGATGGAGATCGGGGTGATCCAGATACCGAGCTGGTTGTGGGCGTTCCACCAGGTGATGAGGGCCTCGTTCAGACCGGTCACATGGAAAACCTCCACAGACTGGGACATGGAGTAAACCGTAACGAGATAAAGAAGGCCGGCCATCATAATCCAGGTGGTCGGGTAGATTCCCTTCACCGTACGGGTCAGGACGGTCATCCATACGTTCACACCAAGGGGAACGAGGATGAAGGCGATCACATAGATGTCGATCGGCCAGGCGAAGTCAGAGTACTCACGGCCCGAGCTCATACCGAGGTCGAGGGAGACGTCTGCGACCATGATGCCAAGGTTCCAGAGCCAGATGTTCATGACACCGAGCCGCTCGCTCCAGAGTCTCGTTCCGCAGAGAACGGGGGTCATGTAGTACATGGCGGCAGCAAAGGCCATCGAAATCCAAGCATAGATCACCGTCAGGACGTGGACCGGCCGAATGTGCCCGAAGTTCAGGTAGGGAGTTCCCGCGAGAACATCAGGGTAAGAAAGTTTGAGCGAGGTGACGAACCCGAGGGTCGTTCCCATCGCCAGCCAGAAGACGGAGGAAATAATCGCCGTCTTTGCTGCGGTACCGTTTGGAATTGCTTTGTTGGAAGCCATACCCCCTCCTTAAATTGGCACGGATAGAAGGAACTGCCGACCTGTAAAGGCCCGTCCCGGACCCCTACACTTCAGCCCACGGATCAGTATACAAAAGCCATTTTGGATTCGCAAGGGCTTGAAAGATTTTTTTTCTTCAGCTTAAGTTATTGATTAAAAACAAAAAATAAAAAAATTTCTTCAATATTTTTTTGCGGATTCCACGACACCCTCAAAATTTTTAGCCTTCCCCTCCGAATTTCCGCCGGATTTGGAGCCGATTGTCACAAGAGTCATCTCCGGAATCATCCCGATTCTCACCGGTATTCCGTAGTATCCCAAGCCAGCGCTGACGTGAAGTCGGTGATCACTGCATCCGGGAGACGAAGCAGAAAAGAGACCGACAGGATAACGGAAGAAAAGAGACGCCAGGCTGGGCAAAGGGGGATGGCCACCGATCTGCCCCCCATGGGTGTGGCCGGCCAGAGTCAGATGGGCAGCCCGGCAAAGAGCCCCCTCCCACAAGGTCGGCTGGTGTACAAGCGCCAGAACAAACTCTCCTGCCTGGACGTCCGCCAGAGCCTTGCCAAGATCAGGCCCACAATCGGGGGCACACTCGGCCCCCGCCGGATCATCCACTCCCACCACCCGGACTCTTCCTCCGGTCTCCCTCTCCAGAAGACGGCTCTCGTTCTTTAAAACAGGGAAACCGTGACGACGCATGACAGCACAGGATTCCTTTCCAAATGTCCAGTATTCGTGGTTTCCCAGAACAGCCACGGTCCCGATCCTGCCCGTGAGAGGGGCAAAGATGCGCTCAAAAATTTGCGCTTCTTCCTCGCGGTGGTCGATCGCATCCCCGGTGATGGCCAGAATATCCGGAGCAATCTCTCTGACACGTTCCGCAATAGTCCGCAGGCGCCCCTCTCCTTGCCAGGACCCCACATGAAGATCGGAAAGATGGAGGATCGTCGTCCCTTCAAGTCGAGGATCAATCCCTTCAAAAGCCAAATGGATGCGAATGAGGCGCGGAGGAAAAAATCGGGCCGCCAGAGCCAGTACGAGAAGAACAGCCGTCAGAAAGAACCCGGACTCCAGTGCCCGCAGGGAGTATCCGGAGGAGGGCTGCAGGGGGGAGCCGGCTCTTCCAGCATCATAGAAGAGCAAGCCCTTCTGGATTAATATCCCGAATCCGGCACCAATCCAGAAGGTTGCCAAAGAGAAGTACCAAAGGAAAAAGGTCTGGGAAAAAAGACGGACACGGGGAAGAATGTCGCGAAACGAGAGCATCAGCCAAAGGGGAAGAAGCATGGTCAGAAAGGAAAAGATCTGGAGTATCTCCCCTATTGGCGAGACGGACTGGCTCCGAAGAAGATTGATGAAAAAAACATTCAAAATCTCGTAGAGGAAGAGGGCCCCCCAGAGAATGCGGAGGAATCGGCGGCGATCGTCTTTCAAAAGACATGAACCTCGACAGTGAAGTATTTTTGGGGATGCTCTTTCATATCTTTCAACAGACTGTCCATCCGGCCAAGAATCTTGTCCACATGGGTAGCCGTCACCGGATCGTAGAGGAGCCGTCCGGCTGTCCCCTGCCCGCTCTGGATTTGACGCAGGATGTCGTCAAGACGGGAGAGTGAATCCTTGAATGACCGGGCGGTTTCCTTGTCCTCCAGAAGACTCCCTGCCAGCCCCTGTCCATCTTTTGCCTCCGCAAGGAGCACATCGAGGCTCCCCAGGGTACTGTCAAGACGGCGATAAATCTCATCGGAAGAGAGGAGCCTGGAGACCGATCCCGGCCCGTGGTCGATTTTTTCCGCCAATGAAGCGAGATCGCGGGCCGCCTGATTCACATTGTTGTAGAGGGTCGGGTCCTTCATGAGATGGCCCACCGTTCCCTGGCCACTCTTTGCCGAGTTGGCAAGCTCGGTGAGGGAGAGAGAGAGGTCTTTCATGTTTCGGACCACATCCTTGCCAGACTTCATCACCGCCCCCAGAGAGTTGGACTCCCGGCCCATAATGGGAAGGGAAGGGTTGAGAGGGCCGTCGGAACTGTGGCCCGGGGAAAGCTCAACGTATTTGATCCCCATGAGCCCCTGGGTATGAATCTCAGCCGATGTCCCGCCAGAGAGCTCGTGGAACCTTGTCCGGGAGAGCCGCATGGAAACCTTCACATAGCGCTTCCCCTGAAAGCGGACAAACTCCACCCCTGACACATAGCCACTGTCGATTCCCATAAGGCGGACCGGAGCCCCCTGGGTGAGCCCCTGAACATTCCGGAAGAGAGCTGTCATATCAACCTGCCGGGAAAAGATTCCCGAGATCTTGCCGTAGGCGATAATGACCATCGCCCCCACAAGAAAGCTTCCTCCGACGATAAGTCCCACACGAAACTCGGAGAGAGACAGGTTTGTGCTGCGCTTCATGGTCACCCCTTTCAGGAGTCGAGGGAGAGGAATGTTTTGATGAAAGGATCGTGGGAGTGTTCGATGTCCTGCCGGCTTCCGGTGGCGATGATTTTGGCGTCCTTGATGAAGGTGAAGAGATCACCGACACGATAGGCATCGGTGAGGTCATGCGTTACAACGATGTTCGTCGTTGTGAACTCCCGCTGGACCCGTCGCATCAGATCGCAGATCGACTTTGAGGTAAAAGGATCGAGACCGGTGGTAGGTTCGTCATAGAGCATGAAGGCAGGATCTTCCGCCGCCATCGCCCGGGCAATCGCCACCCGGCGGCGCATCCCCCCCGAGAGGTCGGAAGGTTTGAAGTCGATGGAATTTTCAAGCCCCACAAACCGTAAAAGCGTCCGGACACGGGTTTCAACCTCCTCATCAGACAGGCTGGTGTGCTCCCACAACCAGAAGGCCACATTCTCTCCCACGGTCAGAGAGTCAAAGAGGGCGCCTTCCTGGAAGACCATGCCCATGCGCTGTCGGAAGCGGAGCAGGTCACTCTCGTTTAACGTCGAGATGTCCTGACCGTTGGCCAGGACCCGCCCCTTCACGGGGTGTAAGGTCCCCAGAACACACTTGAGGATGGTCGTCTTCCCAGAGCCGCTCTCGCCCAGGATCACCATGGTCTTTCCTGTGGGAATTTCGAGGTCGATCTCCTCAAGAATCACACGGCTGCCGTAAGCGACAGTGACGTTCTCGAGACGGATCACAGTTTCCACCCCCAGACATCGATCAGAAGCTTGCTGATCAGGAAGTTTGCCACGAGGATCCAGATCGCGGCATAGACAACGGCCTTCGTCGTGGACCGGCCTACTCCCTGAGCCCCCCCCGTCGTCCGCAATCCGTAGTAGCAGCCGATCGAGACAAGGATGAAGCCAAAGACAAAGGGCTTGGCGATTCCATTGACAAGGTTGGGAAGAGTCAGAGCCGTCCGGACGCCAGACCAGTAAAGAGGGGCGGGAACGTGGGCTCCGAACATGGCCACAGCCAGTCCGGCCAAAACCCCCAGGAAGTCCCCCACCACAGAAAGAACCGGGAGCATGACCATCCCGGCCAGGATCTTGGGAGCCACCAGCCGGTCGACAGGATCCACCCCCATAACCAGGAGCGCCTCGATTTGCTGGGTGGTGGCCATCATCCCGAGTTCCGAGGTGATGCCGGCCGTCACCCTAGCGCTCATCACCAGCGAGGCCAGAACCGGCCCCATATCCCGGATGACCGAGGTCGCCACAACCTTTCCCAGGAGATTCGTCGCCCCGTAGGGAGCCATCACCACGCTGAACTGGAGGGCCATATCAAGGCCGGCAAAAAGATTGGCCAGAAAGACGATCGGGATCGAACCCACTCCCAGGCGATCCATCTCCAGAAGACTCTCCCGGACACGGAAATGGACCATCATGTAGCGAAAGGCCCGAAACACCATCAGGGTAAAATTTTGAACCGTCCCCAGGATTCCCCGGGTAAATTGGAGAGGATCGATCATTCGGAAGCGATCTCCGGAGGAGCAGAAAGCCCGGCCATGGAAAACAGGCGGCTCATATTCCTGCGATCCTCCTCATCACCTTCTCCTTTAGGGGTTTCCAGAACAATAGGAACGTCGGAGGCCACCGCAAGCCGGACAAGTTGTCCCAGAGCCGGAAGACCGATATGCCCCTCTCCCAGGCCCGCGTGGCGGTCCCGCCCAGACCCGCGGGGAAAGAGGGCGTCGTTGAGGTGCCACAGGGAGGGTCGCCTCCCGGGAATGGCCTCACAGAAGCGGGCGACGATCTCCTCCCCGGCACCCTCCTCCGAAAGATCATATCCGCTCGCAAAAAGATGGCAGGAGTCGAGACAGATCCCGGTCCTGTCCGGCCGGCCGATGGCTTCATAGATCTCAGACATTTCTTCGGGCCTTGCCCCCAGCATGCTTCCGGCTCCTGCCGTATTTTCCAGAAGGAGGGGCGCTCCGTCTCCGGGAACCCGGTCGAGAACCTCCTGTATCCGGGAGGCTGCCCGAAGACACGCCTTCCTTCTCTCTCCTCCCCGGGCAGAACCCGGGTGAAGGACAAGACCCTTCGCTTGCATCAGACGGGCGGTCGCCAGCTCCTTTTCCAGCGTCTCCATGGATTTCCTTGCAATCTCTGGATCATCCGAAGCCATGTTGATCAGGTAGCTCGCATGGATAAAAACATCGGAAAAAGAGGCGCCCGACCGGGCCCTGAGGTAGGGGTCGAGAACATGGGCATCAGGAATAGCGAACTCCCAACTCCGGGAAGAGTGGGAAAAAATCTGGACCGTTCCGCAGGCCAGGGCCTCCCCCCGGCCAAAGATACGGTCGAGGCCTCCGGCGGTCGAGACATGAAGGCCGAACCGGGGAAGAGATCTCCCGGTCCGGCCGGATGCTGCTACCTTCCTCAAGAATGCCTCACATACCGGGGTGGTGAGAAGGAGGATGAGGAGCCATCATTCCCCCCATCATTCCATGATGCATCATCATTTCCCGCCAAAGCTTCTTGACCTTGGCATACTGTTCGGGCGTGAGAACCTTGTGAGCACTGGCAACCATCGTCACGAACGCCCTCATGATCTTCTTCTTGTGGGCCAGCACTTTGTCCATGTTCTGCTGCACCTGGTTCACATCAATATTCCGGTGCATCATGAGCCCCATTGTCTCCATATGAAGAACGTGGATCCGTGCCTTTTCCATGATTTTGGTTTTCATGAAGGTCATTTTGAGATCCATGAGCTTCTTTGTCTGAGCAGATGAGAGTCCAAGGCGATCCTGGTTCATCAGGTAGAATCCGATGGGCCCCATATGACCGTGGTGCATCATGTGGGCTCGAGCCGCCGTCGGCTGGGCCACCTGTGAAGCCAGGAAAATAACACCGGCCAAAAGCCATGCGAAACGTTTCGTTGTCATGGAAACCTCCTTGAAAGAATGGGTCCATAGCCGTTTCTGGAAAGAATGAGTCTACACTTATTTTATCCTTGATCGGGGCTCCTTGAAAAGGAGACCCGGCACCGGATGTCTCGCTACAGGGAGGAAGGAGGAAGGCTGCGCGGAGGAAGCTGGAGAGCGATTGTGGTCCCCTGCCCCAGGGAACTCCTGACCGAAACACGCCCGGACAGAAGCGTCATGACATGGCGAACGATTGAAAGTCCCAGACCTGTTCCGGGAACGGCCGGGCTACGGGAGCGGTCAACCCGGTAGAAGCGCTCGAAGATACGGGATAGCTCGTCTTCGGGAATTCCCATTCCGTGATCCTCCACCTCAATCTGGATCCCCGAATCATCCATCGTCGCCCCAAGCCGCACAACAGAGCCCGGCGCAGAATACTTGATAGCATTATCGACAATGTTAACCAGAACCAGATGGAGAAGGGAGTCGTCGGTGACAAAGGTGAAGGGCCTCGAAAAATTTGTTTCCAGCCGCATCTCTTTTTTTGAGAGACGGTCGGTAAACTCCTCCCGGAGACGATCGGAAAGGGCACCAAGCTCCACAGGAAGCAATCTGAGGTCGACCGTTCCGGATTCAAGCCGGGAGAGCTCGAGGAGGTCGTTGACCAGGCGTGAGAGGCGATCCGCCGATGTGGAGATAATCCCCAAAAAGCTTCGGGCAAGATCCGGATCGGCGAGCGCCCCATCGCTCAGCGCTTCGGCATATCCCCGGATCGATGTCAGGGGGGTCCGGATCTCATGGGAGACGTTGGCGACAAAGTCCTTCCGAACCCTTTCGAGCCCCCGGATTGTTGTCATATCGTAAAACAGAAAGATGCCGTAGCTCTTCCCGGAGCCGTCCCGGGGCTCAGAGATCGTCGCCACCACATTCAAGACCTTGGTCGTCCCCCGGCTCCGGTAGCCCAGCTCGCGCATGACCCGGTTCTTGGTGCGAAAAACCTCCTCCACAAGCTGGTGAATCGCCGTCTCCCGGACAACGATCCCCAGGCGATTCCCCACCGCCTCATTAGCCGGAATGGCAAGGATCCGCTCGAAGGCCGGGTTTACCATGAGGATCTGGGAATTTGAGGCGGTGACCACCACGCCTTCCACCATATTGTCAAAAACGCCCTCGAAGCGGCTCGCCACTTCGGCAAGACGCCCGGAGGTCTCGTGCTTTTCCCTCAGGAGTCGAATGAGGCCGGAGAGCATGGGGTCGAAAAGATCGTCGAAAAATCCCTGGGCGGCGATGGTGAGTGGATTTTTCAGGGCGGCATCTGCCTGCCGGGCAACAATCCGATAGACCAAGCGAACCACCAGATGGAGGAGCAGAAAAAGACCGGCAAAAAGAAGCAGGCGAGCCATTCCGTGTCCTACCAGGACCATGAAAACTCCGCCTGCCACAAAAGCACCACCGCCTAACAGGAGGGCGAAGGCGCGAAAACTCATGGACCGCCCTTCCCCTCTTCACGAAAGCGATAGCCGATCTGCTTGACCGTCTCGACCCAGGCTGCCGATTCACCCATCTTTTTCCGGAGCCGGCGGATGTGAACATCCACCGTCCGGTCGGTTCCTTCGTAGTCGTCACCCCAGACTGCATTGAGGAGCGTCTCCCGGTCAAGAACACGCCCGGACACCCGCATGAGGGCGACGAGAAGGTCAAACTCTTTTGCTGTCAGGGGGGAAGGGACTCCTTCAAAGGTGGCTTCATGGCGTCCGATGTCGATGGTAACGGGACCAATCGACATCCTCTCCGAAAGGCGTTGCTGAGTTTCGCGACGACGGAGGACGGCCTTGACCCGGGCGACCATCTCCTTCGGGTGGAAGGGTTTGACGATATAGTCGTCGGCCCCCATCTCAAGCCCCACCACCCGGTCGGTTTCTTCCCCCTTGGCGGTCACAATCACGACCGGAGTAGCGGAGATTGCCGGATCCTGCTTGATGAGCCGGTTCACCGTCAGTCCGTCAATCCCGGGCAGCATGAGGTCAAGCAAAATCGCGTCAGGTTTGAGGCGGCGGGCCAGAGAGAGGCCAGCTGTCCCGTCGGATACATGCTCGCACTCAAAACCCTCCATCTTGAGGTAGTGAAGGATGAGGCCGGCAATATCGGGGTCATCTTCGATCATCAGGATCTTTTTGGCCATGTCGCTCAGTCTCCGGGGCAAAAGGGAGGGAACAATCATCCAAAGAATAGGGAAGACTTGCTAAAAAATCAATATAGAAAAGAACTTCTATCGCTCCGGGAAGAAAATGGGGAGAGAACGCCGTCTCCTCCAATCATGAGAAGAAGGAACGCTACGGGAGAGAATCCGCCACAACCCGAAGGGGACGCTCCCCGACTCGCCCCTCCTCCACCACGAATCCCCGAACCACCGCTGGGTCGTTTTCAAGACCCACAATGATCATGTACGCCTCCGGATAGAAGGCCTGCCGGATATCGGTGGGGGAAGGAGCGGGTTCGGAGAGGGGGTGGGAGTGGAAGATGGCGAAAAGCGACCAGCCTTGCTGCCGGATCCTCTTCATCGCATCAAACTGTTCGCGTGTGTCCATCTGATAACGGACTGGAGAGTGGAGGCTGTTTGTCACGGGAATAACGGCCACGGCCTTGCCCGCGGCATCGGCCGCCAGAAGCCCGCAAGCCTCCTCCGGACGACAGCTCCGGCAGTGGTCGAGCATTTCATTGAAAATCGACCGGGGAAGGTGAATCTCCCCCTTCTCCTCCATCAGGAGGCCGGCACCTGACAGACCCACTCCGAGGATCCGGAAACGGTCGTAATGGTAGGAGACGGACTACAAAGAGCGCAATGAGGATCCTTGGGAACCTTGAGCTTGCGGAAGGTCATGGAGAGAGCATCATAGAGAAGCAGGCGGCCAGTCAGAAGCTCTCCGACACCCAGGATCTTCTTGACCACCTCGGCAGCCTGAAGTGTTCCGATGGTACCGGCGAGCACACCCAGGACCCCGGCCTCGGAGCAGGAGGGGACAAGTCCCGGGGGAGGCGCCTCGGGATAGAGGCACCGGTAGCAGGGGGCGGAGGTGTGCCCCTCAAGGACGGTAACCTGACCTTCAAAACGAAGGATGGAGCCCGAAACCAGGGTCTTCTTCAGGAAAAAGGCGGCATCGTTCACAATGTAGCGGGTTCCAAAGTTATCGGAGCCGTCAACGATCACATCGTAGCCAGAGAACAACTCCATCGCATTTTCGGCGGTGAGACGATCCTGAATCGGAACAACCCGGACATCCGGATTCATCCGGGTGAGGGTCTTCTGCCCGGAGAGAACCTTGGGGATCCCCACCGTCGTCTGGGAGTGCATGATCTGTCTCTGGAGGTTCGAGACATCAACCACATCCATGTCAATAAGGCCGATGGTTCCCACGCCGGCCGCGGCCAGATACATGGCCACAGGGCTTCCGAGGCCTCCGGCGCCGATAATGAGAACGCGGGCGGAAAGGAGCTTCTCCTGCCCCTTTCCACCCACCTCTTTTAAGATAATATGACGGCTGTAGCGCGCAATCTGGTCTTCACGAAATGCCATGGGAATCTCCTTGGAGGCCTATCCCTCGAGGATGCTCTTTTCAATCGGAGCCACAACGACGCCACGGTCGCGCAAATAGGCGACGGTCCGCTCGAGGTCGGCAAGCTCTCCGTCCATTTCCAGTTCCATCCAGCCACTGTCTTCGGAGATGTCCGCCCGGCGAATATTCACGACCACGGGAAAGTTTCTGCAGATTTCATAGACGATGGGCTCCCGCACCCGTTCCTCGGGAAAGGTCAGGTGGAGGCGCATCTGTGTCATCGCGAGCCTCCGGCGATGGCCGGGATGATAGAGACCTCATCTCCCGCCTTGACGGTCGTATCGAGCCCCTCGGCAAAACGGATATCTTCTTCGTTGAGGTAGATATTGATGAACCGGCGAAGCTCTCCCGACTCATCGGTAAGGCGCTCACGGATTCCGGGATAGTGACTCTCAAGTCCGTTCAGGATCTCTCGAACCGTCTTCCCCTCTTCCCGGACCTCGCCCTGATTGCCGGTAAGCTTCCTCAACGGGGTCGGAATACGCACGACAACGGACATGAAGATTCCTTTCTTTTATGCGGTCAGTTCGACGGGTTCACGTTTTTGCGGAAAGAACTCAAGGAGGCATCGATGGCCACCGGCTCGGGAAGAGCTCCCGTCAGGGCTTCCATCGTCTTGAGTCCGTTGCCGGTAATGTAGGCCACCGTCAGGTCCGAACGGCCGATCCGTCCTTCTTCGCAGAGTTTTTTCAGAGAGGCCACGGTCACTCCGCCTGCTGTCTCGGCAAAGATTCCTTCCGTTTCGGCCAGAAGTTTCATCCCTTCGACGATCTCCGGATCGGTAGCGGCGGCGATCGCTCCCTTGGACTTGAAGACCACGTCCAGGGAGTAGAATCCGTCGGCGGGATTGCCGATGGCCAGAGACTTGGCAATGGTATTGGGCTTCACCGGAACGAGATGGTTTTTTCCGGAGACAAAGGCCCGGTAAACAGGGGAACACCCCTCCGCCTGGGCCCCGTTGACCCGGAGCGACGGGTTGGAAGAAACGATTCCAAGCTTCGAAAACTCCTGGAACCCCTTCCAGATCTTTGTGAGAAGAGATCCCGAAGCAATGGGAACGACAACCTGGTCAGGCACGCGCCATCCCAGTTGTTCGGCCGTTTCAAAAGCCAGGGACTTGGAGCCTTCCGCATAGTAAGGGCGGATATTGATGTTTACAAAAGCCCAGGGGTATTCTCCCCCGATTTCGCTGCAGAGACGGTTCACATCATCATAGTTTCCCCGGACAGCCACCACCGTCGGATGGTAGATCAGGTTGCCCAGAATCTTGCCGGCTTCCAGATCGTGGGGGATAAAGACGAAGCACTTCATCCCGACACTGGCCGCATGGGCCGAGACGGAGTTTGCCAGATTGCCGGTCGAGGCGCAGGCCACGGTATCAAAACCCAGCTCCCGGGCCCGGGTCATGGCCACAGCCACTACCCGATCCTTGAAGGAAAGGGTGGGGTGGTTCACCGTATCGTTCTTGAGGTAAAGGTTGTCGAGCCCCAGCAGCTTGCCCAGGCGCTTGGCATGAACCAGCGGTGTCATACCGGCATGGAGACCCACGGTGGGGGCACCCGTCACGGGAAGAAGCTCGTGATAGCGCCAGAGGGACTTGGGCCCCTCCTCGATCGACCGGCGGGACAGGCGGCCGGCGATCGCCTCGTAGTCATAGTCGACCTCGAGAGGTCCAAAACAAAACTCACAAATATGCATCGCCACAGCCGGATAAAGTCGGCCGCATTCGCGACACTTGAGACCTTTTATCTTTGATCCTGCGGAGGCGTTTGCCACATTCTCTCCGCGGGTCGAGTCAGACTCCCGGTGTGGTGCAGACGGTCTGTTCATAGTCGATCAACTCCGTAATCACAGGATGATCCCCGCAGACGGGGCACTTGGGGTTCTTGCGGACGGCCACGTTCCGGAATGCGACCGTCAGGGCGTCGTAGGTCAGGAGGCGGTTTGTCAGGAGCTCCCCCTTACCCAGAAGAAGCTTCAGCACCTCGGTGGCCTGTATGGTTCCGATGACGCCAGCGATAACGCCGAGCACACCCGCTTCGGAGCAGGAGGGAACGGCTCCCGCGGGAGGTGGTTCACGGAAGAGGCAGCGGTAGCAGGCCGTCTCTCCTGGCCGGATGGTCAGAACCTGGCCGACGAAGCGAAGGATTCCCCCATGAACCAGAGGAATGCCGGCAAGGACGGCAAGATCGTTGATCAGGAACTTTGCGGGGAAGTTGTCGGTCCCGTCAAGGATGACGTCGTATCCAGACACAACCTCACGGGCGTTCGCCGCCGTCAGGGCAAAGGGATAGGTCATCACCTTGACATCAGGGTTGAGCGCTTCGATCTTCTGTTGTCCGGAGTGAACCTTGGGGAGGTCGACATCCGGCGTTCCGTGAAGGATCTGACGCTGGAGGTTCGACAGATCCACCACATCCATGTCGACAAGTCCAATGGTCCCGACCCCCGCCGCGGCGAGGTAAAGGGCGGCCGGGCTTCCCAGTCCCCCCGCCCCGATAATCAGCACCCGGGAGGAAAGAAGGGTCTTTTGCCCCTTCCCGCCCACCTCGGGCAGGAGGATGTGGCGCGAATAGCGCTCGATCTGTTCCTCGGTCATATCCATCTCTTTTTCCTTCCTGGCAAAAAGCTATATCTGGAGATATTTTTCGATGGAAAAGTATCGCTCATAGCTGTCGCAGACAACCGTGACAACCCGGGAACCTTCGGGAAGGCTCCGGGCCAGGGCCATCGCCCCAAAGACATTTGCTCCAGAGGAAATTCCGGCCATGATCCCCTCCTCCTTCGCCAGCCGTCTCGCCGTCTCAATTGCCTGGACATCCGTAACGGCAAAAATATGGCTCAAAACCTTCCGGTCCAGTATCCGCGGCACAAACCCCGCACCAATCCCCTGGATACGGTGGGGACCGGGGGACCCTCCAGAAAGAACAGGGGAACTTGCCGGCTCCACCGCCCAGACAGGCAGGTCTGGAGAGTTCTCCCGGAGGAAGCGGCCGACCCCGGTGATGGTTCCCCCCGTCCCGACTCCGGCCACAAAACCTTCGGGGAGCCCTCCCAGGGACTCCACAATTTCAGGGCCGGTCGTGCGGTAGTGGGAGTCAGGGTTGGCGGGGTTATCAAACTGTCGGGGCATGAAGGCCCCTTTTATGGAGCCGGCGATCTCCTCGGCGCGCCGGATGGCCGCGCTCATGCCGCCGGCGGCGGGAGTAAGCTCCACCACTGCACCCAGGGCACGAAGATGGGAGACCCGTTCCTGGCTCATCCCCTCCGGCATGACAATCGTCACCGGATGGCGGGCAAGAACCCCGATCTGGGCCAGTCCGATCCCCATATTGCCACTTGTGGCTTCCACAATGGGAGCACCAGGAGCAAGAAGGCCGCTCGCCCGGGCATCCTCGATCATAAAGAGGGCGGGCCGGTCCTTGATGCTTCCCCCCAGATTCTTCGACTCAAGCTTTACGAGGATCGTCCGGCCAAGATCGGTGCTGATACCGGAAAGCGGCACCAGCGGCGTCTTGCCGATAAGGGCAATCAGAGGGGAAGAGAGTCTCTCCGATGCCGATTTACTGCGTGATGACATGGCTCCTCCAGAAGAGGAGCAGGTCCGGCTTCAGACCCGGCCCCCTCCCATGAAAAAGAGGATCTCCAGCTCGTCTCCCGCCGCAAGGGTGGTCGAATCAAGCTGGGAGCGCTCAAGAATATTTCCATTGTGCTCGACAGAGACGAGAGCCGGATCGAGCTCCCGGGCCGCGAGAACTGAGCCGACGGTACTCTTGTCGGGAACCGTCTCCGGCTTCCCGTTGACTCTAATCTCCATGCTCTTAGGTCCCCATTTCCCAGGACGCCAGATACTTTTCCTGCTCGGGCGTCAGGGTGTCGATGGCAATCCCCAACGCGGCCAGCTTGCGGCTTGCGATCTCCCGGTCAACTTCGCGGGGGATCGTAATCACGTCCTTGGGAAGCTTCTTGGCATGCTTGACGATATACTCGGCGCCAAGAGCCTGGTTGGCAAAGCTCATATCCATGACCTGCGCCGGATGGCCTTCTGCCGAGGCGAGGTTGATGAGACGCCCCTCCCCGAGAAGCATGATCCGTCGGCCGTCCTTCATGACATACTCCTCGACAAAGTCGCGCAGGAGGGTCTTCTTCGAGGAGAGCTTCTCCAGGGCAGGGATGTCAATTTCAGCATTAAAATGGCCGGAGTTACAGATGATCGCGCCATCTTTCATGACCTTGAAGGCATCCTTGGCGATGACGTTAATGTCCCCGGTGACGGTAATGAAGAAGTCGCCCACCTTGGCCGCATCCCGGATCGGCATGACCGCGTACCCGTCCATGGCCGCCTCGAGCCCCTTGATGGGATCGATTTCGGTCACGACAACCTTGGCGCCCATCCCGGAGGCACGCCGGGCGATACCACGTCCGCACCAGCCATATCCGCAAACGACCACAGTGGAGCCGGCGAAGAGCCGGTTCGTGGCCCGCATGATTCCGTCCAGAGTCGACTGGCCCGTTCCGTAACGGTTGTCGAAGAGATGCTTGGTCTCGGAGTCGTTCACTGCCACGATAGGATAGGCCAGCACCTTTTTCTGGGCCATCGCCTTGAGCCGGATGACACCGGTCGTGGTCTCTTCCGTTCCGCCGATAACGTGAGGAAGCAGGGCCTTGAGGTCAGAGTGGAGCATCGACACCAGATCAGCCCCATCGTCCATGGTGATCTGGGGCTTGGCTTCGAGAACCGCCCGAATATGGCTATAGTAGGTGTCGTGGTCCTCTCCCTTGATGGCAAAAACGGGGATCCCGTCGTTCACCACGAGAGAAGCAGCCACATCATCCTGAGTGGAGAGGGGATTCGAGGCGCAGAGCATGACATCCGCCCCACCCGCCTTGAGCGTCTTCATGAGGTTGGCCGTCTCGCTGGTCACATGGAGGCAAGCCGCCACCTTCACGCCCTTAAGCGGCTTCGTTTTGGCAAAGTCTTTGGTGATATTGGCCAAAACCGGCATGTCCCGTCCAGCCCATTCGATGCGGCGGGCCCCCATGTCAGCCAGCTTCTTGTCCTTGATATCGTACTTCATTCGCAACTCCTGTGTTAGGTTCCTCTGTTGTTTTTTCTTCACGGCATTGGCTTCTAGGCCAGCCGCTCCGTCTCTTTCCGAAGGCTCTCCGCCATGTCGAGGCGTTCCCATGTAAAGTCTTCCTCATTGCGTCCGAAGTGACCGTAAGAGGCCGTCTTCCGGTAGATTGGCCGCCGAAGCTTCAGATGATCGATAATCCCTTTCGGGGTCAAGGGAAAGAGCTCACGTACAACCTTCTCGATCAGTCGATCGGAGACGGGAGAGGTCTGATAGGAGTTCACGTGAACCGATACAGGTTCCGCCACACCAATCGCGTAGGCCAGCTGGACCTCACAGCGCTTTGCCAGACCCGCACCCACAATGTTCTTGGCCACGTAGCGCGCCATGTAGCAGGCCGAGCGGTCCACCTTCGTCGGGTCCTTCCCGGAGAAAGCGCCTCCTCCATG
Organism: Nitrospirota bacterium; assembly: GCA_021828805.1. GTDB lineage: Bacteria > Nitrospirota > Leptospirillia > Leptospirillales > Leptospirillaceae > UBA4572. The sequence goes on along the minus strand of JAJZCZ010000017.1, from coordinate 136 downwards.
ACGGCCGGCACCTCCATAGGTATCCACGATAATCTTGCGACCCGTCAGACCAGCATCTCCGTGGGGGCCCCCGGTGACAAAGCGGCCGGTAGGATTGATATGGAAGGTCACCGGACGGCCTGAGATCAGGGACTCT
>JAJZCZ010000016.1 GCA_021828805.1 Nitrospirota bacterium | reverse complement strand
CCGATCTTTCCGTGAAAAATAAGACCGGAGAGTCCTTGTTGACGGTGTCCTATCCGGATGTGGACCTCTTCCGCAAGCGAAGCGGGAGGGTTGGGAACTTCCCTGAGGATAAGCGGTGACTGGCTCGGGATGAGCGCGAGGTTAAGGCCTCGAAGCATCCTTCGCCAGCTGTGTCCCGCAGCCGACTTTTCTCGAACGACTTGTCCCTGTTCCTTTTGAGGAAAAGAGTGAAGGGAGTGGATGCGTCGTGCCGCCTCTAAGGCCAGACGAGCATCCCGGAGCCCCCGGGATCCATCCCCCCGGGCCAGATCCTTCTGCTGGCTCTGCAGAAGACGGGTGAGTTCTGCAGACGTGGTTCTGTCTTTTCTGGCAAGCGCCCGGGTGACCTTCTGAAGATAGGTGGCCGGTACAGACAGGAGGAGGTACAGGGATGTCAGATGGATATAGGGTTGCTCGGAGCTTTGCTTGTAAGTGCGAGCCCAGCTGTCAGCGATCCGGGGCCCTCCCCCCCCTGGGTTTTCTTTTAGCCAATGGGCCTGCTCCTCTGGTGAAAGCGGGTACCCGCTTTGAGACAGGGTGGCTCCCAGCTTTTCCAGTGCCTGCGCCAGCGCCTTTTTGCGGGCGATCTCCGGGGATTTTTCCTTGCGGACATGGCCGGTGAAGAAGAGTTCTGATGGCGTATTCCCGGGGGGGTGGAGGACGAAGAGGGGTGGAGTTTCCGGCTCCTGATGGAGAAGAAGAGGCGGAGAGGGGGTGGAAAATGTGGGCACAAAGGTGCAGGAGCTCATCAGGAGCAGTATCCAGAAGGAGCGGGCGATGAGCCTTCGCCATTGTGTTCGGGTCGGGAATGTGTCGGACAATGCGGGCTCAGACAGTGTCGGGATCGTTGAGCCTGTCCTTCTCTTCCGGTCCATCCGTTCCCGCCGTGTAAAATCGGAGCGGAGAAAGTCGGGAGAGATCTCCCAGAAGGGGAGCGATGAAGGTCCAGGAGCGCTCTACCTCATCATTTCTTGCAAACAGTGTCGAGTCTCCGACGATGGCGTCGTGAAGAAGCCGCTCGTAGGCATCGGGAGCCTTGTCGTGATAAGCCGTCTGATAAGAGAAATCCATCTCCACGGGATCGATGACGAGCTTCCCTCCCGGTCTCTTGATTCCGAAACGCAGTGCAATACCTTCATTGGGCTGGATGCGGATGATCAGTTCATTTGGAACCGTTCCGGGGCATCCTGCCAGACGGAAGAGGGCGAAGGGAAACTCTTTGAAAACGATGCGGATGGTGGTTTCCCGACGCGTCATGCGCTTTCCTGCTGTCAGATAGAACGGGACGCCTGCCCAGCGCCAGTTCTGGACTTCAACCTTGATACGGGCGAATGTGGGGGTGTCTGAGGTGGGCGGGATCTTGGGTTCGTTGCGGTACCCGGGGACAGGCACCCCTGCCACCTCCCCTACCGTATATTGCCCTCGGACGATAGTCTTCTGGATTTCTTCTGTGCGGATTGGTTTGAGAGAGCGGAGAACCTTGACCTTTTCATCGCGGATGGCCTGGGCATCGAAGGCCACGGGGGGCTCCATGGCGGTGAGCGTCATGAGCTGGAAGAGATGGTTCTGGACCATGTCCCGAAGGATTCCTGCCTCCTCAAAGTAGTCTCCGCGCCCCTCCACGCCCACAGCTTCGTGAACGGTGATGTGGACGCTCTTGACGTGAACATTGCTCCATAGAGAACCAAAGGCCGGGTTCGACATGCGGAAGACGACGATGTTCTGGACGGTCTCCTTACCAAGATAGTGATCAATGCGGTAGACCTGCTTTTCCTGAAAGACCTGGAGAACCTCGCGATTGAGATCCTGGGCCGAGGCAAGATCCCGTCCAAAAGGCTTTTCAATGATGATCCGGGTAAAACCTCCCCCTGCTGCGGTATCGCCTTCATTGACTGTTGAGAGCCCATAGGCCCCCAGGCAGCGGATGATGGGGACAAAGTAACTTGGAGGAGTGGCAAGGTAGAAGAGAATATTCCCCTGAGTGGGAGTTCGGAATTCGTCGGAAAGGAGGGTTGTTCGGAGGGCATTATACCCGTTGGGATCATCAAAGGTCATGGCATGGTAAAAGATCCTCTTTTCAAATTCGGGAAAGAGGTCAAGACGGCCAGAGTTTCTTGCGAAAGATTGGGTTGACTCCCGAATCTCTTCCCGGAACTCGGAGTGAGCCTTCGGACGACGCGCCACTCCCAGGATCCGGGTTTCGGGGTGGAGGAGGCCATCAACGGCCTGATCGAAAAGTGCCGGAAGAAGCTTCCTGTGGGTGAGATCTCCTGATGCCCCGAAGATGACGATGGTCAGAGGGGGAGTTGAGCCGTTGGCCGTCGGGGCTCCAGTCGGGGTGTCGGAGATTTCGGACACAGGCGATCCTTTCAGTAGAGCGACCGGGACCGGTCGCCGGGTATGTGAAGCACGAAGGAGCGTCACGCTCCTTTTTTTGAGGCGATTTTTCGCTCCGTGCTTTCCATGAGACTCTCGAAGGATTTGTTGAAGGACTGAACCCCTTCGGTAATCAGCTGGTTATAGGCAGCCTCAAGGGAGATTCCAAGGGTGGCCAGGGCATCGAGGATAAGATGGGGGTCCTCGCCGGGCTTACCTTTGGAGAAGCGGTCGATTGTGCGGGAGATGGTCCCGTGGTCGGCAAAGGCGCGCAGAGTTTCGAAGGGAACCGTGTTGACCGTATCCGGTCCAATCAGGTTATCCACGTAGAGAGTATCGGGGTAGGCGGGATCCTTTGTTCCGGTTGAGGCCCAGAGGGGCCGCTGAACGGTGGCACCAGCCTTGGCAAGAGCTCCGAAGTTTGCGGAAGAAAAGAGAGTGCCGAAAAGTTCATAGACGATCCGGGTATTGGCAATGCCAGCTTTTCCCCGAAGGTCTTTGGCTTTTTGTGCGAGGGAGGGATCGGTCGCACCACTTGCAATGGCATCAATCTTTTTGTCGATCAGCGTATCGAGGCGGCTGATGAAGAGGCTTGCCACACTTCGGATTTTCGAGGGATCTCCTCCTCCGGCCTGGTAGGTCTTGAGTCCGTCAATATAGGCCTGGGCGGACTGGCGGTAGGCCTCGGGAGAGAAGAGGAGGGTCACATTGACGGAAATGCCTTCAGAGATCAGCTGTCGAATGGCAGGAATGCCCTCTTTTGTTCCTGGAATCTTGACGAGAAGGTTCGGCCGGTCGACCATCCGGTGAAGGGTTCGTGCCTCCGCCACCGAGGCCTCGGTCTCATGGGCCAGAAGGGGATTGACCTCGATGGAGACGAAGCCGTCTAAAGTCTTGGAGCTCTCGTAGACCGGACGGAAAAAGTCGCAGGCCCGCTGAACGTCCTTGACCATGAGTGTTCGGATAATATCCGAAGAGGAGAGTTTCTTTCCGGAGAGTGCAGCAATGTCGGCATCGTAGTCGGAGGAGCCGTTGATAGCTTTTTCAAAGATGGTGGGGTTTGAGGTAATTCCCCGGATTCCGGTCTCCCCGATCAGGCGGTCAAGATCTCCCGAGTCCATAAGGTGGCGGCTGATGGAGTCCAGCCAGAGGCTCTGACCTTCTCGAAGAAGGTCGGCAACGCGTCCGGCAGGGGCGTATTTGGTCGGGGACATGGTCATCTCCTTGGATAGGGACCGGTCAGTGCCTACAGGGAAAGTTCGGGCCAGCATTCCTTGATGCGGCCGAGAATCTTGGGAACAGAGAATCCGAATTCTTCCATGAGGCGTTCGTAGGGGGCCGAGGCGCCAAAGTGGTCGAGACCCACGGCAATGCCCTTTGATCCGACATAGCGCCAGGCGGAAAGAGTGGCTCCTGCCTCAGCAAAGAGCCTGAGCGTGCCGCTGCCCAGGACGGCTTCCTGGTAGGATCTCTCCTGGCGGTCGAAAAGGGTGGTGCAGGGAAGACTGACCAGACGTGTAGCCACGGAGCGTCGTTCAAGCTCGTCTTGGAGCTTCCAGAGCAGAGAGATTTCCGATCCTGTTCCCATGAGTGTGACCGTGGGCGTTTTGGACGCCTCCCGGAGGACGTAGCCGCCCCTTCGGACTCCGGTGGCAATTCGCTCGAAGGGAACATCCAGGATGGGAAGGGCCTGTCGGGAAAGAACGAGCGAAACCGGCATGGAGTCCTGCTCGGTGATCCAGTCCATGGCTGCAAGTGTCTCATTGGCGTCGGCCGGACGCATGACAGCCATATTGGGAAGGGCCCGGAGGGCAGTCAGGTGTTCTACCGGCTGGTGGGTGGGTCCGTCCTCTCCGAGGCCAATACTGTCGTGGGTAAGTACATAGAGGACAGGGAGTCCCATGAGAGCGGAAAGGCGCATGGAGCCCTTCATGTAGTCGGAGAAGACCAGGAAGGTTCCACCGTAGGGGCGAACGCGGGCAAGGGCCATCCCGTTCATAATCCCCCCCATGGCATGTTCGCGTACGCCGAAGTGAAGGTTTCGTCCTCCCGGGGTGGAGAGCTGGCAGTCGGTCGCTCCCTTGATCAGGGTGTTGTTCGACGGTGCAAGGTCGGCCGAGCCTCCGAAGAGGAGAGGCTGCATCCGGGAGGCCTCCTGGAGAACATTCCCGAAGGCCTGGCGGGTGGCCATGGGTTTGTCCGAGGGGGAGAACGGGGTCAGTCGGGCGGCAAGGCCTGAAGCATGCTGACCCTTAACCACCGCCGACTCAAAAAGCTCGGCCTCTTTGGGAAAGGAGGATCGGTAACGTGAGTATGTCTCATTCCACGCCGCTTCGAGCTCCGCCCCTTTTTGGCCGATTTCGGCAAAGAGCGGGCGAACTTCGTCGGGAACGAAAAAATCAGGAGATGCTGGCCAGTTCAGGTTCTCTCTTGTCTTTTTAACTTCTTCAGCTCCCAGGGGGGAGCCGTGTACATGCGCCGTGTCCTGGTAAGTCGGACTTCCGTAGCCGATGCGGGTTCGAATCGCAATCATCTTCGGTTTGTCTTTTTCGTTGGGGAGCGCCTTTTCCGGGTCTGTCGCCCAGTCCAGAGCCTCCCGGACAGCGGAGGTATCATTTCCGTCCGAGACCTCTCTTACCGCCCATCCCAGAGCGCGGAAGCGGGCTGGAACGTCTTCAGTGAAGGCAAGGTCGGTACTTCCGTCGATGGAGATGTGATTTCTGTCATAGAGACAGATCAGGTTGGAGAGTCCCTGATGTCCGGCAAAGGAGGCGGCTTCGTTCGCCACCCCCTCCATCATGTCTCCATCACCGCAGGTCACAAAGACCCGGGGGGAGAGAAGCGTCATTCCGGGGCGGTTGAATGTCGCGCCAATGTGGCGGAGGGCGAGTGCCATACCAACGGCGTTGGAAAATCCCTGGCCGAGGGGGCCGGTCGTGGTCTCCACCCCGCGGGTGTGGTGGTACTCAGGGTGTCCCGGTGTCAAACTTCCCCACTGGCGAAAGGATTTCAGGTCGTCGAGGGTGAGTCCGAAGCCCGTCAGGTAAAGAAGGGAGTAGAGCAGAGCGGAGGCATGTCCACCGGACAGAACAAAACGGTCTCTGGCAATCCAGTCTGGATTTTGCGGATTGATTCTAAGGTAATCCCGCCACAGGAGGAAGACGGGGGCGGCAAAGCCCATGGGTGTTCCCGGATGCCCGGAATTTGCCTTCTGGACGATGTCAACGGAGAGCATGCGAAGGGTATTAATCGCCCGGAGTTCAATCTCCGGCGTCAGGCGGGGTTGGGACATGGCGGAATCTCCTTCACTGGATGGCCCTTCCGGATACCCGGGAGCCCCTAGTCTTCAATCTGGCGATCGTGGCCGGAAGATATTCCGGGAGAGCGGCTTGCTTCGGAAAAGAGCTCTCGGGAAGTCTCCTTTGGCCGAAGGGGGATGAGGAAAGACATGTCGCTCCAAGACTAGAGAGATCCCCGCCACGCTGGAGAAAATGACAGGTCTTTCTGCCGATAAAAAGATCTGACACCTTCAAAGGGGCTGAAGATATTCCAGAAAAGACACGCGATCCTTCATCACCCACCGTCTAGACTATGATGAAAATGACTTTAAAAATCAAGCGGAATGAAGCTCTTTGCCTGTTCCTCGGCGCGCCCCCCGTTTGCCGGTCACCGCTCTTTTCTTCCAGGAGGACGTCACGATTTTGTCATGACAACAGGGAATGGCTTTTGATGTTTTAGGGAAATTTTCTCTGTTTCTCTTTCCCTTAAAAAATGTTCATTTTTTAAGGGTTTTTTCGTTTCTGGTTGACCTTTTTGCTTGATTTTGCTAAGAAATCATAATATTGATTTCGATTCCAACAATGAAACTGGCGGGCCGTGAGAATCGGGGATGGGGGACTGAGTGTCAGGGCAATCGAATATTTCTGGGGGAAAAAGGGCGTCTCCGTCCGGTGAAACTCCTGGACCGACACCGGCGCTCCTTGAAAAAAACTCGCCGGTGCAAGAGATTGTGGAACGTCCGGATCTTCTTTCCCGAACGATTGCCCGAAGTGTGTCATGGCTGGTAGCCGCGCAGGATAGCGCTGGCCATTGGGTGGCACCGCTTGAAGCCGATGCGACCATTCCCTCGGAATACATTTTTCTCCATGAAATTTTAGGAAGGCCTCTGGACCCGGTCCGTCGGGACAAGATTGTACGCTCGATCATCTCTCTTCAGGGAAAGCAGGGAGGCTGGCCCCTCTTCCGGGATGGAGATCCCGACATCAGTGCGACCGTCAAGGCCTATCAGGCGCTGAAGCTGTGTGGTTTTAGTGCGTCACATCCGGTCCTTGTCCGGGCCCGGGAGTGGGTGATGGCCCAGGGAGGTGCCGGGAAGGTCAACGTTTTTACACGGATTGCTCTCGCTCTCTTCGGCCAGTACGACTGGGAAAAGATTCCGGCCCTTCCCGCCGAAATGGTTCTTTTTCCGTCATGGTTTCTGTTTTCTATCTACTCCGTCTCCTACTGGTCGAGAACGGTCATTATTCCTCTCCTTTTCATTTATCACTACAAGCCACTTGTTCGTCTCTCGCCTGATCGGGGAATCTCGGAGCTGTTTAATCCTTCCCGTCCCGATGGAGAGCCTTTTTCCCCCACTCCGGGAATCTTTTCCCTGAGGAACCTCTTCCTCCTTCTCGACAAGGCCCTGCATTTCTGGAACCGTCACCCGCCTGCCTTTCTCAGAAAACGGGCCCTGTCGTTTGCCAAGGAATGGATGGTTCCCCGCCTCAAGGGGGAAGGAGGGCTGGGAGCCATCTATCCGGCCATGGCAAATAGTGCCGTTGCGCTCTCCCTTGAGGGGTATTCGCTGGATCATCCCCTCATGCAGCGAGTATTATCCTCCATCGACGACCTTCTCATTGATCGGGAAGGGGACGTCCTGGTTCAACCATGTGTTTCACCGGTCTGGGATACGGCCCTGGCCTTGGGGGCCCTGATCGAGGCCGGCCTTGCTCCGGACTCCCCTACCGTCGACCGGGCGATGGACTGGTTTCGGGCGCGGGAGGTCCGGACCCTGGGCGACTGGGCCGTTCGTGCTCCAGGTTGTGAGCCGGGAGGGTGGGCCTTCCAGTTTGAGAACGACTACTATCCCGATGTTGACGATACGGCCATGGTCCTTATGGGAATGGCCAAGGTGCTGCCGTCACGCCCTGATCTCGCACCTCGCATGGAGGGAGTATTCCGGCGGGCAATCCTGTGGGTCATGGCCATGCAGGGAACGGATGGAGGCTGGGGAGCCTTCGACCGGGACAATGACCTTCTTTTTCTCAACCACATTCCCTTCGCCGACCATGGGGCCCTTCTCGATCCCAGCACGGCGGATCTGACCGGAAGGGTTCTGGAGCTTCTGGGGGCCCTGGGGTACGGTCCGGATTTTCCACCGGCTTCCCGGGCGATCCGGTACCTTCGCCGGGAGCAGGAGTCGGATGGTTCCTGGTTCGGACGATGGGGGGTCAACTACATTTACGGAACATGGTCGGTCGTGGCGGGGCTCAAGAGTGTCGGGGTCTCCATGTCGGAACCCTGGGTCGTTCGTGCCATGGAGTTCCTGCTGGCTCGCCAGAACCAGGATGGCGGATGGGGAGAGGATTGCCTGTCCTATGCGTCCGGGGATTATGCCGGAAGGGGGGCCTCCACGCCCTCTCAGACCGCATGGGCACTCATCTCTCTTCTGCACGGTGGCCATGCATCTCACCCGGCTGTCCGGCGCGGCGTCGATTTTCTGATCTCCCGGATGACGCTTGAGGGAACGTGGGAAGAGGACCTCTTTACAGGAACGGGATTCCCTCGAGTGTTTTACCTTCGCTATCACATGTACCGGCATTATTTTCCCCTTTGGGCGCTGGCACTCTCCCGGAATATGACAGAGCGCGGTCGCGCCTTGGGACACGAGCGGGTGGATTTCTGGAAAGCCGCTCCATACGCGCCGATCGCCCGAAGTGTCTGACCAGGGAAACGGCATCGGCCCTCTTCTCGTGGTGACGGCGCTGGCCGACGAGGCCCGGGCTTTCTTTCGGGGAACTGACGGGGGAATGGCTCTCCGACCTAGAGGAGAGCCGCCATCTTCTCCTGCCATGCGTGACATGAGGGAGGGGAGGGATAGCCTTGGGGAGGTTGTCTGGGTCGGTCCCGGATCCTCTGGTGAGGGCCCCCTTTTTGACCTGCTGATCTCCGGACGCTTTTCCTTTGTTCTTTTTACGGGGCTTGCCGGGGCTCTTTCGACAGAGCTTGCCCCCGGATCGATTGTCGTGGCCGATGAGGTCGTTACCGCCGCCGGAGAGTGCGTGCTTCCAACGAGAACGTTTCCATGGGATCGCTCACGCTTCACCTCACCGGGAACGAGGGTTCATTCCGGACGTATTCTTTCGGCCACGACCCTGATCGGCTCTCCTGAGGAAAAAGGTCGTATGGCAAGGGAAACGGGCGCTGTTGCCGTTGACATGGAAAGTGGCCTCTGGCTCACCCTCGCTTCCCGTGCCGGGATTCCTGCGGCCGTCGTCCGGGTCATCTCCGATGGCGCCCGGGAGACCTTGCCCCCGGAGATCCTCTCTTTTGTCGATGCAAGTGGCTCCGTCTCGTATCGGGGAATCATGGGAGCCCTTCTCTCCCGTCCTGCCCTCCTGTTTCAACTGGTGCCTCTCTGGCCCAGCATCGATCTGGGACGAAAGACTCTGACTCGCATGGGGAGTCAGGTATCCGCCGCGCTTCGGGAGGGAAGACGGTGACACTTTGTTTTTGCCGTATGAAAAAGGTGACGGGCTGGGGAAATCGTATTATCTTTTTGGCAATAGTGTTTCTTGGCTCTTTTTTCGTCCTTTTTACAGCACCCTGCCGCTCCCTGGCTGTTTCTATTCCAATGCTCCCTGTCGCTCCGGTCCAGACCAGTCTGGGGCCCCAGGGACTGACCTTTCCTCAGCTTCCGATCGGGGCGCCGCCTCCATTTAGCTATAGCACTCCCTTTGACAATACGGTGGTTGTTCCCGTTCCAGCCATTGGAGAGTCCTATAACTCTGGTCTTACCTACGGCACGATTGTTCCGATTCTCTACGCCAAGCCCTCCGGGCGGATTACCTCGATCTTCGCGCCGTCGATCATGTACAACTCTTATATGGGCCTTGAAACAGGATTTCGCTACTACCGTTACTACAAGGGCAACCTCAAGCGCTGGCATGTGATCGGGATCCAGTCCAACTCAATCATGAACTTTTATGAATTTCACTATCGGGATCTTTCCCTCGACCAGGGGAAATTCATTATCGATGCCCGGGTGAAGAGCTTCAAAAATCCCACTGCACGGTTCTACGGGATCGGTCCGACATCAAGTTTTTCAGACCAGTCGAACTATACCCTGTCCACTACATCGGCTCACGGGACCTTTGGGATGAATTTCGATGACATGAAGATCCGTGCATGGATCATGGAGCGTTACCGTTCCTATGGAGGATCACCTGGGCAAGTTCCGGGGATGGCGTATACCGGTCTCCTGTTTCCCGATGCTCCCGGATTTGCGACAGGTGCCCAGATTCTGACCCATCGGGCCGACGTCACCTATGATACCCGGGACAATCATCTGATCCCCGATTCAGGAACCTATGCCCGGGCCTTTGCTGAACTCGACAACAATATGACCCCCGGCCAGAACAGTGTCTTCGACCGGTTCGATGTTGAGTACAAGACCTGGATTCCTCATGGAGATCAGGGCCAGGATGTTCTGGCGATCCGTGCCATGATCAATCTTATGAACGGTCCGAACATTCCTTTCTATGCCATGAGCATGCTCGGAGGAGCCTTCACTCTTGAAGGCTTCGGGACCGGTCGCTTTTACGACTACGATGCCTCCCTGTTTGATATTGAGGAGCGGATTGCCGCGTTTGACATGAACCTTTTTAATGTTCAGTCAGAGTTTCAGGTGGCGCCTTTTCTGGGGGTGGGAGAGGTCTTTCGCGACGCGGCTCAGATGACGAATCTTGGCTATTATGCTGTCAACCCCGGAATAGGCCTTCGTGCCCTGGTCAAGCCTGACGTTGTTGGCCGGCTCGACATTGGCTACTCGACAGAGGCGGGAGCGGTGACCTTTGTGGGGATCGGGTTTCCCTTTTGACGCAGACGCTCGGCTTGGCGAAGGGCTTCCTGAACCGTGGAGCGGTCTTCTTCGGGGAGGGTTTCAGAAAAGACAGGAGCAAGCCTGTCGGAGAAGAGACAGAGCGGAAGGGTGATGGGGAGGAGCAATGTGTCGACGCCTCCTCCGGCTAGGGTTTCAATGACGAGAGAGACGCTGGAAAGGTTGTGGTGATAGCGGACGGCAGCGTCTGGGCGGGCGTAAAGGCAACGCAAAAGATAGGGGCTGATGAGGGTTCCTCTGTGCTCAAGATCCCCGGATTCGGAAGGGATATAGCGCCGAATCTGGTAGCCCTTCTCCCGGAAGACTCCCGTATAGCGTGTAATATGGAGCTCTCCTTCCCGGTCAAACCAGGCAATCTCATGGTCCTTTGCCAGATGCCGGCCCGCTACGAATCGTGGATCATTCCACCGAAAGCCCATAGAGAGAAGGGCGGCTTCGATCCATGGGTGCCGGGGAACACTCTCCCCCTTTTTCCCGTTCGGGTAGGTGTCGGGAAGGGTGATGTGGACCCGGTCGAGGACGGCCTGATCATTAACCGGTAGCGGGGTGGTTCGACAGGAGGTCAGCAGAAAAAGGCAGAGAAAAAGGGAGAGTGACGGCCCCGCATGGCGGAAAGGGTGCCATGTGGTTGGGGATTGTTGACGGCGGGGTGTCTGGGGCCGTGAGAGAAACTGTTTTATCGGTTCGATGGCTGGATATCCTCATTAGGTTTCTCTGGAGGCCGGATCTTCAGGCCATCCTGCCATGAGCTCCGGGAGCTGTCAACTGCACCTGATGCAAGGAAGCATCCGGCTTGTGCCCTTCGTTTTGGCAAGGGGTGTCGGACTTTACGAGATTCGACTCCCGTGCTATCATGAGGGCATGGATTCGTCATCTTCTCTTTCTCTTGTGACCGGGGCCAGCGGGTTTGTCGGTGCCTGGGTTGCTGATCTTCTCGTTTCCGAGGGGATTCCCGTACGCTGTCTTCATCGCCCTTCTTCCAATACGGCCAATCTTCCTCCGCGGGGACCGCGTGTCTCGTGGGTTGAAGGGGATCTTCTCGACCCGAGATCGCTCGACCGTGCCATGGAAGGGGTGCACACTCTTTACCATGTGGCCGCCGATTATCGTCTCTGGACTCCACGGAGGGGAGAGATCCTTCACTCCAATGTGACGGGGACCCGGAATATCCTCGACGCGGCACTGCGCTCTGGGGTCTCCCGCGTTGTCTATTGCAGCAGCGTAGCCGCCCTGGGAACCCGGGATGATGGCCGGCCGATCGATGAAACCATGAAGGTGGATCGCTCCTCTCTCGTGGGAGAATACAAGCTTTCCAAGTACGAGGCCGAGCAGGTGGCACTCTCTTATGCCCCCCGGCTTTCTCTCGTGGTGGTGAACCCGTCGGCTCCGATTGGGGGGAAGGACATCAAGCCCACCCCCACCGGACGGATTGTTCTTGACTACCTGAAAGGACGGATGAAGGCGGCCATTCACACCGGGCTCAATGTGGTTCCGGTGAGAGATGTCGCCAGAGGTCATCTTTTGGCGGCACAGAAAGGGGTGGCAGGGCAGAAGTATATCCTGGGAGGGCAAAATATGACTCTTCTGGATTTATTTCTTCACCTGGAGGCCATCACAGGAATCCCGGCCCCCCGGGTCACCCTTCCCCGTGAGATGATCCTTCCGCTGGCCTGGGCCTCCGAGGGCGTTTCACGGCTGACAGGCCGGGAACCTCTTGTGCCCCTCGAAGGGGTGCGCATGGCCAAGAAATTGATGTATTATGATGGGAGCCGTGCGATTCGGGAGCTTGGCCTGGTTCCCACTCCCGTGGAGGAGGCTTTTCGCGAAGCAGTGAGGTATTATGTCTCCTCAGGCTATCTCGAGTCCCGCCTGGCCGATCGCCTCTCCCGGAACCTGTCGGAGAGACTTGTGCAAGCGCAGTAGCAGTCTTGCAAGCCTGATCCCGATCTTTGGGATCTATGAACATCGACGAAGTGCTTCTATATAATCGATAAAAGGAGTTCCCTGATGGAAATTTTCTTGACGGAATACGCGGGAGTGTGTGTCGGCGTCAAACGGGCGATCAAGATGGCCCACAAAACAGCCGAAGAGGCGACCGGTCCTATCTTTGTCCTGCATGAGATCGTGCACAACACTCACGTGGTTAATGATCTGGCCAATCGTGGGGTGCACTCGGTCGACGATGTTGCCGAAGTGAACGAGGGAACATTGATCATCAGCGCCCACGGGGTTGCCCCGAGTGTCATCGCCGATGCGAAAAGCCGTCAGCTCGATGTGGTCGATACGACCTGTCCCCTGGTCTCCAAAATTCACCGTATTGTGAAGGCGTTGGCGGACAAGAACTACACCATTCTTCTCCTTGGAGAGAAGAGCCACGACGAAGTGATGGGCGTTCAGGGCCATGCCGAAGATCATATCCACATCTTCCACCGCAAGGAGGAGATCTCCTCCCTTCCGATGACGAATGGTCCGGTGGCTCTTGTCTCCCAGACCACCCAGTCGATCAAGTACTTCGATGAGATCCTCGCTCTTCTGGTCGAGCGTTACCCCCAGCTTGAGGTTCACAATACAATCTGTGACGCGACTGAAAAGCGTCAGACCTCTGCCCTGGCCATTGCCGGCAACATGGATGTCATGATCACCGTGGGCTCCATGAGTTCGGCCAATTCCCGTAGGCTCCAGGAGGTGGCGGGAGGACTGTGTCCTGCCTCGTATCTTGTTGACAATGCCTCCGATGTCCGGGCGGAGTGGTTTCACGGACGCGAACGCGTGGGTGTGACTGCCGGTGCCTCCACCCCCGACTATCTGATTGAAGGGGTGATCACCCGTCTCATGGAGATCTCTCGGGAGATGGGGAATGAGGCCACAGTGGTCCGCAACGAGTCCTCGGAAGAGGAGTTCATCGAAGTTCACTGAGCTTTCCGGGATCTGTTCCCGCTCCTTCACTCCTTTTGAGGAGTGAGGGTCCACTGGTGGCCACTCTCATCAAGACTCGGGGCGCCGGTGGGTATGACTGCATGTGACGACTTTCACTTTTCTCGCGAATTTTGCGCCGGAACCGGCGTGGATTCCGGGGATATATCGAGGATATCTCTCCATGGCGAACCACTCTCCGCTTCGTACGCTTTTTCTCAACCCCCCCTCCTTTGATGACTTCGACGGCGGGGCAGGGGCGCGTTATCAGGCCACCCGGGAGGTCCGTTCCTTCTGGTACCCGACCTGGCTGACCTATCCCGCCGGGATGCTCGACAACTCCCTTGTGGTGGATGCGCCGGCCCAGAATATGGGGCGTGACGAGACTCTTTCGCTGGCGAACTCTTTTGACATGGTCGTTCTCTATACCAGCACTCCTTCCCTTAAAAACGACATTATGACAGCCCAGGGGCTTAAAGCCCGCAACCCCGACATGCTGGTGGGGTTTGTCGGACCACACCCCTCAGTCCTGCCTGAGCTCACAATGAAGGCCGATCCTGTGATCGACTTTGTCGTCCGCGAAGAGTTCGACTATGCCATTCCCGAGATTGCCCGGGGGGCCAGGCTCGAAGATGTCGCCGGAATCCATTTCCGCCGGGATGGGCAGATTATTGGAAACCCTGATCGGCCGGTCATCGAAAATCTCGATGTGCTTCCTTTCGCGTCGAAGGTTTATGCCCGGGATCTGAAAATCTCGGACTACGAGATTCCCTGGATGCGCTTCCCCTATATTTCAATCTATACCGGGCGGGGCTGCGGCAGTAAATGCACCTTCTGTCTCTGGCCGCAAACCTTTTCCGGAAATGTTTATCGTGTCCGCTCCGTGAAAAATGTGCTGGAAGAGGTCGCCTATATCAAAAAGACCTTCCCCCAGATCAAGGAGCTCTTTTTCGATGATGACACCCTCACCGAGTACCGGGACCGGACCCACGAGCTTGCCAGGGGGCTCAAGTCCTTCGGGCTTTCCTGGGGATGCAACTCCAAGGCCAATGTGGACTATGAGACCCTCAAGGTCATGCGGGACTCCGGGTGCCGCGTCATGGTGGTCGGTTATGAGTCTGGCAACCAGACGATCCTCAACAACGTCAAAAAGGGAATTCGCGTCGACCAGGCGGAGAAGTTCACACGAGATGCCCACCAGCTCGGCATGACGATCCATGGCACCTTCATTGTCGGTCTTCCTGGAGAAACATCAGAGACGATCGACGAGACGATCTCCTTCGCCAGTCGCCTCAATATCGAGACACTCCAGGTTTCGCTGGCCTCTCCCTACCCCGGAACCCACTTCTACGAGTATGCCCGGGAGAACGGCTATCTTGTGGATACGGAAATGGTCAGTGATGATGGCTTCCAGACCGTCAATATTGCCTATCCCAAGATCAGCTCTCATGAGATCTTCATGGCTGTTCCCAAGTTCTACAAGAAGTATTACTTCCGTCCCCGGTATATCCTGAAGGTTTTCCGTCGGGCCCTGTTCAACCTCGCGGAGATCAAGAAGATTGCCCGGGAGGCGCGGGAGTTTTTCCGCTTCATGGCCAAGCGGCGGGATGCCGAAAAGGCCCATCAGGCTCCGTGACCACGAGCAGTCGTTCTCACCTCAGATGATGTCCGGAGAGATCTTTGAGGCAGCCGGAGGGCTTGGCCTTTTGGGGGGATTGCTCGGGGTTGTCTTTGACGCAGGGGCTCTCCTCGGTGCGGACCACCTTCTCCGCAGCCGCCGGGACACATGGATGCCCGATGGCTCCCTTCCTCCTGTCCTGATGATCAAGCCGGTCCGGGGACTCGACCTCGGGGCCCGGGACAATTACCTCTCCTTTATCCAGCAGGACTATCCTTCCTTTCGGATCATCTTCACGGTCGACGCTCCTTCGGACCCTGCCACCACCCTGATCCGGGACCTGGCCGCAGAGTTTCCGGACAAGGTGGAGCTCGTGGTTGTCTCCGAACGAACCGGGCAGAACCGCAAGATGAACAAGGTTGCAGCGGTGGCCCGGGATCTTCTCTCCTCCTCTCCCTACATCCTGATCAACGACAGCGACATCCGGGTTCCTCCCTCATATCTCCGGGAAATCATGAAGCCCATGCTGGCCGATCCCAAAGTCGGTGCGGTCACCTGCATGCAGCGGGGAGTTCCCGAGGGCGGTTTTTCGTCCCGACTGGCGGCCCTTATGCTAAACAGTGAAACGATTCCCCAGGGCCTTGTGGCCTATGCCATGCTGCCGCTGAACTATCTTTATGGTCCGACCATGCTCTTTTCTTCTGAGGCTCTCCGGGCTATCGGAGGATTCGATGCCATGAAGGACTATCTGGCCGACGACTACCATTTGGGTCGCCTCATCCATGAAAAGGGCTACCGCATCGTCCTTTCTTCCCTGATGGTTGATGCCCGGATCCACGACCAGTCCCTTTCTGGCGTGGTCGCCCACGAGGTTCGATGGGCCCGGACCTACTCCTCTCTCCGGCCGGTGGGCTATTCGCTTTCTCTCTTTTCGAGACCCTTCGTTTTTTGTCTTCTGGCCGTGGTCCTGGGAGTGGTTGGTGAAAAACCGGCAATTGCCTTTGGGGCTGTGGGATTCTATGTGCTCCACCTGGCACTTTCTTCCTACCTGCTTCGGGAGATCGTGGAACAGCCTCTCTCTCACCGGGATGCCCTGTTATGGTTTTCCCGGGAAATCCTTTCCCTCTATGCCTACTTCATGAGCTTCGGCCGCTCCATCCTGTGGCGAGGATATCGCTATCGTATTCTGCCGGGTGGGGCTCTCCGTTCCCTCGATTCACAAAGCACGACAGCCCACGCCCCCACCGACGCCCGCTGATGTTCTCCTACGGCGCCCTTCTGCTCCTTTTTTTTCTGGCGCTTCTTTTGGAGGATGCCGGATTCATTCTCCTTTCCCGGGGCATGAAGGCGACGCGCGCCGCGGCGACAGGAGGGCGCAGTCGTCTCCGGGCGATTCTTGCCCATCCGGAAGTGCTTCTTGGGGTCTTTTTGCAGGCCCTTTACTACATTCTGCTGCTGGGGATCCTCCGGGATCTGCCCGTCAGCCAGGTTGTTCCGATGACAGGGCTCGGATATGTGCTGACAGCCTTCATGGCCCGCTTCATTCTTCGGGAGCGGATTCCCCTTCTCCGGTGGGGAGGGATCACCCTCATCACTGCGGGAGTCGTTCTGATTGCCCGATCGGGGGGCTAGGAAGCCATGGGGCTTCTTTTCTCCACGCTGCTCTTTCGCTGGTATGTCTTCTTTTTCTGGGGTGTGGGTCTCCTCGCCCTTTCCCGGGCGACCGGAGCATTGGGCGCGCTCCTGCGGTTTGCGACGGCCTGGGGGGTCGCCTATCTCTTCGAGTGGTCCTCTGCCCGCCCCGGGGGCTGGTTTCCCTTTGGGCACTACCGTTATCTTCCCACCACAAAAGACCGGGAAATCTGGCTCGGGATTCTTCCCCTGATGGATTCTCTCTCCTTTTCCTTTCTGGCGGTCGGAGCTCTGGGGGTGGCTGGCCTGGTGTCCGGTCGCTCTCTGAAAGAGACGCTTTCATCGCCCGGTCACCTCTGGTGGCGTCTCCTTACGGTGGCGACACTCCTCTTCACCGCCATTGATATGGTGATTGATCCGGTGGCGCTTCGGGGAAGCCGGTGGTTTCTTGGTCAGATTTATGACTACCCGGAGGGGGGAGCCTATTTCGGGGTAACTCTTACAAACTTTATCGGGTGGGCGGTGACGGGGGGGACGATTCTTGGGCTCTGGCGGATTCTCCCTCTTCGGTGGGAGAGGAGGGGAGAGGCTTCAACTCTGGACCGGCTTCTCCCCCCGTTCCTTTATCTCTCAGTCTACTTCTTCAATCTCTCCGTGGCGTTCTGGCTTCGAGAGTGGCGAATCGCTGGGGCCGATATCCTCCTGGCACTTTTTATCGTCGGCCTTCTTGTTTGGGTCCGCCGATTCCTGATGCCCCGCCAGCAAGGTGTCCATGGGGGGCAAACCTCTTGAGCGGGAGTCCGGGAGCTCCTCGATGGATTCGCGCTTCGTTGAACTTCCAAGCGCCTCGCCGTATAATCGGGACATGAAGACTCTCCCGCACTCCGAAGCCCCCTCCATCGCCGTCATTGTCATTGGCCACGGGAGCCCCATGGAGGAGGGTAATCGACACTTTCGGGAGACCTTTCGGAAGCTTGTTCCCTTCCTTCCCCCGGATATTATCGCTCGCGAGGCCTTTCTCGAGCATGCCGAGCCCCCTGTCTCCCAGGTGGTCGACGACCTCCCGGAGAGCATTTCCACTCTCCTGTTCTTTCCCTTTCTTCTCTTTGATGCCGGCCATTCAAAGGCCGATGTCTGGGGTTTTGTGAAGGAGGCCTCCCGGAAGCGCCCGAACCTTCAGATCGTCAGGGAGTGGGCCATCGGGACGGATTCGGCCCCCGTCGAGGCTCTTCTCTCGATTCTTCCCCCGGCCGATCCCTCTATTCGGGACCTTGTCGTCATTGTGGGCCGGGGAAGCCTCGATCCGGCCGCCAACGCATCCCTCTACTACCAGGGGCGGCGGCTTTGGGAGAGGCGCCGGGGACCGGAGTTTCACTATGCCTTTATCGGTGTCACCGAACCGAGGTTTTCCCCCTTTCTCGAGGGGCTCGATCCGGCAGGATACGACCGGCTCCTGGTCATTCCCTATTTTCTCTTCGAGGGGGTCCTGATGGAGAGGATCCGGACGGCCACGTCGGCCTTCCTGGATCGCCATCCTCTGCCGGCAGGCGGGCTCGTGACCCCGCCCTTTGGAGACCATCCCATACTTTTGTCGGCCATTGCCAGACGCCTTGAGCGTCTCGCCCGCAATCGCCAGACCGTATATCCCCGCTGGGTCCCTCTGGACCCCCCGGCGCTGTCAACCCTTTAACGGAAGGCTCTTCATGGTCGCCCGTCCTGCCGTCAAAAACGATCTCTTTCTCCGGGCCTGTCGCCGCGAGCGTCTTGACCGGCCTCCGATCTGGATCATGCGCCAGGCTGGCCGATACATGCCTGAATACCAGGAAATCCGGAAGAAGACCTCCTTTCTGGGGCTTTGCAAGACCCCTGAGCTCGCCGCCCAGGCGACTCTCCTGCCGATTGACCTTCTGGGTCTCGATGCGGCGATCCTCTTCTCCGACATTCTGATTCCGGTAGAGGCCATGGGTCTCTCCCTTGAGTTCACCGAACACAAGGGGCCGAAATTTTTGAATCCGGTCCGGAGCGATGCCGATATTGAACGCTTGCAGATTCCTGATGCAAAGAAGGCTACGGGTTTTGTGGGAGACGCCGTTCGGCTGATCAATACCCGTCTTGACGGTCGGGTTCCCCTTTTGGGGTTTTCCGGGTCGCCATTCACCCTGGCCACCTACATGGTCGAAGGGGAGACCTCCAAGGAGTTTACGAAGGTCAAGCGTCTCATCTTCTCCAATCCCCGGGGATACCGGGCATTGATGGAGAAGGTGACCCGGACGGTGATCGATTATCTTGAGATGCAAATCGACGCCGGCATTCACGCCTACCAGCTCTTTGACACGTGGGCCGGATCCCTCTGCGCCGAGCACTACCGGGAGTATGCCCTTCCCTACACCCAGGAGGTCGTCCGGGCCCTGGCCCGCCACGGGATCCCTTCCATTCTTTATGTGAATGGCACCGCCGCCCTTTTAGATCATATGAATCAGGCCGGCACCGATGTTCTCTCCATTGACTGGCGACTTCCCCTGGAGAAGGCGGTTCCCCGGATCTCTCCGGAGAAGGCGATCCAGGGGAACCTCGATCCGGTGGTCCTCCTGACTACCGAAGAGGCTCTCGCCGGAGAGGTCCGCCGGGTTCTGGCCGGGGTCGGGGATCGTCCGGGGTATATCTTCAACCTGGGCCACGGTATTCTTCCCGAGACCCCCATGGAGATGGCCCGGGCTCTTGTCCGGATGGTTCAGAACGGCCGCTAGCTTAGACTTCCGTCTCTGTTTGCTGGAGACGTCCATTCACCAGAAGAGGACCGTCCTTCGGGAGCGCCTCTGACAAGGGTTCTGCCATGATCGAGAATGTGGATCTGTCTCTGCTGAAAAAATACGACCGTCCGGGGCCGCGCTACACAAGCTATCCCACCGCCCCTGTCTGGACAGAGGAGTTCAGTGAAACGGAGGCCCGGGAGGCGCTCGACGAGTCCAACCGTGGAGGGGCTCCGCTCTCCCTCTACTTTCATATTCCCTTTTGCGAATCCCTTTGCTACTTCTGCGGATGCAGCACCATTATCACCCGGGACAAGTCACGGGCGGAGGAGTATAACGACTATCTGGCACGAGAGCTCGGAGTTCTCTCCTCCGTTCTTGATCCCAAACGCCGGGTGATCCAGCTGCATCTGGGGGGGGGAACACCCTCCTCCCTCACCCCCTTCCAGACCCGGAGGCTGTTCGAGTCGATCAATAAAAACTTCACTGTCGACTATCGCGAGGGGGAGATCTCCGTTGAGATCGATCCCCGGTTTTCCGCGGACAGCTATCTCGAAACCCTCCGTGAGGTGGGCGTTAACCGCATCAGCATGGGTGTTCAGGATTTCGACCCCAAGGTTCAGGAGGCGGTCCACCGGGTCCAGCCGGAGGAGGTGACCGTCCGGGTGGCCAGGAAAAGCCGGGAGCTGGGTTTCCATAGCCTGAACATCGACCTCATCTACGGCCTCCCCTACCAGACCGTTGAGAGCTTTTCCCGGACACTTGACCGGGTTATCGAGATTTCTCCTGACCGCATTGCCGTCTTCAATTATGCCCATGTACCCTGGCTCAAGAAGCACATGGTCCTGATCCGGGAGGAGACGCTTCCTCCCCCAGACGCCAAGTTTGCCCTTATCCGCCTCATCGGCGACAAGCTGGGCAATGCGGGCTACCGTTTCATCGGGATGGACCATTTTGCCCGCCCCGACGATGAACTGTCACGGGCCCAAAAGGAAAAGACCCTCTACCGGAACTTCCAGGGCTACACCACCAAGAAGAACGCCGAGCTTGTCGGCTCTGGGGTGACGGCCATCAGCATGCTCGACCGGGCTTACTTCCAGAACGCCCGGGCCCTTCCGGACTATGCCTCCCGGATCCTCTCCGGCCGCATGGGGACCTTCCGTGGATTCCGGCTGAGTGAGGACGACCGGATGCGCCGGGAGATCATCTCGCATATCATGTGCAACCTCGAGATCGACCGGGCCACGGCCCT
This sequence comes from Nitrospirota bacterium, assembly GCA_021828805.1. Classification (GTDB taxonomy): domain Bacteria; phylum Nitrospirota; class Leptospirillia; order Leptospirillales; family Leptospirillaceae; genus UBA4572. The sequence goes on along the minus strand of JAJZCZ010000016.1, from coordinate 11,651 downwards.
TTTGCCCTTCGGAGAGTCATTTGACAAGGTGTTCGGGCCAGAAATCGCCACCCTCGAGGGCTTCGTTCCCGACGGTCTCCTGGAGATCACGTCAGAAAAAATCCGCATTACGGACCTTGGACGCATCTTTCTCCGGAACATCGCCATGGTTTTTGACCGATACCTTCGTGAGGCTCCCAAAGGCCCACTCTTCTCCCGCACACTCTGAGAGACTCTCATAGCAAGGGCCGGATAAGTATGATGCTCCCTCCGGCCCTCTCTCATTTCTCCTTTTCCCCGGCTTTTTTGTTTTCTTCCCCTGATTTTTAGAGACTCTTCCAAAGATTATCCTGTCCCGTTGCCTGTCTCAGGGCCTCCTCCATGGCCGCAAGAGAAGGTGTCTGTCCGGTCCAGAGTCGAAAGGCCAGGGCCCCCTGCATCAGAAGCATGCCCAGCCCGTTCTGGCAGGGTGCTCTAAAGGGGCGTCCCATGGAGAGAAACGGCGTCACCCCCCCCGCCTCTTGCGAGCCGGGCCGGCGTGAGACGTAGGAGAGGTCCAGGAGGACCGAGGAAGCAAGAGGAATATTCCAAAGGGGAGGGAAGGGAGTGTCGGAACCCTCAAAGGCCCGAAGGGAGAGTGTGTTGATCAGGAGCGCCCCGCCTTTTCCCTGCGCTCCCGATGATCTTGTCGGAGGCGAAGGCGTCGCTCCCCAGTGAACTTCCTCTGCCCAGGAGGGGTCATCCAATGCAAAGGTACGAACATCTTTTGGAAGAAACGGGAGGGAGCGGGCCAAGGCATCGCCACGCTCCCGGGTACGGTTAATGATCAGGATCCGCTTCACGTTGAGTCGGGCCAGAGCCCAGAGGACCGCGCGTGCCGACCCTCCGGCTCCAAAGACAACGGCGGCCGAAGGAAGGACAAGGTTGTTGGTGGCCAGGAATGTCTCCAGTGAGGTCTGAAATCCCGGAGCATCGGTGTTGTCGCCACTCAATTGTCCGTCATTGGCAATAACCGTGTTGACGGCCCCCAGCTCCCGGGCCGTGGGGGAGATCTCGTCGAGGAGGGGAATAATCGCCTCTTTGTGGGGGATCGTCACGTTAAATCCAGAGACACCAAGTGTCCGGAGGGCATCGATGGCCTCCGAAAGTTTCTCCGGGGCGATATCGAAGGGAAGGTAGGCGGCATCGAGTCCGACATCTTCGAAGGCGGCCTGCTGGAAGCGGGGAGAGAGGGAGTGGGCGACGGGGTGGCCGATAATAGCAAAGAGCTTGCGCACGGAACGCTCCTCTTCCGATGATGGGTCAGTGGGGAGAACGGGATGGGGCAGGTCGGACTGCGGGACTGAGAGGTAAAAAAGGAATCTCTTATCTCCGGATCGTGACGGGGGAAAGAAGCGGTCCTTTCCCCCGTCGACGGTGTCGGAGAGACGTTATTTCAGCCAGCGAGAAGCTTCGGTCCGATAGGTTGACTCGGCCTTCTTGACGGCGTCGGCATAGGTGGCCGAGGCCTTTTTGAGGGAGTCCGTATAGTCCCGGAGAGCGGCGGCCATCTCCCCTTCGTGGATTGCCCGGGCCTTGGCGATCGCCAGGGCGAAGTCACGGGCGGCTCCCTTGATCTTGTCTTTGAGGTGAGCGTCGAAGTGGGGGCTCTGGGCCACCTCTTCCTTGACCGTATTGATTTTGAGGGTCACTTCACTGTTGGCCCGCTGGGTGGCCTTGTCGTAGGCGGCATCCGCGCGGGCCTTGGCTGTTTCAAACTTCTTGCGGGCGTCGCCCATAATCTTATGGTAGGAACCAGCAGAGTGGCTGACCATTCGATCATACCGGGAGACGGCACCGGTCACGCCGGAGGTCTCCCCCTCGGCGAATGCCGGGATAGAGTTTGCCAGCAGAAAGCTTCCGGCAAGAAGCGCGGCGAGGAAAGAGACGGCTTGTCCGGAAGAGCGAAGGAGTCCTTTTTTCATCGGTGACCTCGATTCTAGGGGGCCCAATCTTTATAGGAAAATGTCCACGTTGACCATGGTTATATTATCACAAAGTGAGAGAGTGTGGGGAGCCGGATCTTTGAGAGAGGCTCGGGATTGGTTGACGGAGCGATGGGAGGATGCATTTTAATGCCCCTGGAAGATGATGCTTCCGGTTTTTATTGCCATTTGGAAAGAAGCGCCCGGGCCTCGAGAACAGGCGGGAGAAACTCTCCATCGGTGACGGCAGAAAGAGCTTTGGCGAGATTCTCAGGATTATCCGAAAAGTGCCGTTGAAGAGAGATGGCAGCTTGGAGTGCAAAGAGAGCATTGTGGTCGTTCCGGGCATATTTAAAAGCCTTGTCAAAGTCGGACCTTGCTTCGGGGTCACCTTTGTTTTCGATGAGACGAGCTTCTCCTTGAATCTGAAGGGCTTTTCCCCTCAGGAGGGCGCTCCCGGTTTTTTCTATCAGGGAGAGGGACAACGATGCCGTTCTCCGCGACTCCTCGGGAAGTCCGGCAAAGAGGAGAGCCTCCGATTCGATCGTCAGAAAAAGGGGAAGGAGCCCCGGAAGAATCCGGGAGAGGAACTCCCGGGATTCCAGGCAGATTTTCACATCTGCGGCCCCGCCCCGCGACCAGCCGCCGAAGAGTTCTGCGAAGGCGACCCATTGTGGATAGCCTCTGTCCCGGGCGAGACTTCCGAGGCTTTCGGCCGCCTGTCGTGTCGCCTCTCTCTGGCGGGTGAAGATCAGGCCGATAATTTCCATGGTTTTGGCATGGCAGAGGGAGTTGGTCTGGCTACTTCTGTGAGACCGTCCGATGGCTTGTTCCTGCCAGAGACGAGCTTCCCCGGCATATCCCCGAAGAAGGCGGACAGCGCCCATGTAGGTGAGTGCGGTGACCCCGGGATCCTCGGCATAGGGGCCCAGGGAGGCGCCGGGGGGGTACTCTCCCACCATAGGAAGAAGAGAGAGTGCCTCTCGAAGATAGCCCTCGGCCTCATCAAGCTGGCCTCCGTAATAGGCGATGTTTCCCTGAGCGTAGCGGGCCCGAAGTTGTTCTTCTCCTGTTCCTTCGGTATCCGAAAATTCGCGGATTTCCCGGGCGATTTCCCGGGCCGCATGGGGGCCCTCGCTTCCGATAAGCGTTGCCCGAAGTCCATTCCAGACAGGAAGGTTGTTTCTGGTAATCCCGCTCTCCTGCAGGAGGGAGCGTGCCTCACGGTAGACTTTGAGGTAAGTGGCGTGGGCATATCCGAAGAGGACGGCGGCGACAGGGCCCATAGAGACCAGGATGGGAAGGCGTCTGGGATCTCCGGGAGGGATGAGCGAGAGAGCTCTCTCGAGAGCTTCCCACCCTTCATGGGTGGCTCCAAGTGCCAGAGCACGTTCTGCGGCGATGCGGTAAAGGGGAATGGCAGCCTCCGGATCGCCAGCATGAACGTAGTGTCGGGCAACGATCTCGGGAGCGCCTTCCGGAGCACCCTCAAAAAGGGCGGAAAGCGTCTGGGCGATCTTTCGGTGCATCAGGCGGAGTGTTTCCGGAGGGAATCGTTTGAGAATATGGTCCCGGAGGAGGGCATGGCGAAACTCCAGAATGTGGGGAGTTTCGATCGTAGTGGTAATAAGACCTCTCCGGAAGAGCGCAGGTTCGTGCCGCTTGAGTCGGGCGGAGCCGAGAATGCGGGTTAGGATGCTCCGTGAAAACCTTAACCCAAGGCATGCAGAGAGTGCCAGCGTGTGAGAGGCCTCTCCGAGGGCGTCGATCTGGGCGTCGAGGGTTGAAGTGAGGGACCCTGCCTGACTCTCCTTGCCTTCTGATTCGCTTCTTACGAGCTCGATAAGAAAAAACGGATTCCCTCCCGACTGCTGCACGAGGTTCTTTTTCATGGATGGCGAAAGGACAGTACTCTGGGGAAAAAGGTAGGAGAGAAGCTCCCGTGTATTCTTGGGTGAGAGGGGGGCAAGCTGGATGACGGCATTAGGAAAAAGGTGGTGGCGGGAGAGAGTCTGATCATCACGCGAGGAAAGGAGGACGAGGATCCGGGAGGCCTCTGTCGTCAAGACGCTCGTCCGCAAAAGGGAAAGAGTCGCCGAATCGGCCCACTGAATATCTTCGAAAAGAAGAATGAGGGGAGACTTTTGACTTCTTTTCAGAACTAGATTTCCGACTAGTTTTTCTATTTTTTGTCGGATTCGCAAGGGGGAGTTTCCGGAAAGTTCTGCAGACCAGGGGCCTGTTCCTTCAATGAATTGAAGGAACAGTGCCGACTCCTCGGGGATCACTTTGTCAAGACTGGCAAGGTAGCTCTCCGTCCGGAGGATGAGATCGGTCTGAGAGAGGTCGGCTTCAAGTCCGAGGAGGCTTCGGAAGAGCCATCGGACCGGAGCCCAGGGCGTCTCCCGGTCTTCGGGAAGGCAGGAGAGCTTTCGGATGATTGTTCCGGGTGACTCTTTCTGGATATTTTCCAAAACTTCGCTCAGGAGCCGGGATTTTCCGATTCCGGCTTCTCCGGTGATGAGAATGGTTTTTATCTCCCCCTTGCAGGCCGATCGCCAAAGAGAGTTGATGAGTCGCGATTCCTTTGTCCGTCCGACGAATGGAGGGTTCATTAACGGGAGAGTTCCTTCGTAAAGCGAAGAAGAGAGCGGGGTGGAGCGACGGGGGCCAAGAAGGTGAAGGTCGAATGACAAATGGCCATCTGGGGAGAGGCGGGAAATACGCTCTTCCATCAGAAAAACGGGGGTTAAAAGAGAGAAGAGAGAGGGGGCAACGGCAATCGACCCCTCAGGAGCCGACTGAGCCAGGGTAAGCGCAGAGGTCGTTAACTCACCGGTGACGTCAGGAATCCCGCGGAGAATGTCTGAAGTGACCTCTCCTTCCAGAATTCCCATTCGGAAAGTCAGTACGGTCTGTCGGGATCCCTGCGGGGGGGGGAGGGGAAGCGAGTCGAGGATCTCCCGGGCAGCACTGGCGGCGAGACGGGGGGCAAATTCCAGGGAGCCTGGGAACCCGAAGTACCCCTGGATGCCGGCGGTGGAGGGAGGGGGAAGCCATCCCCCATGACGACCGATGATCTCTTCAATCTTTTTCCTGAGTTGCTGTGAGAGAGTGAGGCGCTCTCGATGGCTTACGGAGGGAGGGTAGGAGGCGAGGATGGACAGAACGACAACTTTTCTGTGTTCTCCAGAGGAAAGAATGCGTTTCTCTTCCCCTGACTTGGATGGGGAGACCTTTGCAAACTCCCGGTGCAGGGGAGAAGAGAGAAGGGTGCGAAGGCGGTTGGCCATCTCCTCATAGAAGACGCGTCGTTCAAGAATCCATGACTCGAAGGGACCGCAGTCGGGAGGAAGATCAACTCCCTCAAGAAATTTTCCCCGAATGAGGGAGAGGCGGTTCTGTATTTTTTGGGCGCACCCCGGGCAATCGGAAGGTGCGTGAAGGTGCCGGCAGTAAGGGGGAGGGGAGTCGTCTGTAAAGTCTCCAATGTCGAAGGAGGACTGGAGGCCGCGGGGGGGGCGGAAGCGGAGTGCGGAAGGATTTTTTTCCATCAGTGGCCCCAATCCCCGGAGCTCCAGTTCGTACAGTGCCCGGGAAAGAGCAGAGGAGGCCTCCTTTTCTCCTTCTTCTCCCCAGAAGACTCTCATGATTTGAGAGCGTCCAACGACTCCCCCTGAGGTCGCCAGATAAACAAAGATCGCAAAGGGTCGGTCCAACAGCCGCCCTCTGGGTATGCGGCCCCCCACGAGAATTTCCGGAGGCCCCAGAAGGTTGATCCGGAAGTCAGTTGTCAGATGCTTCAGGATCTTTCGGCGTTTTTTCCACCTCTCGGCGACCTTTTCTCTTTCCACCACCTCTCCCGCCTGATTTTATAACCCTGTGGTTTTAAAATGTTTTTTTATTATGATCCAACTTTCTTATCAACAGGTAAGTATTTTTTTGTCCTATTTTAAATCACATTTTTACTAACTATATGTTTTTAAAATATTATTTTCAACTATAAATTTAGTATAAGTATTTTTTGTTTGTATTGACACTCTTTTCTTTGCTGATTATATTTTATGCGTGTAATCATCTGAAAAACCTCTTTATTCATGGGTTTGTTTTTAATCCGGATCCTCTGTCGTCGCGTCCCCGTGCCGCCGGATGCACCACGGGGACGCTGACCGGGTCGCTGAAAGCCTGGAGGGAGCCCCTCTGGGTGGAGAGGCGGATCTTGGTAGATTGTGGCCTCCCCAATGCCGGAACGGCCATGGCTCTGGAGAGGAGTCCAGAGAAAAATGTTAAAAAGTATTAAAAAATTAAAGGCACTCTTGCTTTTGCAACACCCACGACCATAACGAATCAGCAAGAGGTTCTTTGCATGGACACGAAAATCTTCAGAGAACAGTCGTTACGGTCCCGGCACTCGGCGTCCTCCCCGCTCCTCCCCGGGACGCGGAAGAGGAAAATCGGAGCACCCCTTCCTCCGCTCTGGGTTCGCGTGATGGCCTACCTTCTTTGTGTCGTTCTGACCGACGGCCCCATCGCCTACGCCATGCCTCAAGGCGGCAGGATCACCTCAGGGTCGGGATCGATCGGAGTCCTGGGGAAGACCATGACCGTTCATCAAAGGACGCCGACACTCTCCATCAACTGGAACTCCTTTAATATCTCGAAGAACCAGACTGTTTCCTTTCTCCAGCCGTCTGCCTCCTCGATCGCCCTCAACCAGATCGGGGGAGTGAGCCCTTCCTTTATTTATGGCCACCTTCTGGCCAACGGACAGATTTTTCTCATCAACCCCTCCGGGATCGTCTTTGGCAAAGGGGCCCAGGTCAATGTCGGGGGCCTCATTGCCTCGACGCTGGACCTGGTGAACAAGGGGTTTTCCAATAGCGGAACCCTCTCGTTTTCCGGGGTATCGCCCGGATCCATCACCAATAACGGTCTCCTCAAAGCTCTTCCCGGGGGCTATATTGCCCTTCTTGGCCAAAATGTCACCAGCAACGGAACGGTGGAGGCTCCCCGGGGGACGGTGACCTTTGGCGCGGGGAATGTCATTGATCTCGACTTTAATGGCGGGAGTCTCGTCTCTCTCTCTGTCACGCAGAACACTCTCGACAGCATCGCGACCAATGGCGGCATTGTCCGGGCGGAGGGCGGAAAGATCCTCCTCTCCGCCGGAGCCCAGGACTCCATCGTCAAAAGCGTGGTGAACAACACGGGGGTCCTTGAGGCCCAGACGGTCGCCCAAAAGAACGGAGAGATCGTCCTCCTCTCCGGCCTGGCTTCCGGAACGACCAATGTCGCCGGCACCCTCGACGCCTCGGCCCCCACCGGTGGCAACGGGGGGACCATCGAGACCTCCGGCTCCCGGGTCAATGTCGCCGACAATGCCGTGGTCACCACCAGGGCCGCAAGCGGCGAGACCGGTACCTGGACACTCGATCCGGCCTCCTTCTATATCGGAGCGAACACGGGGTCGGCCGGCAATACCTCCGGCAACGTCACCAACTACCAGGATATCTCGGGGAGCGAGCTGGGAACTCTCCTGGGTCTCAACAACGTGGTGATCGACAGCACTCAAGGGCGAGAGGGGGCGCTTGGCAACATCTACGTCAACCAGGGGATTTCCTGGAGTACGAGCAACCAGCTGACACTGAACGCCGTCAACAATATCGAGATCAACGCTCCCATTACCAACACCGCTACCGGCTACAGCCTCACCCAGAGCGCGCTCTCCACGCCTTCTCCCCTCCCCAGCACCCCCCTTCTCATTCTCCGGGCCGACGACATGGATCTTGGCGGAACGACCTCCAATAGTACCGGCGGAGGCGTCCCCTCCGGCAACGGCACGGTGGCGGTGAACTCCGGGGGATCGATCTCGGTCAATGGTCCGGTGGCGATCTACTACAACCCCGCGAACTACTCGACCCCGACCACCTACACCAACAACGCCGGCTCGAGCGGGTCGCTCGCCGCCTACATGCTGATCTCAAGCCTCAACGATCTCAACTACATCTCCCAAAATCAGAGCAGCACGATCCTCTCCAACAACTACGCCCTCAACACCAACCTCTCTTATTCCACCAACAACACGACCTCCTTTACCCCCCTGGGGAGCTCCACCACGAGCTACACCGGGTATTTCAACGGTCTCGACCACTCCATCTCCAACCTCTACGAGAACTATAGCGGCAACAGCGCCTACGACGGCGGCTTCATCGGATCCCTGGGGGCGAACGGCTGGCTCCGAAACCTCACTTTGTCGGGGATGAACGAGACGATAAATACCAGCAGCGGGCAGATCCTGGCCGGGGCCGTCGTGGGAGACAACTATGGGACGGTCGAAAATGTCACCGCCACGGGGAGCGTGACCGGGAGTACCTCATCGACGTCAAATTCGACCTATTTCTGGGTGGGAGGGCTGACCGGACGAAACAGCGGAACCATTGCCGCATCTACCACCGATGTGAACGTTTTTCTGACCTCGGCGGCCTCGCAAAATAACAATGTCGGCGGCTTCGTGGGCCAAAACCAGTTCAACGGCTCCATTGCCGGCCTCATCACCGGATCGGTGGCCGAGGGAAATGTCCTCAACATTAACGGTGCCTCGACCGGAGGCTTTGCCGGAGCCTCGAACGGGGGATCAACGGGGGCCACGATCCAGGACTCCTACGCCACGGGGAGCGTCACAGGGAGGAGCACCAATTCGAACTTCGGTTCGGGAGGGTTCGTGGGGGTGCTCCTCAGCAATAACACCATTTCGAACTCCTATTCCCTGGGGAGCGTCTCGGGGGCGAGCATGAATAGCTCGGGTGCATTGGCTCCGGCGGGAGGCTTCATCGGCAATATCGAGAACGGGACGCAAACTCTTTCGCATGATGCCTGGAACTCGGGGGCCTTCATAGGAAATTCCTCCGGAGGTGCCGCCACTGCGAGCGGCGGGATCGGTATTTTAGAATCCGGTACCTACTCGACCGCCCCGACCCCCGAGTCCTTCCAGAGCCTCGAGACCCCCTCCACGATGGCCAGTATTCTCGGGACGGTCTCCACCACTCCGCTTCTGAGTAAGACCTCGATACTCGCCAACGCCAGCACCACGACCTCAAGCTACACTACCGTCACCACCTTGTCTCCAGCTTCCAATACATGGGTCTTCATCAACTCCAACGGCACCCTCGCATCCTCCACTCAGTCGACGGCCGCCACCATGGCGCCCATGCTGGCCTCGGAGTACTCCACCAACATTGCGACCCTCCACCAGCTTGAGCTCATGAATCTGGCGCCCTCCGGGAGCTATACCCTGTTGTCGAGCCTCAATGCCGCCGCCACCGGATCCGCCGGCGGGGATGTCTTCGGAGAGGGGGGGAGCGTGCGTGTGGGAAGCAGCGCCGCTCCCTTCACCGGGACCTTCAACGGCCAGGGCAACGTGATCTCGAACCTGACCATCAACGACAGCACCAACACGCACGTGGGGCTCTTCGGAGAGGTGGGTTCAGGCGGGACTGTGGAGAACCTGACCCTCGCCAATGCCTCCATACAGTCGACGAACTCCGCCGCAACCGACACCGGCGGGGTCGCAGGGGCAAACAATGGCGGGACGATCACGGGTGTCTCGGTGACGGGGCTGGTGGAGGGTTCGTCCAATACAGGATCGATGACGGGAGGAGTCGCGGGCTATGACACCGGCACCATCGGAAACGCCTGGTCCGGGGCGACCGTGGCCGGAACCGGCGGCAACGGTTACGCCGGAGGGATCGCCGGCTGGAACGGTTCCGGAGGAACGGTGGAAAACGCCTACTTCACGGGGATTTTAGGTGGAGGGGCCACCATGGGAGGGATCGCCGGGAGGAATACCGGCACAATCACCACCACCTATTCGGCCGGTGTGGAAGGCTATAACAGCATGCAAAACGGGGCCCTTGTCGGGACGATCGACTCCGGAGGAGTCCTGAAAAATTCCTACTATGACGCCGGGCTCTTCCCCAATGCCTACGGGTCGAATTCCGGGACCGCCACCAATGTGAACGGCCTTCTTCCCTCCCAGATGACCCAGACGGGAAGCTTCGGCTCCTTTGTGTTCTCGAGCACGCCTGGCGCTACCGGCAACGCCTGGGTCATCGTGGATACCAACGGCTCCACAAACAACGCCGGGGGAACTAACGGGGCCCTCCTTCCCATGCTGGCCTCCGAGGCCCAGACCCAGATCGGGACGATGCACCAGCTTGAGCTCATGAACATGAACCTCTCCGGTAACTACAGCCTTGCGGCCAGCCTTAACGGAAACGTGACAGGGGCGACCGGGGATGGGACCGATGTCTTTGGCTCGGCGGGATTCGTGCGGGTGGGCGGCGCCTCCTACGCCTCGCCCTCCAGCCCGTTTACCGGCACCTTTAACGGCAACAACCGGTCGATCTCGGGTCTCACGATCAACGACTCCACAAATCTGAGCGTGGGGCTCTTCGGAAATCTCCAGAATGCCACGGTTGAGAACCTCCTCCTCCTCGACCCCAACATCCAGAGCACCAACCCTGTCAATAAGGGATACAATGGCGAGCGTGTTCTGGTGGGGGCCGTGGCCGGGAACATGGGCGGGACCACGACAATCTCGAACGTGGGTGTCGATGGCGGCCAGGTCCAGATCGCCAGTGGCCAGAACGATGGGGGCATCGTGATTGCCGGGGTGGTTGCAAACGCCAGCTCCGGCACCATTGAAAACGTCACCGAGACGGCGGCTGTCAGCGGAACCTCGCCCCAGTCGAACGTGGGCAGTGGCGGAAACAACATCAACGTGGGGGGGATTGTCGCCAACACCGGAACTTCGCTCATTCTCCAGGACGTCTACGCCACCGGAAAGATCACGGAGTCCGGCACCGGGGGATATACGGGGGGACTTTTGGGCGCCAACAATGGCGTGACGGTGACCAACGCCTACTATTCGGGGATCGTGACCTCTACCCCCACCAGCGGAACCACTCAGACCGGAGGAACCGGGGCGCTCTGGGGGAATGGCACGGGAACAAGTACCAACGTCTACTGGAACAGCACCTTGACCTCAACCGGCGACGGCAACGGGGGCACGTCGGGGGGAACCGGGATTTCGGCGTCCAGTATGGCTTCAACATCAAGCTTTTCTGGGTTTACCTTCACATCCACTCCCGGCCTCTCCGGAAACAACTGGGTGATCGTCGACGCCAACGGCTCCCTCAACAACGCCTCGAGTGCCGCGGGCGCCACGACCCCCATGCTGGCGTCTGAGTATTCGCAAAATATCCGGACGCTCCACCAGCTTGAGCTTATGAACATGCTCCCCCAGAGCTCCTACCAGCTCATGAACAATATCGACGCCAGCCCCACGCAGAGCTCCTCCTCCTATGCCACCTCGGGTGACGGGGGCGACGTCTTCGGTTCGAGCGGCTTCGTGCGGGTGGGCGGCACCGCCACCCCCTTCTCCGGATCCTTCAACGGCAACGGGCACGCGATCTCGAACCTCTCGATCACCGATAGCACCAATGTGAACGTGGGGCTCTTCGGCAAGGCCGTCAACTCCACGATCGAGAATCTGATCCTCGAATCTCCCACCGTGACGAGCACCGTGACGACGGCCTCCCAGACGAGCGCTCCCTATGCCATCGGGGGAGTGGTGGGATGGCTCGACGGAGGATTGATCTCCAACGTCGGGTCGGTGTGGGGAACGACGACAAGCCAGATCGAGGGCTC
>JAJZCZ010000090.1 GCA_021828805.1 Nitrospirota bacterium | reverse complement strand
GCGGTAGCTGGCGTGCCCCTCAGGGGGGCCTACGCACACCGATTCGTCGGCCATCTGAACATGGAGGGCGTTTTTGTCGGCCGTCGAGTAGATTGCCACTGTGGAGAGGCCCAGGTCGCGGCAGGCGCGAATTACCCGAACAGCGATCTCGCCTCGGTTGGCTACCAGAACCTTTTTGAAGGTACGCTTTGAGGGAGAGGCCATCAGGAAGGTTCTTCCGCCTTCAGGTCAATTTCAATGAGTGGGGTTCCGTACTCCACGGGCTGTCCATTGTCTACCAGGAAAGCACGAACTGTCCCGTCAATCTCGGACTCAATTTCGTTCATGAGCTTCATTGCCTCGATGATGCAAAGGATTTGCCCCTTCGCTACAGGGCTTCCGACTTCCACGTAAGGAGCCGCGTCTGGAGAGGAGGAGCGGTAGAAGGTTCCAACGATCGGCGAGGAGATGACTCGAATCTTCTCCGAACGTGCGGCAGGAAGGGAGGAGGGAGGAGTGGCCGGTCCCGCCAGAGACGGGGGCGCCTCCTCGCCTTCCTGGGAGATCCTGAGGGTTCCGGCTGCCAGGGGAGAACGGGCAATCTTGATCCGGGCCCCATCCCGTTCGAATTCGAAGGAGAGGAGGTTATGCTCCCGGACGAGACCCAGGATCTCCTTGATATCCTCGTTTGTCATGAAAAAATGTCCTCCGGGTTCGTGGGGGGTCAGCTTCCGGAACGGACCCGTTCGATATATTCCGATGTGCGGGTATCGACCTTGATCACATCGCCTTCCTGAAGGTGGAAGGGAACCTTGACGATGGCTCCCGTTTCGACCTTGGCCGGCTTTGACCCTCCGGAGGCCGTATCGCCTTTCCGGGCCGGATCTGTTTCAACGATGGTCAGATCCACAAATGTCGGGAGGTCGATAGTGATCGGCTTTTCCTTGTAGAAGAGAATATTGACCGGCATCTGCTCTTTTAAGAAGAGAATCCTGTCTCCCAGATCCTTTTTTGTCAGGGTGATCTGTTCGTATGAGTCGTTGTCCATGAAGTAGTAGTCCTCTCCCTGGGCATAAAGAAACTGCATTGTCTTCTCTTCCACGTCGGGAACGTCGAACTTTTCTCCTGAACGAAAGGTTCTCTCGATGACAAGACCCGTCTTCATATTCTTGAGCTTGGTTCGGACGAAAGCGCCGCCCTTTCCGGGTTTGACATGCTGGAATTCGACGATGAAATATGGCTCCTTGTCTACTTCGAGTCTTGCTCCACCACGAAAATCATTGGTGACGATAACGGCCATTCATGCTCCTTGATGTCTCCGGACAGACCGGAGGAAAAGTTTATTTAAGCGGTGATCCAGGGGATCTTCTTTGAAGAGCATCAAGAAGGCCAAGGATTCCGAGGCGATAGACGACAGGGCCAAAGCCGCCGATCGTGCCCAGGGCAATATCGGAGAGGAGGCTTGTCGCCCGAAAGGATTCCCGGCGATGAACATTCGAGAGATGGACTTCAACGACGGGAAGGTCAACTGAAAGAAAGGCATCGCGTATGGCAATACTTGTGTGGGTATAGGCACCGAGATTGGCAATCGCCCCGTGTGTTCCATCTTCTCCTGCAGCATGAATCCGGTCGACGATGGCCCCTTCATGATTCGACTGAAAGAAAACAGGAAGAAAGCCCTCCTGCTTGGCGAGCATCTCGATTTCCCCGTGAATTTCGTCGAGCGTCTTTGTTCCGTAGTGCCCCGGCTCTCTCTTGCCCAGACGGTTCAGGTTCGGGCCCTGAAGAATCAGGATATTGAACATATTATTCCTGTGCCCTCATGGCCTCTTCGATCGTTCGTGCAACAAGGAGGCGACAAAGACCGATGTTGGCGCCCGGCTTCAATGCCAGAAAAAGGGCTTCGTTGGCACCAATAGGTAATCCGTAGAGTGTGGCCCGGTCCATCCAGACAACCGTTCCCTGGAGGTCTCCCCATCCAAGCATGCGGGTCATGTCGGAGACGGCACGGACAATCTCAACTCCCTCGGCGGCGAGAATGTCTCCCCAGTGTCCGGTGTCAGAGGTTTCAACGGACAAACCATCAAGGGAGGCGCGAACATAACCGGTAAAGGCGCGACCCATCCGTTTCTGAACGGCTTCAACGATCTTTCCCGCCACTCCTTCAGGCAGCGTGACAGGAAGTGAGGGAGAAACGGACTCCGGTTCGGGCATTCGGGCGGAAGGACTCGGGGAGGGGGGCTTAACTTCGGGCTCTTTCTTTACCGGCTCCGGCTCGGGAACTGGTACTGACGCGGAAGCTTCAATCACTTCCGGCTCAGGGAGTGGCTGAGGCTCCGGCAGGATCTCTTCAAAAGGCTCCTCTGGGATCTCGGCGACTGGTTCCGGTTCAGGTGCAAGGGGCTCCTGTTCAACGGGCTTTGTCAGACGCAACATGGCCCGAACGGTATTGAGTTTTTCCGGGACAGTCTTGCTGCTGGGGTCCTTGGCTAAAACTGCTTCATAGACTGAAAGGGCTTCTTCAATATGTCCCTGACTGACGAGAAGGTCTCCCATCGTCTCCGTCTGAGGAAGAGTTGCCCCTGAGTCCGCGGATGGTTCTTCCTGTTTTGGCTCTTCGGGAAGAGGTTCCTTGACGATCGCGTCAAAGAGCTCATGCGGCATCTCAACGATCGTTTCTTCGGGGGCTGCTGGTGCTGGAGAAAGCGGAGCGGGCGGTTCTCCATGTGCCACCGTCTCGGTCTTCGGGGCAGGAGGTGCCGGGGCCTTGGCTGACAACAACGTATCGACTTTTTGGATGATCTCCGTCATTTCGGGATCTCCGGGAGAGAGTGCCAGGGCGGCGGTTGCCATGGCCTTGGCTTCCGGAAGTCTCGACTTGTCCAGATAGAGAGGGGCAAGGTTCTTGAGGGCAATCAGGTTGTCAGGGATGGTCCGGTTGACGAACTCGAACTGCTCAAGGGAGCGATCGGCTTCTCCTTCCTCGCGGAGGAGCTTTCCGTAGGCAATTCGGGCTGCCAGATAATATGGATAGTATTCTTCGCCGTTCTTTAGTAGCTCAAGCGCCTCTTTTTTTCGGCCAGATTCGATATAGGCTTCGGCCAGCTGAAGGAAGGAGCGGCTTTTGGGGTTGGCCTTGATCCGTTCTTCCAGAACCTTCAGTTCTTCAGGATTCATAAGTTTCCCGCCGTGAAGGATAAAGTGTCCGCCCGAAGGAGGTGCCATTTGAGTTCTGCCGCGAGTCGATCGGCGTGTATCCTAGCAATGATAGGAGATAATTGCAAGAAATTCTCGAAAATGCCTGCAGCTGCGCAGTGTTGGAGAAAGCGTTGGGGGTGGACCTTGTGAGATCCCTCACTGCTTTCCGTCAGAAGGGCGCCGGGGAAGGGGAATATTTTCAAAGATGATCCTGGCCAAGGCCTCCTTTGACCTCTTCGAAACGGGATGACAGCTTCCCTCTGGTGTCAGCAGCAGCGCTTCGTTCTCCGATGAGCCGAACCCGGTGAAAGGATTCGAAATATCGTTGGCAACCAGGAGATCAACCCCTTTTGCCCGACATTTTTGAAGGAGTTTTTCCCGGTCAAGGGTGGATTCAGCAGCAAAACCCACCAGATACTGTCCAGGGCGCCTCCTGGCGGCAAGGGCCTTTAAGATATCCGGGTTTTCCTGAAGATTGAGGGACCACCCGTTCCCGTTCTTTTTTCTCTTGTCCGTCAGCGCCGAGACCGGACTATAGTCTGAAACCGCCGCTGCCATCACCAGAATGTCACAGGAAGGAAAGAGCTCATCCAGGGAAGCCTTCATCTCCCGGGCTGTTTCAACAGCATGAACATCGACTCCGGGAGGGGCGGTAAGTGCGGTTGGGCCCGTTACCAGGGTGACGCGGGCCCCCTGCTCCCGGGCCGCCCGAACCAGGGCCATTCCCATGCGCCCGGAAGAGCGGTTCCCGATGAATCGGACGGGGTCGAGCGGCTCATAGGTGGGACCGGAGCTGATCAGAACATGAAGCCCTGAAAGAGCGTTATTACCTGAAGAAGAGGGGAGGGAGGAAAGATTCTGTCGAACGGCCTCGATAATACGTTCAACCGACGCCATCCGGCCCTGTCCCGAACGCCCGGAAGCCAGCGCACCCTCTTCGGGAGCAATCTCGATGACCCCACGGCCGGCAAGACGGACCCGATGCTCTTCCGTCGCAGGATGGACGTACATGGCTTCTTCCATAGCCGGGGCTAAAAGAATAGGAATCCGCGCTGAAAGTGCGATTGTCGACAGGAGGTCGTCCGCTACTCCAAGGGAGAGGCGGGCAATAAAGTTGGCGGAAGCCGGAGCGATCAGAAGAAGGTCCGCGGAGTCGAGAAGGGCAAGGTGTCGGATCCGTCCTGAGCCCTCTCCCCCCGAAAAGAGATCAGTTTCGACCTTATGGTCGGAGAAAACCTCGGCGGAAAGAAGGGGGAAGAAATGACGGGCATTGGATGTCGCCACCACGCGAACCGTCACCCCTTCCTCTCTGAGTCGACGGATCAGATCGAGGGATTTATAGGCGGCAATACTCCCCGTCACACCAAGCAGGAGGGAAGGAGAGGCGCCTTTCAAGGGATCAAAGATCCCCGTCGAGATCGTCGCTCTCTTCTGGAGTGGAGTGCTCCGGATCCTCCTGGTAGACGGAAAGGTCGGCCTGAATGGCTTCAGTCGATTCTCTGGAATACCCGCGGGAAGGAGCAAGAGCTTCTTCGTGCTGACGGCGGGCGGCGCGGAGGGCTTCCTTATGCTTTTGCTCGGCCACGACCGCTTCCGGACCTGTCATGATCGGAAGAGACTTTCCGAGAATCTCGGCCAGGCCGACGGTGGTCTCTTTATAGTAAGGCCAGTCGCCCACAGGCGCATGCCCTTCCATGATCTGACGGGTTCTCTTGGCCGCGGCGATGACCAGACGGTAGCGGCTGTCGATGACGTCATCGGCATAGTCAATCGGTTGTGACACGATATCGTTCATAGGGCTCCCCTTACGTTAGGCAGTTTTTCATGTGCTGCTTTTGTTTGGACGTGGCTCCCGGATGAATGCATGCACACTCCCGGTCAGGTGTGCGGCTGGGGATTCCCGGAAAACTCCTTGAGAAAAACATCTTCCATGAAGCGCAGAAGGCCCGCCTTTCTGTAGTGCTCGGCCCGGATGATGGCGAGAAGGTCCTGCGCAGTCCGGTCAAACTCCCGGTTGATGAGAAGATAATCGTATTCATTATAGCTGACAATTTCATTTTTTGCGCGTTCGAGGCGCTTTTTGATCGTCGACTCCGAATCCTGCGCCCGGCTGGAAAGTCTCTCTCTAAGAATCTCGTAGGACGGAGGAAGAATATAAACAGAAATGCTGGGAATATCACTGGCCCGCATTGTCCGGGCTCCCTGGATATCGATGTCCACAAGGACATCCTTGCCCTGGGAAAACGAGGCGTCAATCTGGGAGCGGGCGGTCCCGTAGTGATTGCCATAAACCTCTGCCGTCTCGAGAAAGTCACCACGATCCTTCATCTCAAGAAAGAGCCGGGGCGAGACGAAAAAATAATCAACGCCG
>JAJZCZ010000089.1 GCA_021828805.1 Nitrospirota bacterium | reverse complement strand
GTTCTCCCTCCGGTTCGGGAAGGGACCGGGAGGCATCGGGCTGGCCATGGGGGGAGGGTACCTTCTGGCGGGCCTCTTCTCCCTGGCCTCGGCCCCCCTCACCCGTAGAATAGGAACGGTCCGAACGGTCATTCTTGGCCGGGGAGCCGGACTGATCTTTACCCTTCTCATTCCCCTCATGCCGACATTCCTTCTGGCCGTACTCGTCCATCTTCTCCGGGTCGCCTCCAACCAGGGAACCATTGGACCCCGCCAGGCCCTGTCTGTAGGACTCGTCGGAGAGGCCCGGAGAGGACTTGCGGCCAGCCTCCACAATGTCTCGATGCAGATTCCCCAATCGGTGGGACCCGCTGTGGGGGCTTCACTTCTCGCCCATGGCCTTCTCGGAACGCCATTTTATCTTGGAGCTCTTCTGCAGGGGGGATATCTCTATTTTTACTATCGGGCGTTTGAGGGATTCGACAGGGTCAAGCAAAAAGAATAGGTCAGAGACTGTCCAGGATGCTAAAAAAAAGAGGGAGGGGAGAGGGACACCCTCTCCTTACTCCCCCGGGGGCAGGAAGGTACAGATTGCCGCTGTCGGAAATTAGCGGTGAGCGGGATAGTCGATATACCCCTTCGCGCCCCCCATATAGAAGGTCGAGGAATCTGCAGAAGCCAGGGGAGTCTTCTTCGAAAACCGCTCCACAAGGTCGGGGTTGGAAATAAAGGAAACTCCAAAGGCCACCAGATCCGCCAGACCGCTTTCGATGACACGGTTGCCGCTTTCCCGGTCAAAGCCGGTATTTGTCATGAGGGTCCCCTTAAAGCGAGGACGGTAATGGGCCGTCACATTCTCGACCATATTAGGGATCGACGAAACATCCGCAGCCTTTTCCCGGAGATGGAGATAGGCCAGACCGGTGCCGGAAAGCCGTCCAATAATAAAGTCATAAAGTCCCTTTGTGTCGGAGTCGGCCGGGATATTCCAGACATTGGCGGGAGAGAGACGAAGCCCGGTCCTGTTTCTGCCAGCCGCCGCTGCGACAGCCTCGATGATCTCAAAGAGAATCCGGGAACGGTTCTCCACCGATCCACCATACCGGTCCGTTCGCTTGTTCGTCTTGTCCCTCAAAAACTGTTCGATCAGGTAGCCGTTGGCGCCATGAATCTCCACGCCATCGAAGCCTGCCCGAATCGCATTTTCCGCTCCTCTGGCAAACTCGGCCACCACCCCCTCGACCTCCTTCGTCTCCAGCTCCCGGGGCGTTACAGACTTTTTGGGCCCTTGGGGGGTGTAGACATCCACTTCGGGGTCAATAGCCGACGGGGCCACAGGAAGCCTTCCTCCCAGTAAATCCGGATGAGAAATGCGCCCCACATGCCAGAGCTGAAGGAAAATTCGCCCCCCGCTCTCATGAACGGCACGGGTCACCTTCTTCCATCCTTCCACCTGGGACTCAGAATGGATCCCGGGGGTGTTCATGTAGCCGACTCCCTGGGCAGAAACCTGGGAGCCTTCCGTAATAAGAAGTCCTGCCGAGGCACGCTGAGCGTAATAGGTTGCCATGATATCCACAGGAACAAGATCTTTGTTTTCGGCGCGATTTCGGGTCATGGGTGCCATAACAACCCGACTGGGAAGCGTCAGGGGGCCTAGGGCAAGGGGGGTAAGTAAAGGCTGCTTTTCTTCCTGCTGCATTGATGACTCCTCCTTCAAACTGTCTTGCCGGGCTAAAGCCCGTCTTTAATGAATCGGGAGACGGCTTTGATTGCCTTCTCGTTTCTCCGGTAATAGGTCCATTGGCCCTGCCGGCTGGCCTCCACCAGGCCCGCCTTCTGGAGAATGGAAAGATAATGGGAGACCGTCGATTGGGAGAGGCCCGATTTCCTGGCAAGAAGACCGACGCAGATCCCGTGTTTCCGGGAGTGACCTCCGCTTCCTTCCGGGTCCTCGGGAAAGTAACGCTCAGGATCACCCAGCCACTTTACAAACTGCAGCCGGGACTCATTGGACAGTGCCTTGAAGATCTCTACCGGATCCATGTCATCCATTATATCGAATTTCCTCGAAATGTCAATTAAAAGAAAAATTACTTGAAGAAATAAGACGTTCTGCGTGGTAGGATGAGCGCACAAGCGGGCCGCTCTCCACCACAGAAAACCCCAGTTTTTTTGCCATTACGCCTATTTCATCGAACTCGGAGGGATCAAGATAGCGTTCCACTGGCAGATGCCGGACCGAAGGGGGAAGGTACTGCCCCACGGTCACCATCGTCACTCCCGCCGCTCGCATGTCTTGCAAAACCTCCCCGATCTCTTCCCGCCGCTCGCCGATTCCCACCATGATCCCGGACTTCACAGGAATCCCCGGAGCCATTTCAGCAAAGCGGGAAAGAAGATTGAGGGAGTGCCGGTAGTCGGCACCCGGCCGGACTTTTTGGTAGAGTCGGGGAACAGTTTCGATGTTGTGATTGAAGACGGTGGGAAAGATCGTCCCAAGAACGGGCAGGGCCCTTTCCAGGCAGTGTCGGAAGTCGGGCACAAGGATTTCAATCCCGAGAGAGGGAAGATGAGTGCGAAGAGCCGCCACCACTTTGGAGAAGTGTTCAGCTCCCCCGTCAGAGAGGTCATCCCGGTCGACAGAGGTAATGACAAGATACTTCAGTCCGGTTTCCGAGGCCATGACAGCCAGCCGTTCCGGCTCATCGTGGTCAGGAGGGGCGGGACGGCCATGGTCGACGTCACAGAAAGGGCAGGCCCGGGTGCAGATCTTGCCCAGAATCATGATCGTCGCCACCCCCTCCCTGAAACAGCTCCCGAGGTTGGGGCAGGAGGCCTCCTCACAGACGGTTGCCAGTCCGTGAAGACGTAACCTGGACTTCATTTGAGAAACCTCCGGCCCCAACGGAGGTCTGACCCGTAGCCAGGCAGGCTTGGGAACGGGAAGTACACGCCGTTCTCTTGGGACTGGCTCAACTGTGGATGGGAGAAGAAAGTCTTCGGTCACTTGTGGTATCCTTAATAGAGGGAGTCTGCGGACTCGCACCAAAGGCAGGCCCGGATTAAGAAGACTTGTCCGGTCGGGTGACTTCTCCCTTTTTTCCAGGGTTACCCGGGCTACTGTCCGTGATCGGAGTCTCATGCGGGTTTATTGAAATTGTCGCGACAAATCTTTTCTCATCATAGCACAGGTTTCCCTGTCTGAATCCGATCGGTATCTCATGCTTTTCCCACACTCCCTCAAGGAATTTGCACCCGTCAGGGATTGAGAAAAAGAAGAGGAAACCGGTCGCCAGAACCGAAGCAAAACCTGTTCAGACTTCTTTCGAATTCCGATCCGAGCCACCACCATCCGAGGAGAGGCAGTGAAGGACAAGACGCCTGAAGAAAAAAAGAAAAAGGCTTCCACAAAGACCTCCTCCGCCCCGGCAAAAACCACCGGAAAATCGGTCCTACCTCTTCCTGGTCTTTCGAAAAAAACAAGACCGGAGCTTATCGAGCTGGCTCACTCTCTCGGAATTGCAACGGAAGAAAAGGATCGCCGCCTTGATCTCATGGAAAAGATCAAGGCCCATGCTGCCGGGAAAAACACTCCGGCGACAAAAAAAAACGCGGCCGGGAAGCCCTCCCCCACCACGCCAAAATCCTCCGGGAAAACTCCTGCGAAACAAAAGACCGCCCCCAAAAAGCCTCCAGCTAATCCCTTGCTGGCCCGACAGACAGTCTCCGCCACTTCGTCCGGAGAAACTCCCGGACAAGCGAAGTCGCACACTGTCCGCCCAGGAGCCCCCGGGTGGAAAGACTTTCTTGATATCCCTTTTGAGCCTTTTCGCCGGGAATCCGGGCATTTCGTGACAATTCTGCCACTTTCCCCCTTTCGCATCATGGCGTTTTTTGGGACCGACCCCCATGATTCCTCCCCGGCATTCCGGAACGGCCACCCGGAAATCGTCCTCAAGATCCGGGACATAACAAGAGCCATGGAAGAAAAACATCATCCTTCTGCTGACGATCTCCCCGCCGACTATGTGTTTGATGTGGGCACTGGGGTATCCGACCGCTGGAGAATTCCGCTCTGGTCCTCCCACCGCTGGATAGAAGCCTGGCTTGGCTATTATGAAGGGGGAAACTTCCGCATTCTGGCCCGCTCGAAAAAAATTCGCACCCCCCGGGGTGGTCCCTCCCAGCGCTGGGGAAATCTTTTCCACCTCAAGGAGGGGGGCTACTTCGAATTAGATCTTCCCTGGCTCTCCGAAGATGCCTCGCTCCGACGACTGGCGCGCCTCCCGTCGTCTCATGATCGCCCGGCAAGCCATACAAAACCCTGACAACCCCGAACACTCACACGGCTTTCTCCGGAGTCCGGAGCATTCCCGATTGCGACACCCCTATTAAGGAGCAGACTCATGGGACTACTCGACAGAATGAAAACCATCTTCCAGGCACAAGCGAACGTCACCCTCGACAGCCTCGAGGATCCCAAAGCAATGATCGCCCAGCAGCTCCGGAACCTCGATGACAAGCTGCAGAAGGCGCGTGGCGAGCTCGTCAAGGCAATGGCAGAGGTCAAGCTTCTTGAGCAAAAGATGGGGGAGACCCAGGAACAGGTTGATCTCTACCAGCAGAGAGCTGAAAAAGCGGTGGCCGCCGGAAATGACGACCTTGCCCGCAAGGCCCTGCTCGAGAAGAGCCGCCTTTCCGGAGAACTCTCGGACTTCACAAAACAGCGGGATGACCAAAAGAAAGTCGTCGACGAACTGTCGGGAGATCTCGACAGCCTCGCTGCCATGCGTGATGATTTCGCCCGCAAGCAGACCAATCTGTCGCTCCGCGAGGAGCGGGCCAAGGCCAAGGAAGAGATCAATGCGGTTCGCGCCGAGATCGATCCCCACCATATCGGCCAGGAAATGGGCCGAATGGCTGACAAGATCTCCCGCATGGAAGCCCAGGCTGATGCCACCAAGGAATACGCAGACCATCAGAAGGGAAGCGACCTGGACAGCGCCTTTGCCGCACTTGATACGAAAAAGCCGGATATCGAAGCCGAGCTGGCACTTCTGAAGCAGAAGAAATCCTGAGATGCCGATGACACGACGTTATTTCTTCAGAAGCATCGTCCTGGCCATGCTTCTTTCAGGGTCTCCGGCTCTCTTTTTTGCCGGCGCCTCTCCTGCACAGGCCGCAGGGAACTTCTCGGAAGGACTCAAGCTCTACCATCAGGGGCAATACGAAAAAGCCCTCAAAGTCTTCAAGGATCTTCACGACCACCAACCATCCGGATCGGGAAAGTTCCAATACTTCATGGCCCTTGCCGAACACCATCAAGGTCTTGAACATCCTGCGCTCATGGACCTTGAAGGAGCCATTCACACCAACCCTTCACTCACATTCGCAAGGAATCCGGGCCATGTCCGCTCCTTGCACACACGTCTCATGAAGGCTGTTGAAGAAGGCCAGAGCCCTTTACCACCGCCACACCCGACAGCCTTTTCCCCCTCCCGCCCGGAAGGATCCTCACATCTCCCGATGCTTTTGCTCCTTTTGGCAGTGGGCGCCGGACTGATCTTCTGGGCTCTCAAAAAG
>JAJZCZ010000088.1 GCA_021828805.1 Nitrospirota bacterium | reverse complement strand
CCTTCGCCCCGTAGTCGACCAAAACGACCCGAAGGGAGGCAGGCCCCTCCGGATGAAGCGTTCTCTGCTCGCGGGAGGCGACCCGACCGACCAGGTCCACTTCAGAGATGGAGGGAACCTCCCGGGCTGCCTTCAGGAGGGCTCCGGGATTATGCTCCTCCGTGGTGAGAACCCCCCGGAGGACCCCCCTGTCCCGAAGGCGAAGGGTCAGGAGACGGGTATCGATCCTGCTCGCTGCCACCACCCCCTGTTCCAGGAAGTATTCAGGAAGGGAGAGACGGGAGCGGTGATTCGAGGGAAGAGCCACGATCTCCCGGGCAACAAAGCCCGACAGATGAACCCCGGAAGACTCGGCATCATCCCGGGTGATCCCGGTATTACCGATCATAGGCGAGGTCATCGTCACAATCTGCCCCGCGTAGGAAGGATCGGTCAAGACCTCTTCGTATCCGGACATGGCGGTATTAAAGACAAACTCCCCCGTGACCGTCCCGGAGACTCCTGCCGAAATGCCGGAGAGAACCGTTCCGTCTTCAAGCGCCAGAGATATTTTTTTCCCTCCCGTGAGGCTCATGGCTGCTCCCTCTGGAAGACGATACGCCCGCCGACAATCGTCGCAGCGACAGCTCCCTTCATGAGTCTCCCAGTGAAGGGAGAATTTTTGCTCTTCGAGCGATAGCCCGGCCGGCCCGCCTCCCATTCTCCCGACAGGTCCAGAAGGACGAGGTCTGCCAGGCCTCCAGGCCGCAGACTCCCGCGGGGAAGCCCGAAAAGCTCGGCGGGGCGGGTCGACATGCGGTAAATCAGCTCCGAGAAGGTCAAGACCCCCTCCCGGACAAGCTCCAGAGAGAGCGCAAAGGCAGTCTCAAGACCGATAATCCCAAAAGGAGCCCGGTCGAATTCCTGTTCCTTCTCGTGCGGGGCATGGGGCGCGTGATCGGTCGCGATCACATCGATTGTCCCGTCACGCAGTCCGTCGATCACGGCCAGACGATCCTCCTCCCGGCGCAGGGGCGGGTTCATCTTGGCATGAGTTCCGTGGCAGCGGACCGCTTCGTCCGTCAGGGCAAAGTAGTGAGGACAGGTCTCTGCGGTCACAGGTAGGTGACGACGCTTGGCCTCTTTCACCAGCCTCACCCCTCCTGCGGTGGAGAGATGGGCGACATGGAGACGGCCTCCGGCCAGCTCCAGAACCGACAGGTCCCGGGCGATAGAAACCTCTTCCGAGGCATTGGGGATCCCGGCGAGGCCAAGCTCGGCAGAGACACTGCCCTCGTTCATGACGCCACGGTTCGACAGGACGAGGTCCTCGCAGTGGTCGATCACCGGACGGTTAAAAATACGGCTATACTCCAGAGCTCGGCGCAGCATCAGCGCCGTGGAAACCGGACGGCCGTCGTCGGAGAAGGCGACGCATCCGGCGGAAGCCAGAGCTCCCATCTCGGAGAGCTCCTGCCCTTCAAGCCCCCGTGTCACCGCTCCGATGGGAAAGACCCGGACAAGGTTCACCTCTCGCGCACGGTCGAGGATGGCCCTTGTTATCGCAGCGTTGTCATTGACGGGACTTGTGTTGGCCATGACACAAACTGACGTGAACCCTCCGGCCGCCGCGGCCCGGGATCCGGAGGCGATCGTCTCCTTGTACTCGAATCCAGGCTCCCGGAAATGAGCGTGCAGATCGACAAATCCCGGGCAAAGGACCCCTCCCCGGCCATCGAGCTCGGGGGTTCCAGAAGGAGCCGGTGTCCCGACCGGAGCAATCCGGCCATCCACCACCAGGACAGGCCCCGGGGATCCCTGGACTCCTTCGGCAGGATCGAACACGTTAACATTGGTTATCAGAAGATTGCCTCCCGAACCGTCCTTCACAACCCCTCCCCCCTTGGAACCCCCTGAGTCGGCAAGGCATCCTCTCCCCGACCCCCCATCAACAGATACAGGACCGCCATGCGCACCGCCACCCCGGACTCGACCTGGTCAAGAATGGCCACATCGTTGCTCCAGCTCTCCTCTCCGGAGAGCTCCACCCCCCGGTTCACCGGGCCTGGATGGAGCACCACCGCCTGCGGCGCATGCCGCTCCAGCACCTCCCGGGACAGGCCATAGAGCCGAGAATACTCCGCCAGCGAGGGGATATATCCCCCCGAGGCACGCTCCAGCTGGAGGCGAAGAGCCATCACCACATCGGCGCCCTCAATGCCCCGGTCGAGGCGGTCATAAATCTCAACCGGCCATCGGTCGATCCCCCGGGGCAGAAGGGTCGGAGGGGCCACAAGCCGGACACGGGCGCCCATGGCGGTCAGACCCAGAATGTTGGAACGAGCCACCCGGCTATGCAGGATATCTCCCACGATCGCCACGGTCAGACCGGCGACACGTCCCTTTTTCTTGCGGATGGTGAAGAGGTCGAGAAGCGCCTGGGTCGGATGTTCATGGCACCCGTCTCCTCCGTTCACCACATGGCACTCCACCCTCTCGGCCACGAACTCGGCCGCCCCCGAAGAGGAATGGCGAATGACAATCCCGTCGGCACCCAGAGCCTCGATCGTCTTCACCGTATCAGCGAGACTCTCCCCCTTTGTCACGCTGCTTTGAGAGGGGGTTACATTGATGACGTCTGCCGAAAGGCGCTTGGCGGCAATCTCAAACGAGGAGCGGGTCCGCGTGGAGGACTCGTAGAAGAGGTTCACCAGAGTCTTTCCCCGGAGGACCGGCACCTTTTTTACCGTCTGCTGGCCCACATCGAGAAAGGCCTCCGCCGCATCGAGAATCCCGGTGATCTTCTCCTGCGTCATTCCTGACAACGAGAGAAGATGGGGACCGAAGGCCGGTATGGGCGAGGGCATGAGTCGATCAGGCATGGAGGTCTCCCGAAGAGGGTCGGACAACGGTCACACTTTCGGATCCCGGAGACAGGTCGACCAAGACCTTCTCCTCATGGGCGGTAGGCAGATTTTTTCCAACAAAGTCTGCACGGATGGGAAGCTCCCGGTGTCCCCGGTCCACCAAAACGGCCAGCATGATCCGGGCGGGCCGTCCGAAGTCAACGAGGAAATCCATGGCCGCCCGGACCGTTCTTCCTGTAAAGAGGACATCGTCGACAAGAACAATCTTCTTGCCGTCGATGGGGAGAGGAAGATGGCTCTGGCGAAGAAGTGGAAGCGCCTCCCGGCCGGAGAGATCGTCCCGGTACAGAGTGACGTCGAGAGCCCCCGCCGGCGGACGAACCCCTTCAAAGGATTCGATAAGGTCGGCGAGCCTTCGGGAGAGAGGCTCCCCTCCCTCGAGAATCCCGACAAGATAGAGCCCCGCCGGCCCCTGATTTCTCTCAAGAATTTCGTGGGCCATGCGACGCAGGATCCGGTCGATCCTCGGGGCATCGAGAAGCATGCGGGAGGAGTCGGGTACGGTCACGGAAGCCCCCCCTTTCCTGCCCTCAGGAGAGGACTCATCCGGGAACGGGACAGGAGCATCACACCAGGGGAGGATGAGGAAAAAAATGAGGGAAGACACTTTGAAGACATGGGAGGAGAGTGACGGAGCCGCCCGTATTTCGGCGTCCGGATGACATGCGGCATGAAGAGATCCCCTTTCCGGGCTCACAGTCCCAGACTTAAAGGAGTCAAGGCAAGGCAGAGGGCCTGAGGCGCCTCCCTAAAAGAGCAATCCGGGGCGATCCCCGGGAGACTATCGGGCGACGGGGGTGGAGGGGGAAGACGAAGAGTTTTTCGCCTCCTGACGCTCCTTCAGACCGTTCACAAGACCCATCTTTTGAAACGAGGGCTTGATGAGCTTCGTCATATGCGTGGAGCCATCCCCATGAACCTCGGGGTAGACACAATAATTGGCCAGAATGGTCGCCTGAGTGTCCTTGAAAAAGTTACCGTAAAAGGGCCCCCCGGTCAAGA
The DNA here is from genome assembly GCA_021828805.1 of Nitrospirota bacterium. Lineage (GTDB taxonomy): Bacteria > Nitrospirota > Leptospirillia > Leptospirillales > Leptospirillaceae > UBA4572. Next base: position 1,763 of record JAJZCZ010000088.1, on the reverse strand, counting down.
TGCCTCCGGCTTTCTGCAGGAATCCCCGATACATATCGATATTTCTCGGGTAGATGACCCCGTTGTCGATATCGAAGTTCGGCTTCCCCACCACCAGGCTTTCCTTGTCCTGCTCCACCGTCCAGAGCCATTCCCTGACTCCCTGGAGATTGGTGAAGACCGCAGCTTCACGCGTCCACGAATGCTGGTTGATGGGCATGAAGTAGGGATAGAAGGTCTGTAGAGTGGCCTCCGCAGCAAACATGCGCTTCGACCAGTCCCGCTTCCACGCCTCATAGTGTGCCGGCGACACCTTAGGATCAGCCAGCATGGAATCCATCTCGGTGGCGAGAGTCTTGTACTGGTTATACAGGGTCGCCAGCTGGGCATGAACCTCCGCCACCGGATAATTGGGCTTTTCATCGACAACCCAGGCAGCCGCGGTACGGGGGACGACCCCATTGATCACTGTCGCGGCAAGAAGCATTGCCGGCAGGACAAACAGAACGTGAAAGCGTCTCATTGAGAACCTCCCTGAAAACTGAGAAATAGACACTCCTTCATCCTACGCCCGCTCCCTCCGTCGATCAAGTCCGGAACATGGACCCGGCCCTTGCGCAAACGGTTCCAGCAGGAGATGCCGGCAAGGATCAGGAAGACATGCGGGAGAAGGCCGGCAGGAGACGGTCGTAACTTTCCCGGAGATCTTCCGGAACTACACGGGCGTCTGCCACGGTGGTCAGAAAGTTGGTGTCCCCATCCCAGCGGGGAAGAATGTGGGCATGGAGGTGGCCCGCAATGCCGGCTCCGGCGGCAGACCCCACATTGATCCCCATATTGAAGCCCCCCGGACGGTAGACCTCTCCGATAATACGCTCACACTCCCGAAGGAGCGCCGCCATCTCGGAAAGAACCGGAAGGGGAAAATCCCCCATCTTCGAACCGTGGCCCAGGGGAACAACCATGAGATGGCCGCTGGTGTAAGGAAAGGCATTCATAACGATGTAACAGAGATCCCCCTTATACAAAACCAGGCGCTCCCGGCTGACTCCCCCCCGGGGAATCTCGCAAAGGAGACAACTCCCGTCATCGGCGGTCCGGGACTCTCCCTTGAGGTAGCGCATTCGCCAGGGAGCAAAGAGGTGGTCCATCAGTCATATCCTCCCGTGGAGCAATCGTGGTTCTCACTGTTCGGATGGCGATACAAGGGACGGAAGCTCCGTTTGAAGACAATGCCGGAAATTCGTCCTGACACGGGCGAGAGCCTCTTCTCTCCCGGATTCCGGATCCCAGAGGATCCTCACACGTCGGCCCTCCCTGTTCTCCGGAATTGACAGAGTGAGGCGAACCCGGAGGGGGAAGATTGCCACAACCGAATCGGGAAGCTTCTCTCCCCACTCGACAATGGTGACCCGCTCCGAAGCTCCTTCGACAAGCGCCTCCTCAAGGTCTTCCGCTCCGGGAGAGACACGGTCCCAGTCGGCATGGAGAAGGGGGAGTGCCGGAGGGGAGCCGGAGGCGTGATAGGACTGAAGGTAGAGAAAGGTAGGCGAGGCAATCCGGACCGCAATCCCCATTCCCCGGGCCAGGCCAGAAGCCAGAGAGGTCTTTCCCGAGCCCATCGGCCCTGACAGAAGGAGCAGGAGTCCGGGAAGGACCCCGCGGCCAAGACACTCCCCAACCGGAGACAGGCCAATGCCGGAAGGAACAAAGAGCTCCTCCTCGTCACTTGAGCGAGGATCAGTCGACGACGTCATCACCCGTCAGAAGAAGGCGAACCAGAT
>JAJZCZ010000015.1 GCA_021828805.1 Nitrospirota bacterium | reverse complement strand
TACAGGCTCTTTGAACACTGGGCCCCTTACGTCGAGTTTATCGCCGAAGAGGTCTTTCTGTCGGGCTCGACAACCGCAAACTATACGTCAGGTCCCGAAACCTATTCCACACAGATCTCCCAGTTCGGGGGCACAAGCTCGACCTTCCTGCGCTTTATGGTCGGAGTCGACTGGTTCCCCTGGATCACCAAGTCCTCCGTCACGAGTGAGAACAGCCCATGAACAGGACCCTGACCATTTTCCTTCCGGTCGGGATCCTCCTCTCTTTGGGGGGAGCCCTGACCTTTTCCCCCCTCGCATGGGCCGACCCCGACACCGATCTCGCCCGGGCCGCCCATGCGGGAGACCTCTCCGGCGTCAAGAGAGCTCTTTCCGAACACGCCAATCCGAATGCAGGCGACTCCAATGGGGGAATGACTCCCCTCATGTGGGCCGCCGAGGCGGGACGGGCAGCAATCATCAAAATTCTCGGCGCCTCCGGTGCCCATATCGACACACAAAACCAGCAGGGACGCACGGCTCTCATGCTCGCTTCGCGAGAAGGCCGCAATCCCGTCCTTCTCACGCTACTCGATCTTGGCGCCGACATAAACACCCGGGACAACAAGGGGTCGACCGCTCTTATGGGTGCCGCGGTCAAGGGCCATGCAGAATCGGTCCGGATTCTTCTCTCCCATGGAGCCAATCCTAATACCCCTAACGATAATAACGGCGTGACGCCTCTCATGGTCGCCACCTTCAAGGGCTATAAAAAAGTCGCGAAGGTCCTCGTGGACGGAGGAGCGGACGTTAACGCCCGAAATAACTTTGGAGGGACGGCCCTCATGGGAGCGGCATCAGCCGACCAGGAAGCTATCGCCCGCATCCTGATCGCAGGCGGGGCCGATGTCAACGCCCGTGACTCTGAAGGGGAGACGGCACTCCTCTATGCCTCCGGGGCAGGATCAGCCTCTGTCATCCGGCTTCTCCTCTCTGCCAAGGCGGAGGTAAACATCCAGGACCGCAAGGGCGAAACCGCTCTCATGGAAGCCGCATGGAAGGGCCACTCCCAGGTTGTCCAGGATCTGATCGGCGCGGGGGCCGATCCCCTCCTGGCCGACAATGCCGGCCACACGGCCGTGGCTCTCGCGATGAGAACAAAGCACGGAGGCATCGAAAGCGCTCTCCGAAAAGCAATGAAGTCCGCCGTCGTGAGCGCGAATCGACCCGTCACTACGGCACACATCGGAACAGGCCCCGAAAAAACATCCTCTTCGGGACGGGCCTTCTCGATCGAAAAACCGATTACCCCGAAGCCGGGCGAGGACTTTCCCTTCACACTGCCACACCCCCGATGAATCAAGGCAACCTTTCGTCCCATGGAGGGGCGATGAACCGCATACCCGACACAACAGACACCAGACGATCTAAAGAGGCGCGGAATCCCTCCGCGCAAAGCTCCCTGATACCCATGGGAGAGGTCGGAAGGGCGCTTCTTTTGTGTTCAGGGCTTCTTTTTGTAGCCTCCTGTGCCCATGCCAGCCCCCCCCAGTCTTCTCCATCAAGGATCCCCTCCCCCGTGGTCGAACGCTCCCCTTCCCCGTCAGCTGCCTCAGAACCCCCGGCCGCCACCATTCTCGGCAAGGATCCCCGGGGATGCACCTGGGTTGAAAGCTCGGGATCCGCCGTCCGTGGAGATGAGGTCCGCCCCGCCGTTATCAAGGGACTCGCTGTCGCCCGGGCAGAGGATCGGGCCATTCGTACCTTCCAGGGCGGGGAGGATGTCGAAAGCTCCTTTCTGAGTGCCCAAAGCTCCTACGCGGGACGTTCAGACCAGTACGTCGAAAGTGACCTGAGATCTCAGAAGAACACCCGAATTCTGGAGGAAGTCCCCCTTGCGAGCACCCCGTCGATCTTCGAAGGGAGAGATTGCGGGGGATGCCTCCGGACCCGGATCATGGTGCGTATCAAGGCCTGCCTTCTCAAGCTTCCTCCCGAGCGGGACCGGCTGCTGGTTCAACTGACCCTGAACCAGACCTTCTACCGGGCGGGGGACATGGCGATTGCCCATGTCTTTCTGGGGCAGGACAGCTACCTTTATCTCATTGATGAAAACCCTGCAGACCATACCTTTTCCATCATCGCTCCCAACCCGCAGTTTCTCCCCGTCTGGCATGCAAGAGCCGGAGAGACGGTTTCCTTTCCCAGCACCGAGATCTCCCGGGAGGGGATCGCCCTTCAGGCCGAGCTCCCGAAGAACGCCTCCGAGTCCCATGAAATCCTTCGGGTGATCGCCACGACAAAGCCGCTTCCGCCGCAGACTCTTCTCGCGGGCTACAAGACAGTCTATGAACTCTTTTCCCGGCTTCTTCGTGAGGGAATTTCCTTCAACGACTCAGCCGAAACCTTCACAATCGTCGGAAGCGCACCCAATCCCGTGGGGGATCAGAAGACCATCAGGCTTCGCTCCGCCACGACACACTAGCCTATTCCCGCCACGACACTGCTCTGGACGGGAGCAATGATATCCCGGAGGATTTCGATGAGACGCCTTTCCTTTTACCGGATGGCCCTTTCGGCCAATGCACTGGCCCTTGCCCTTCTCTCTGCCTGCAGTTCGACCACAAGCCTCGACTACATCGCCCCGCAAACCGGAAACGACGTCTCGAAGGCCGTCCTGGCCGCACGACGCCCCCTTCACTTTGGTATTATCACAAGCTACAACCGTCTTGTCCTTGCACCAAACTCAGCCCTCTCCAAAGAGCTTGCAGCGGATATCTCAAAAACGATCAAGCAGATGGGCGGGACCCCCACCCTGACGACACCCGACCTTGTCTCCCCGGAAAGCGGCTTCGACGCCATTATCAAGCTTTCCTTCCACTCCGGAGTTTCCGTGAACGACACGGCAGAAGCGGTATCCGCCTACAACGGAAAGCTTCTTCTCCGGGTCATCTCCAGCGGAGAGGGCGGCTACGCCCGCAATGGCCTTCTTGAGGCAACGAGCCACGAAATCAAAAAAGACTTTACCGTCGGCCAGCGCCTCTACCGGAAGGTCGCCGCCCAGAGAATCGCATATGTAGGACAATCCGGAGAGACAGTGGCCAACTCCGGAGGAGGGCTTTCCAGAAAAGAGCTCCAGGCGCTCGTAGCCTCGGCCGTAGCCTCAGGTCTCGGAGCCGAGAAAGCTTCAAAGATCGCAGCCGAAGCATTCGTTCCGAAGACCCCGGCCGACACCCCCGACTACATCTTTCCGGCAAATCCCAATGCCTATGCCGTGGTCATCGGAATCGAAAAATACCTGAGCTCCGACATTCCTCCAGCCAAGTATGCCGCCCGGGACGCCCAGGCCATCAAACGCCACCTCCGGGCACTGGGATTTCCTGAACGGAATATTCATATGGTGACCGACAAGCACGCCACCCGTGGAGTCCTGAAGTCTGAGATCCGCTGGCTCAAAAACAACACGAACAAGAACTCGACCGTCTTCTTCTATTTCTCGGGCCACGGGGCACCGGATCCCGACTCCCAGGAAGCCTACCTCGTGACTTCGGATGTGGAGCTTTCCGATCTTCCCGATACTGCCTTTCCTCTCAAGAATCTCTATACCGACCTGAACGCCCTTCCAGCCAAGAACATCCTCATTGCCCTCGACTCCTGCTTCTCAGGCGCAGGGGGCCGTTCCGTCCTCGAGACGGGAGCCCGGCCGCTGGTGGCGGTTCACATGGGGTCGAACTCCGTCGGAAAGATCGTGGTTCTCTCAGCTGCTGCCCACGACCAGATTTCAGGCATGACCGTCAGGGGCGAACACGGGGTCTTCACGTACTATTTGCTGAAGTCTCTTAACGCAAAACTCAAAGGTTCCGACAATCAGTCTGCCGTTCCCGTCGAGGGCCTCTACACCTATGTGAAACCCCGGGTTGAGGATGCAGCAAGACGGCATAACCGGAGCCAGACCCCCCAGATCCTTTTCCACACTACGGACCCGGAAAGCCTTTTGATACGATAGAAGAGCGATTCCCCGACGCCAGTGACACACCCAATGGGCATGTCTTTGGCGTCGGGACCCTCATATGTTGGCCCTTTCACTTCTTGCGGCCGCCATCCTCCATCAATGTACCCACAACATGGCCAAGAAAGGATTTTCACATGCCCCCCGACACCCATCGGGAAATTTTCCTCGTGGCCACGGAAGACATTCCATGGCCTCTCGTCGAGGAGACCCTGGAAAAGTGTGACACGGCCATCCATCTCGTTCGTTCCGGGAGCACCAAGGACTTTCTCGATCAGGTGAGACACTCCGGCGATCCGGCCCCAGATGTCCTGCTCCTTTCAAACAGAGATGCCACACTTTCCGAAAAAACAGACTTCAAAGCCGCCCTCTCCCGCCTTGCGGGAACTTCGGTTGTTGTCTTTTCCGACACTCCCGATGCAAGCCTTCTCTCTCTTTCCAACAGAAACAGAAATCTCTTTCTCATCTCGCCCCAAAACCCGGAAGACCTTCTTCATATCCTTGGCAGTGTGGCGGAAAAGATCTTCTCCCGTCATCCGGCCCCTCACAGCGACTTTCGCAGCGAAGCGCCAGACGGACTTCCCCTCGAGCTCCTTGTCGTCGAGGACAATCCGGGGGACCAGGTCCTGCTTCGGGAGATGGTCAGGGGTTCTGCATTCGGGCGCCCCCTCTCACTGATCTTCGCCCGGTCGCTGACCGAGGCCCGCCAGCTTCTTGAAAATGTCTCCGTTGATGCCGTTCTCCTCGACCTGGCACTCCCGGACGGTGAAGGAATCCAAAGCCTCAGAACTTTCCGGGAGTTTGACGACCAGCATCCCGTCGTCATTCTGTCTGGGGTCCGGGAAGAAGCCATTGCAGTCTCAGCCCTTGCCGCCGGGGCCCAGGACTTTCTGGTCAAGGAAATGGTCACAGCCCCGCTTCTGTTGCGCTCTGTTGCCTATGCCGTAAAACGGAAGGAGATGGAGCTCGCCCTTGCCTCCATGGCAAGTTCCGACCCTCTCACAGGCCTCGCCAACCGGAAGGGCTTCATAGCCGAGCTCTCCCGGAGTCTTGAAAACGGCCGGAGAAGCGGAAGACCCTTCGCACTTCTCATTTTAGATCTCAATCGCTTCAAGTCGGTCAACGATACCTATGGGCACGGAGCCGGCGACAGCCTTCTCCTGGAGGTGGCCGGACGTATGCACCGGCTCGTGCGACGCTCTGATGCCATCGCCCGCCTGGGGGGAGATGAGTTTGCCATCATCCTGCACAACGTCGGGAAGCCCGGAAGCGTCTCCCGGTTTCTCGAAAAGCTCGTTGCCCGCCTTGCCCTTCCTTTCACGGTCGGAAACTATCGCCTCTCGACAGAAGCCTCGATCGGCACCGCCATGTTCCCCTCCGATGGAGAAACGGCCGAGGATCTGGTCGCAAAGGCCGATCGGGCCATGTACCAGGCCAAGCAGAGTGGAACGCGCCGATATGTCTTCTATGATCCGGAGATGGACGCTGAGGAAGACCGTCGGACAGCGGCGATCAGAGAGACCAGCCTCGCCCTTGAGCAGGGAGCACTGACCCTCTGCTACCAGCCGGTAGTGAATCTTCTGACGGACGAAATCATCTATGCCGAAGCCCTTGTCCGCTGGAATCATCCGGAAAAAGGCTTCCTCTCTCCCCACAGCTTTCTGCCACTGATCGCGGGATCGGAAACAATCAGCCGCCTCGACAGATGGGTGCTCGACGAGGCAGTCAGCCAGCTTGCCAAATGGACCCGGAAAGGGATCACAATCCCCATCAGCGTTAACCTCGATGCCTCCTGGCTCGCCCAGCTGAACTTTCATAAGGATCTTGCCAGCATACTCACTCGTCACGGAACGATTCCTTCCGGCCTTCTGAGAGTCGAAATCCGCGAAAATACCGAGACCGGAAGCCTGTCCGGAATCCGGAAGAACCTTGACCGCATGAAGGAGCTGGGCATCCTCATCTCACTCGACGACTTCGGGGTGGGACAAACAACATTACCTCACCTTTCGTCCCTCCCCCTTGATGCTCTGAAAATCGACCGGAATGTCATCCTGGACTTCCAGTCCACGCGCCGGAACATGGGGCTTATCGAAGGCGTTGCAGGGCTTGCCCGGGGACTTGGCCACAAGGTTGTAGCCAAAGGGCTTGAAAAGAGGTCTTACGGACTTCTTCTCGAGAAGATGGGATGCGATCTGGCACAGGGATTCGGGATTTCACCCCCTCTTCCCCCGGAGGAGTTCCTCTCCTGGCACGACGGGTGGTCCGGAAGCGGACATACCACCCCCGAGGCCCGGGAGGTTTCTGAAAACGAATTGCATATCCTTTCGGTCTTTGTCACTCACCTCACCTGGCTCTCCCGAATGATCACCCTCGCCCGACTCGAAGAGAGCCCGGATGACTGTCCGCCCAACGGCGTGCCGGACCCTTCCCCTGTTTCCAGCTGGTTCTCAGGCGAAGGACGAAAGCTCTACGGAACACTTCCAGTCTTTCTGCCCCTCGAAACCCTGTCAATCGAGATCGAATCAGCCACCCTCACGATGTTCGACAGGCTGAGACTTCGCGACGTGGCAGGAGTGAATACACTGGCCTGCAGCCTTCTTGCCCGGAAGGATCGTCTCCAGTCCCTCTACCAGACTCTCCAGAAGGAGTCGCTCCTCCGAACCCTTGAGGAGACACCAGACTAACTCCTGTCAACCGGACTCACTGCCCCCAATTAAGAAAGAGACCCCCGCATGTTCCTGATCCGCCGTCTGGCCAGCGTCCTCTCGGGAATTCCCCTCCTTCCCGCTCTCTTTGTGACCCTCATTCTGGTCTCCTCGATCTCAATCCAGCAAAAGATCAGGGGAGGGCACAACAAAGAAAAGGCGCTCCTCCAGGAAAACCGGAAGATCGCCCGCATTGTCTACCACCTTATCTTCTTCCAAAAATCAGTCCGACAGGCACTTCTAAAACGCATCGAGGCTGTGCCCGGATCCTCCGGAGTTCCTGAAACAAACGATCTTGACGCCCAGAAGAAGGCCCTCTTCCAGGAAACAGATGCCATTCTCCTGAAAATCCCCGACAGCAAGCTCCCCTTTAGCCGGACGATCGTCTCGGAGCTTGCCCTCAACTTCTCCCTCTTCCGGTCGGACATCCTCTCAAAGCCCTCCTCCCAGGCATTGTTGCGCTTTCACTATCGGGCCCTCGAGGAGTCTATCCTTTCACTGCACCTGGCTACACAGACGGCCCTCTTCGGGATCGAACGCTCCCGCCTCTCTCTCATGGACAGGCAGATGGATCTCTGGAATACCCAGTTTGCCGTGGTCTTTGTCCTGGGACTCCTGACTATCGGCGTCGAGTTTCTCCGGGAACGACGAAAAAACGAGCGTAAGCTCTGGGATCTGACCTACCGGGACCAGGTCACCGGACTCTCCAACGAAAATCTCTTTAGCGACCGCATCGACTCCTTCATCCGTCTGATGGCCCCCGAAACACGGCTCTTCGGAATCCTCGCCGTCGGCATCGACGATTTCAAAAAGATCAACACTGCCTATGGCCACGGGGGCGGCAATGCCCTCCTGACCAAGCTGGCCTCACGTCTGGGAGCCGCGGCCGGAGAAGGAAATCTTCTGGTCCGTGGCGAAGGCGACACCTTTCTGATCATGGTGACCGATGCCAAGTCCGTTGAAGAGCTCTATCGCATGGGGAAGCTTGTCCGGGAAGGGTGCGGTGGAACAGTGGACTATGGCAGCCACCAGATTCCCCTCTCCCTCTCTGTGGGGATCGCGCTCTTCCCCGACAATGGAAGCCAGGCTGACATCCTGATTGAACGGGCCAAAAGCGCTCTCTCCAGCTCACGGGAAAAGGGAGGAGAACATCAGGTCTGGATTTTCGATCCAGCGACGGCCGCCCGGACCTTCGAGACCATGGAGCTTGCCCAGTCGATTCACCGGGGTATCGCCCGCGAGGAGTTTGTCCTTTATTTTCAGCCCATCGTCGACATCACGCGCGACAAAGCCCACCTGGCTGAGGTTCTGGTACGCTGGAACCACCCAGACAAGGGACTCGTCCCTCCCTCAACCTTCATCCCCGTCGCCGAGTCGAACGGGAGCATTGTTGAGCTGGGAGCCTACATTCTCGAGGGGGCCTGCCGGCAGGGACGTGCCTGGCTGGACAAAGGCTTCGACATTAGTCTCTCCGTGAACGCCTCCACCCGGCAAATCCGGCAGGCAGGCTTCCTCGACCATATTCGGGAAGTTCTTAATCGAACCGGCTTTCCCGCGGCCCACCTCGTCATCGAGATCACCGAGTCAACCATGATCTCCGAGTGGGAAACGGCACTGAAGGTTACGCATGAGCTGGACCGCATGGGAATCGCCCTCTCGGTGGACGACTTCGGAACGGGGTATTCCTCGCTCAGCTATCTCAACCGTCTTCCGATCCACCACCTGAAGATCGACAAGAGTTTCGTCGACGACCTGGAGGCCAATACCCGAAGCCGGGAGCTTGTAAAGGGCATCATCATCCTCTCTCACGCCCTCAACATTCTGACGGTCACCGAGGGAGTAGAGCACGAGGGCCAGAGGAACATCCTTCGAAGCCTGGGGGCCGACTTTATTCAGGGATACTTCTACTCCCGCCCGCTTCCCGGCCCGGTCTTTGAAACCTTCATGGAGGAGTTCAACGGGAACGGCACCCTCCAGACTCCCTGAAGAATTCCGAATCAGAAAAGGACCGGGCATTCTCCCGCCATCACGATCCCTGACATCTCCGGACGAAAGACCGCTCCGAGAAATTCGACACCTGCCAGCTTGGCTGAAACAAGTGCCTTGCGATAAGCAGGATGGACCGAGTCAGCCGGGGCGACGAACCGGCAATCGTCCCTCTGGACGACAAAGAGAAGGAGGGCCCTGTCTCCCCCTGCCACAAGCCGGGACAACTCTTCGAGATGGCGGATGGCCCTCTCCGAAACCGCATCGGGAAAGAGTGCAGCCTCTCCCTCCCGATAGGTGACACTTTTGACTTCGACAAACCAGCGCCGGCCGGCTTCGTCGGTAAAGAGGTGATCGATGCGGCTCCCACCGGGAGTTGCGACCTCGGAGCCATCAAGACGCCACCCGCGGCGGAAAGCGGATATCGCTTCGACAGCCAGAAGGTTTGCCCGGAGGGGGTTGATCCCGACCCTCACCCCGGAAAGAGGCTCCGACTGCTCGGTCCGGAAGCGGTATGACGAGGGGTTCCGGGGGTTCTCCGGAGCGCAAGAGAGATAGAGAGGAACTCCGGGTTGGTCGAGACAGCTTGTAAGACGGCCGGGATTCGGACAATGGCTCCAGACCTCCTGCCCTTCCTCCGGACCTTCAAGGATCCGGGCAAGAACCGAAAATCGTTTCTCACGTCTTTGAAAAAGGGCGGGAACAAGCGGATGATTGTATTTCACACGGGACTCCGGACAGGAGAGACAACTTTTGGGCCAAAGGGTTGAATGCGAAAGAATCTCCGACTATCTGCGACGGAGGTCGGATACCCCCGCCGGGGAACAATCCCTGGAGATTGTCCTTCTCTGCGACCGGCTCTGGCCGCGAGGAATCTCCCGGGCGTCCCTTGCGGGGATCGTCTGGAAAAAAGAATGGGCGCCGTCGACACCTCTCCGGACAGGACTCCACTCCGGGCAGCTTGCCCCTGACGAGTTCCGGAAGCGTTACCGGTCGGAGCTGTCCGGCCTGAGGGAGAGCCTCCTCTCCGATCTCCGGGAGCTTGGCGCCCGCGTTTCCGGGGAGGAGAAACTTCGTCTCCTGACGGCCTCCCGGACTCTTTCAGAGGGGCATCTTCCCGTTCTGGCGGCCTACGTGGAGGAGCTTCTTTCTCCCCGGCCGATGCCGTAGAGCTCAACTCCCCGACCGGCAAGGTCCCGGGGGTCATACTGGTTGCGCCCATCGATCACCAGCGCCCGGCGCATGAGTTTCTTGACCCGGTCCCAGTCAGGGGTCCGGAAGACGCGCCATTCGGTCAGAAGACACAGGACATCGGCGCCGGCCAGAACATCATAGGGCTCTTTGCCGAAGGTCACCCGGTTGTCGTAGCGTGCCTTGAGGTTCCCCATGGCCTCAGGATCGTAGAGCGCCACCCGGTGCCCCCGCTCCAGACAGCCATCGATCGTCACCAGCGCTGACGCCTCCCGGATATCATCGGTTTCCGCCTTGAAGGCCCCGCCCCAGATTGCCACGGTCAGATTCTTGCGCCCCGGATAGAGACGGTCGATCAGAGCAAGAGGAATCTCCTTTTGCCGGACGTTGATGGCCTCAACCTCCCGCAGGATCCCCATGGGAAGACCCAGAGCCTCTCCCGTATGGATGAGCGCCTTCACATCCTTGGGGAAGCAGGATCCCCCATACCCCACGCCCGCATACAGAAAGGGCATCCCGATGCGCCGGTCGGAACCCATCCCCAGACGGACGTTCATGATGTCGGCTCCGCTCGCGTCGCAAAGCTCGGCCATCTTGTTGATAAAGGAGATCTTTGTGGCGAGGAAGGCGTTGGCGGCGTACTTTGTGAGCTCAGCAGAAGCCACGTCCATGAGGTAGACGGGGTGACCATTGCGGGTAAAGGGGGCATAGAGCTCCTTCATGAGCTCGGCCACCCGGGAATTGTCCACTCCCACCACCACGCGGTCAGGCCTCAGGACATCCTCAAGGGCGGATCCCTCCTTCAGAAACTCGGGGTTTGAAACCACATCAAATCGTTCATGGGGCACACCGGGAGCCAGTCCCAGCTCCTCACGCATCGCCTGGTCAACCTTTTTCGAGGTTCCCACCGGCACGGTGGACTTGACCACAACGACCCGGTAGCCGGCGAGCGAACGGGCGATTTCCCGGGCAACTCCCAGAACAGCGCCCAGGTCCGCCGACCCGTCGTCGGCATTGGGGGTTCCGACGGCAATAAAGCAGAAAAGGCTTTCCGCCAGCCCCTGTGCCAGGTTGGTGGTAAAGGAAAGACGGCCGCCCTCCATGTTCCGAAGGAGAAGCTCCTCGAGACCCGGTTCGTAGATGGGCGAGCGGCCGGCAGAAAGACTCTCCACCTTCCGGGCATCATTATCGACACCCACCACGGTGTGCCCCATCTCGGCAAACCCGACAGCAGTCACAAGGCCCACATATCCCGAGCCCACCACACAAAGCTTCAACGACCCCTCCCGGGCAGGCCCCCTCGCGGGGGATGATTGAACAAGACTTCGGACAATGTGATACTACAGGAATGGCTTGTTTGGCTCAAGACTTGATACAGACGGGAAAACCCGTTCGGAAAGGACAAAAAGACACGTGAATCCCGGACATTCTTCCAAAGAAGAGACCCTTGTCGTCGGCGGGGGCATCATCGGTGCCAGCGTTGCCCTGGCCCTTTCCCGACGGGGAGCTTCCGTCCGGATCCTCGAGCGGGCCGAGCCCGGCGGACTGGCCACCCATGCCGCCGCAGGGATTCTTGGGCCCATGAATGAAACCGATCGTCCCGGCCCCTTTCTCGACCTCATGCGCCAGAGCCTCTCCCTCTACCCCGGCTTCGTCGCCGGGCTCATTGAGGAGACCGGCCTCTCCCCCGATCTTGTTCTCGACGGCATTCTGTCGGTGGCCCCGACTCCCTCCGACAGAGCCGCCCTCAAGGCCCGTCACATCTGGCAGAGGGCCATCGATCCGGAGGTGACATTTCTTGAAGGGGCAGCGGCGAAGGAGCTCGAGCCAGCACTCACAGGAACCGTCGACTCAGCCCTGTGGTACCCGAGGGAGGGCCACGTCTTCGCTCCCCGTCTCATCAAGGCCCTCTTCGGAGCCCTGGCCCGCCGGGGAGTGGCCTTAGAACAGGGAGTGCAGGTCGTACGGATTCAGCCCGAACCCTCGGGAACCCTCGCCGTCATTGACGACACGGGAGGAACACGCCACGCCCGCTCCGTCGTTCTTGCCGCCGGCGCCGCCCTCTCCGCCATCGGGATCCCCGGATCTCCCGTACGGATCCATCCGGTCAACGGCCAGATCCTGGCCGTGCGCTCCCCCGGCTCTTTCTACCGTCGGGTTGTCTTCTACCCTCCCCACGGATACTTCGTCCCCAAGAAGGATGGGACGGTGGTCATCGGGGCAACCGAAGAACGGATCGGAGGACGGACCCGGGTCACCCCTGCAGGCCTTCTGGACTTTCTCACCCCCCTTGCCCCGCTGGCTCCCGACCTCCTCTCCCTTCCCCTCCATCACACCTGGTCCGGGCTCCGCCCCTGTTCGGAGGATGCCCTTCCGGTCCTGGGTCCCCTGCCCGCATGCCCGAACATTTTCGTGGCCGGCGGCCACTACCGGAACGGGATCCTTCTCGCTCCGGTAACGGGCGAGATCCTTGCCGACATGGTTACGGGACAGTCTTCCCCTCTCACTACCCTCTCCGCTCCCTTCTCCCCTGGCCGTTTCAACGGAGATCCATCAAAAAAATTTCTTACTAAATAAAAATAATTTATTTTTTAATATTTATTTTTGATCCCGTCTCCCCCTATAATATCCGGAAGAGTGAAGAACCTCCGATCATCAAATGACGCTCTGGACCAATAAGGATGTTCGACGTCCTCGCCTGTCCCCCGTTTTGGAGTATGATTTTTGGGTCGCAGCCTTTCCTTTCCCCGCTTTCTCCGGGCCTCCTTTCAGACCTCCCTCCTCTCCTTTCTGATTCTCCTGGCGGTGGGAGCGGAGATTCTGCTCGGCGCCTCCTTTTTCTATGAAAACTTCCACAAGAGCGCCGTCTCCCTCAGAGAGGCCCGGATCGCCTCCTCCCTCTCCGCCACCGAGTCCGTCCTCACCTCGCTCACCGTCATGGAGGAAAACGGACATCTTCCCCTGACCCCCGCCCGCTTTTCACTCTTCCGGGCCTATCGTCTCCAGGCGATGGTGGCCCTCTCCATTGTCGGAAAACATCGGGAGGTGCTCTCTCCAGAAGACGCGCGGATCTACGGAGCGCTCCTCTCCCTCTTTTCCTACGCCGCCTACTCTTATGCTGAAATGAACCACTCCCCCCGCCTCGGCCGTTCGACACTCGTTCCCTCGGCCATCCAGAACAGGATTATCGGCCTGACGATCAGGCTATGGCGGGCACTCAAACACCAGGATCAGACCCTTCTCAACCGTCGCCAGGCGATCGTGCATACCCAGACCGGGCTGGTCATCGCGATTGTCTTTCTGCTCTTTGTCGTGGCAGTTGTCTTTCTGATTTTCTGGAAAATGGAAGACCGGACTATACGGGTTCTCGGCTTCGAGCTCCGGCTCATCGAACGGTTTATCATCACCTCCAACGTGATCACCGACTGGCGGGCCCACGTCAAGAAAATGCTCCAGGACTTCAACGAGGTGATCGGCAGTTACTTTCTCTTCACCCTGTTTGTTACCCGGGAGGAGGTCTATGAACTCGATGTCTTCTGGCAGAAGGAACCCTCCCCCGCCACCCAGGAACGCATGATGGAGATCCTCGATGAGACCATCCGGAGCGCCGGAGCCTTTGCCGATCTCCCCACTCTCTCGGTCCGCCACACGATCCTGGACACCTCCTCTCCTCTCCCTGAAATTCCGGCCGAATACCTGAGGCTATCGACAAAGACCCTCCTGCTCGACGCCCCCAAGGTGGGCGGCATCGCCGGCGTCGGGATTCACGCCGGCAAGATGCGGGACAGGAGCGGCCAGCTCGTGGTGGAGAGCCTTCTGACCACCGTGGTCAACGTCCTCGGTTCGGTCAAGGCCATGTATCTCTACACCAAGGAAATCGAGTACTATGCCAGCCGTGACCCGCTCACCGGGCTCTATAACCAGAGGATCTTCTGGGATCTCATGGAATACGAGACAGGACGGGCCGACCGCCATGGAACCCCCTCCTCTCTCCTGATCCTCGATTGTGACAATTTCAAGGTCATTAACGACACATATGGTCATGCCGCGGGCGATAAGGTTCTCGTTTCGCTGGCCAGGATCCTCGAAGAGGTTTGCCGCACCGGAGACATCATCTGCCGCTATGGCGGCGACGAGTTCGCCGTGATTGTCAGCGAGTCGGATACCAACAACGCCCACACCCTCGCCGAACGCATCCACACCGCGGTGAATGAGACCCCGTTCGATATTCCTGACTCGCCCCACCCGGCCCATCTTTCCCTCTCGATCGGAATCGCGACCTACCCTCGCCATGCCAGGCATGCCCGGGATCTTTTTGTCGTGGCAGACCACATGATGTACCGGGCCAAGAAGATGGGCAAGGACCTCGTCGTCGAGGCAAACGAAGAGGACGTGGCGGAAGCCTTCCGGGCCGCCGGGGAAAACCAGGTGACCATCATCCGCGCCGTGACGGAAAAGCGGATCGTTCCAGTCTTTCAGCCGATACTTGAGCTTTCCACCGGCAAGACCTTTGGCTACGAAGTTCTCTCACGCCTCCGCATCTCCGAAGGCGATCACGTTCTTCTTCCCGCCGGAGACTTCATTGAGACGGTAGAGGAGGCCGGGCTGATTGCCCGGATGGACTACCTCACCATGGAGAAGGCCTTTGCCGAGATTGTTCAGCACAAGTTCTCCGGACCGGTCTTTCTCAACCTCTCCCCCCGTTCCCTCATCGTCTCTGACTTCATGCCCACGGTCGAACGCCTCGTCCGGGAGTCAGGCATCAACCCGGAACAGGTCGTCTTTGAAATCACCGAACGCGAAACGGTGAAAAACCTGAAGATTCTCGCGGGATTTATCCAGAATCTGCGTCTTCATGGCTACCGTTTCGCCATTGATGATTTCGGGTCAGGATTTGCCTCGCTTAATTACCTCCGATTCTTTCCCGTGGACTTTCTGAAGATCGAAGGAGAATTCATCCGGGGTCTGGGGGGAGCCGGGCTCATCGATGGCGCCATCGTCAGTGCCATCGTGACCCTCGCCCGCTCCCTGGGCATCCCCACCATTGGAGAATACATCGAGACCGACACGATCGCGGAGATGGCCCGAAAGACCGGCGTCCTCTATGGTCAGGGATACCACCTCGGCCACCCTTCCCCCACTCTCCTTGACCTCCGGTAACAGAGCTCTTCCGCGGCCTCTCCCCCGGACCTCCCTGAACGCTGAAGCTCCCCCGGCCGCCGGGATATCTCTCCCCGGACCCCCGGGAAGGCACACGTCGCCATCGACAGACCGGGCCTTCGACTGACAACACAGAAGGGAACGGTAAGAGCACAGAAATCAGCCGACGAAAGGAGGGATTCTCTCTGTCGATGGGAGAAAAAGGACGAGAAAAAGGACGAAAAAAAGAGCCGTCTCCCGCCAGGATCCCGGCCGGAGAACGGACCTGATGGTAAGAAAAACGGTAAGTGGCGCGATCAGGCGCGGGCGGGGGGAACGAGAGGGGCCACGCCCCAAATGTCCCGGGCGTACTCCCCGATGGTCCGGTCACTGGAGAAATGGCTCATCCGTGCGACATTAAGGATTGCCATCCGAACCCAGCGGTCGGAGTCTCCATAGAGGGCTTCCACCTTCTTCTGCGTCTCAAGGTAGGAGGCATAGTCGGCGAGCAGAAGGAAGGGGTCAGACTTGAGAAGCCCCTCCACAAGCCCCTGGAAGCGAGAGGGGTCATCGGGAGAAAAATACCCGGAACTGATCATGTCGAGAGCCGTGCGAAGCTCCTCATTGGCCTCGTAAAAGCTTCGGGGAACATACCCCTTGCGCTTGTTCTCCAGCACCTCTTCGGCGGTCAGGCCAAAGATGAAGATGTTTTCCTCTCCCACCTCGGCGCGCATCTCAACGTTCGCGCCATCGAGCGTCCCGATGGTCAGGGCCCCGTTCATGGCGAGCTTCATATTCCCCGTCCCCGAGGCCTCCGTTCCCGCCGTGGAAATCTGCTCGGAGAGATCGGCCGCCGGAATGATCATCTCGGCATTGGAGACACTGTAATTGGGGATGAAGGCCACATTGAGCCGTCCCGCCACCCGGTGGTCGTGGTTCACGATTTCCGCGACATCATTGATCAGCTTGATAATGAGCTTGGCCGTGGCATACCCCGGCGCCGCCTTCCCGGAGAAAACGACAGTACGGGGCGTGACCTGCCGGACGGGCTCGTGGATGATCCGCGCGTAGGCGGTCACAATGTGGAGGACATTCAAAAGCTGGCGTTTGTATTCATGAATCCGTTTGACCTGGACATCGAAGAGGGAGTCGGGAGAGGCTTCAACTCCAAGATGATCCCGGAGGAATCGGGCCAGGATTTCCTTGTTGGCGCGCTTGACCGCAGCAAAGTCCTTCCGGAAGGCCGTGTCCTCCGCAAAGGGCTCGATCTCCCGGATCCGGGTGAGATCACGAATCCACCCGGGGCCGATCCGGGCGGTGATGAGGGATGCCAGAGCCGGATTGGCCTGCTTGATCCAGCGACGGGGGGTCACCCCGTTTGTCATGTTGACGATCTTGCCGGGAAAGATCCGGTCGAAGTCAGCAAAGATGGTCTCTTTCATCAGGGTGGTATGGAGTTTGGCCACCCCGTTGACCTTGTGGCTTCCCACAATCGCCAGATGGGACATGCGGACTCTTTTGCCCTGGGGATTTTCGTCGATGATCGAAACCCGTCGCAGAAGGTCGGTGTCTCCCGGCCAGCTTCGCATGACATCCCTGAGGAAACGGCGGTTGATCTCGTAAATGATCTGCAGGTGGCGGGGAAGAATCCGCTCAAAAAGATCTACCGGCCAGGTTTCCAGGGCTTCGGGCATGAGGGTGTGGTTGGTGTAGGCAAAAACACCGGTGGCGATCTTCCAGGCCCGCTCCCAGTCAAGGAAGCGAACATCCACCAGAACTCTCATGAGTTCAGCGATGGCGATGGAGGGGTGGGTATCGTTGAGCTGGATC
Organism: Nitrospirota bacterium; assembly: GCA_021828805.1. Classification (GTDB taxonomy): domain Bacteria; phylum Nitrospirota; class Leptospirillia; order Leptospirillales; family Leptospirillaceae; genus UBA4572. Next base: position 16,870 of record JAJZCZ010000015.1, on the reverse strand, counting down.
GCGACCTTCTCTGGCAGGAGGTCACAGTTGTCGTGAGACTTTGAAAACCGGTACAGGATGTCCTGAAGCGAGGCGCAGACAAAAAAGTACTGCTGCTTGAGACGCAGCTCCCGGCCCATGGAGGTCGAATCATCAGGGTAGAGAACCTTGGAAATGTTCTCCGACTGGTTCTTGCTCTCCACCGCCTTGATATAGTTGCCCTCGTTGAAGTAGGTCAGGTCGAACTCGTGGGAGCTCTTCGCCGACCAGAGGCGCATGTTGTTCACCGTCTCTCCCCCGAAGCCGGGGACGGGGTTGTCGTAGGCCATGGCCATGAGGTCTTCGGTATCCACCCAGTGGTAGCGAAGCAGCCCCTTTTCATCCGAGTACTCCACCACTCTCCCGTGAAACTTGACCGGATAGAGAACCTCCTGCCGGGGGAATTCCCAGGGATTACCGTAGCGGAGCCAGTTGTCGGGGCTCTCCACCTGGCGGCCGTTGTCGATGCGCTGATAGAACATACCGTACTCGTACCGGATGCCATAGCCGTAGCCCGGGATCCCCAGTGTCGCCATGGAGTCGAGAAAGCAGGCTGCCAGGCGTCCCAAACCGCCATTGCCCAACCCCGCATCCGGCTCGCTGTCGAAGACATCGGCCGGATCGATCCCCATGGAGGAAAGCCCCTTGCGTGCCTCATCGAGAAGCCCCAGGTTGTCGAGGCTGTTCGAAAGCGCCCGCCCCATGAGAAACTCCAGGGAAAAGTAGTAGACCCGCTTGGCATCCTCGTCGTAATAGTGGCGCATGGTCTCCATGAGTCGCCCCACCATCCGGTCCCGGGCCACATGGGCCACGCTCACGAAAAAGTCGTGGTTGGTCGCATTCAGGTCATCCTTCCCGACGGAGAAGGCCAGATGGTTGGCGATAGCCTGGGGAAGAGCGTCCTCTTTTGAGTCGAGCTCGATGGGGGGAACATTCACTTTGCGATGTCTGTTTGGAGTATCCATGGTCACCTCTCGCTTTTTGTCGGGGAGGGGGGCTCGAAAAAATAAAGGGCGAGCCCGTCTTCTGATATCCCGGATATCGGTCAGTGTAGGATGGAGGGCAAAAAAAAGCAAAGTTTTATTGATGGATTGTCATCAGGAAAAATTTAAAAAGTTATGAAAAAGAAGGGCCGGGAAGCATCCAGCCATAAAAAGTGCCGCCCCCGCTACGAGGCGCCACTAAAAAATGACCCGTAAAGCCAGGGCCTGTTCTGATCCTGAAGCGGTTTCATTCTCTTTTCTTCTGGAATTCTTTCCGGCAGAAAATGGTCAAAAATAAGGTCCGAAAAAATGCTTTTCTTGTGAGAAACAGTTGAGAATTGTCAGAAAGTCCTCTTGAAAGCGGGATAAAAATATTCAAGAATCGAAAAACGCTCTCCACAACGTCGTGTTCAAATAACTGAGATCTGCCAGGAAGGAGCCGACAGCCAACCATGAAAAATGACCCGAAGGCATCCCATCACTCTCCCCGATTCTTTATCTCCGGCCCCTTGAGCTTTTCCGATCAGATCGCCTTCGACCAGTTCGTTCTGGCCATTGAGCGCAACTTTCTGCTGCATGTGACGACAGGACTCAATCTGATCGTGGTGGGTCTGGCGATGTTCCGTTTCTTTAGCCGCAATCCCAGTGACATCTATGTCGGGGTTGGTATCGCGGCCTTCTGTATTTCCTTCCTCGTGATTGCCAAGGGAGCGTCCGACTTTCTGCGGATGCAAAAGGACCTGTCCCGGATGAAGGAGATGATCCGTGCCAGCCATCCCTCCTCTTCCATGGCAAATACCGGATAGAAACCCGGCTCCCCGGAAGACAGACGGACCACAGGGGGAAGACGATGGCAGTATGGATCCCGCTTTCCTGACAGGCGCGGGCTTGATGGCGGGCACAAGCGACACCATCAAGGCGGGAAACGCCGCCCGGGGGCTCCATAAAAATAAGACCGGATCAGCAAGGGGTACGTCTATGGGGAAATAGTCGGGAACTTTGAAGGAATTCTTAGGAACCCGGTCCGTATCCGGACCGGGGATGTGTCATGGCAGAAGACGAAAGCGGGACCAGCGGGGGCGATACTTCTCAACAAATCCTGCCGCCTCGGCATCGAGCCGGAGCCGGACCGGCAGGGGAAGTGTCCGGGACAGTGCCTCATAGCGAACCTTGGCCGCCGGAATTGTCGTCTTGGCCAGTGAATACCAGAAGTAGGCCCGCTCCGGGCTTCGTCTCCCCCCCTCTCCTTTTTCCCACAGAACCCCCAGCCGGGAAAAGGCATCGGGAGTGCCCGCATCTTTTGCCGCCCGTTCATACCAGAAGCGGGCCCGGGAAAGATTCCGGGGAACCCCGTCCCCCTTTTCGTACCGGAACCCGAGAAGATCCTGAGACTCTCCGTACCCGTGCCGGCCCGCCCGGAAATACCAGGAAACAGCCCGGGCATCATTCTTCCTGACCCCGACTCCTCCGGCATAACGATCGCCCAAGGCATCCTCTGCCGGCGGGTAGCCGCCACGGGCGGCCCGTTGCAGCCAGAAGAGAGCACGGCCATCGTCTCTGGGGACACCGCGCCCGATCTCATAGCGCTGGGAGAGGAGCATCATCGCGGGAAGGCTTCCTCCTGCGGCGGCTTTCCGGTAGAGGGCAATGGCCCGGGAGATATCCCGGGGGTGTCCCTTGGCTCCGAAGTCGTAGCACAACCCCTCATGGACCAAGTCGTTTTTTGAAGAAGTGGAGGCCGGCGACGATCCCTGGGGGAGAGAGGCCGCCAGCGACACAGACATCCCGCCGACAGCGCTCCCTCCCACAAGAAGCATCAGCGCCAGCGACCCTCCCAGAAAACGAAGCCGGATACCTCGCTCAGCGGAGCGGGATTCTTCCGCGTTTACGGAGGCCCCCGTACCGAACCATCGGGACATCCCCATGTACCTTACCCCTCTCCTTTCACGCAGCATATTCTACCCTTTATCCTCACATCACTTTCACAGCGCTCAAAAAACAACAGAAAAGCCTCAAGAAGCTGCCTCTCAGGTGCACCACGAAGCCCTTCTCTGATTCTTTCACCGGGAGGAGGGATCGTCAACCGCAGACAACGCGCGCCGGAGTCCTCCTGCCGGCCCCGGTCCTGCGAGCGCCTCTCATTCCACGTATTCCCCGGAAGGAATCTGCCGGTAGAGAAAGATTCCCGCCGCCACCGACAGGTTCAGACTCTGCACCTGCCCCTTCATCGGAAGCCGGTAGCGCCAGTCGGCAATATCGAGGACCGGGCGGGTCACCCCCTTCTCTTCGGCACCGACCACCAGAACGAGCGGCCCCGGAAGAGGGCCCTCGGGAAGGGGATCTCCTGAGAGATCGAGGGCCGCGACCGCATATCCTTCTTTCTTGAGCTGGCGAAGCGAGCCGGCAAGGTTGCCGATGCGGACAAGGGGAAGGGTAAAGAGCGCGCCGGCCGAGGTCTTGGCCACGGTCTGGGAGAGAGGGGCCACCCGGCGTTTGGGAATAAGAATGCCTGCCACACCCGCAGCATCGCAGGTTCGGAGAAGAGCGCCCAGATTGCGGGGATCCTGAACCCCGTCCACTGCCACCAGGGGAGAGGGCAGCACCCCGTCTGAGGAATCCAGGAAGTCCTCAAGGCTCGGGAAGGTCCCGATCTCCTCGATGCGGGCCACCACCCCCTGATGGGACGGGGCGCCCTTTACCGGAGCCCCCGAAAAATCCGCAGGGGATTGGCTGCGGTGGAAGAGCCCGTCGATCGCCGGACCAGGAAGAAAGTCCACAGGGATCCCCCGGGAGCGGGCGATCCGGATGATCTCCCGCCTCCGGCCATCCATGCGCCCCTCATTGTGGCGGTCTTCTCGAAGATAAAGATGCACGACACTGTCCGGACGCAGGGAGAGGAGCTCCATCACCGGATGGATTCCCCCGACAAGCCCCCCGGACTCTGTCAGATCCTCCGGATCCGTGGGGAACCTCCCGGCTGGTCTTCCAGCACAATACCGGCCGCCCGGAGCTCGTCACGCAGGGCATCGGCCTGTTTGAAGTCACGGGCCTTCCGGGCCTCCTCCCGCAGGCGGACAAGCCGGTCGACCTCTTCGCTCGCCAGCTCGCTCCCCCGGGAGCCCGTCCCGGCACCCCCTCCTCCCACCCAGGCGGCCGGCGGGGTGGTGAGAAGCCCCAGGGTCCGGCCGGCCAGGGAAAAGAGCGCGCGAACCTCCCGGGGATCGACAGGAGGGGAGCCGGCGCCCCCGGAAGCCAGCCAGGGGTTGATCCGGCTCTTGGCCCCGTGCAGGACGGAAAGAGCCACGGGGGTATCGAGATCCGCCGAAAGTGCCTCCATGAAGGACAACAGGAGGCTCCCGGTCCGGGGATCCGACTCCGGATCCTCCCCTGAAAGGCGATCAAGGAGAAGCGCCCGGCACTGGTGAAGTCCATCCAGGGCATTCTTGGCCGACGCCAGCCCTCCGTCGGTGAAGTCGACGGGAGAGCGGTAGTGGGTCCCCAGGAAGAAGTAGCGGAGCCACTCCCGGGTGACCGTCTCGGGAAAGGGGGACTCTTCGAAAAAAGCCCGGATTCTCCGGGTATTGCCCAGACTCTTGGACATTTTTTCCTGACTCGTGGTCACAAAGCCGTTGTGCATCCATGTCCGGGCAAAGGTCCGGCCGGTGGCCGCCTCACTCTGGGCCCTCTCGTTCTCGTGATGGGGAAAGAGAAGATCCATCCCTCCGCCATGCAGATCAAGGGTGGGCCCCAGATAGTGCAGACTCATCGCCGAACACTCGATATGCCAACCGGGCCGCCCGGGACCGAAGGGCGCGGGATAAGAGGGCTCTCCGGGCTTCGCGCCCTTCCAGAGAACAAAATCCAGGGGATCCTCCTTCTCCTCTCCCGGCTCGATACGGGCCCCGGACTGGAGGTCGTCCAGGACCTGATGGGAGAGTCCCCCGTATCCGGAAAAACTCTTCACCCGAAAATAGACGTCCCCTCCCGCCCGGTAGGCCGATCCCCCGGCCAGAAGTCGTTCGATCAGCTCCACCATGGAAGCCAGGAACTCCGTCGCCCGGGGCTCCTTTGCCGGAGAAAGAATCCCCATCCGCCCCATGTCACGGAAGAAGGAGTCGATATAGGTCCGGGTGATGGAGTCGATGGGAACACCTGCCTCGGTGGCCTTTTTGATGATCTTGTCATCGATGTCGGTAATGTTCCGGACGTAGTGGACCACATGGCCCGTCTCCAGGAAGAGACGGTGGAGGGTATCGAAGACCATCTGACTTCGGGCATGGCCCAGATGACAGTCGTCATAGACCGTGACCCCGCAGACATACATCTTCACCTCCCCCGGCGTCTGGGGGCGGAAGGGTTCAACCTTGCGGGAGAAAGAGTTGTAGAGGGAGATCGACGACATCAGGGGCCTTTCAGGTAGTCAGGGGAGGAGAGGCCGGCCGAAGGGCCTCGCGGCTTGCCCCCTCCCAGGATCGATAGCGGGTAAGAGACGGGTAATGCGTCAGATCAAGATGCAAGGGGGTTACCGAGACATAGCCATGGTCCACCGCATGGAGATCCGACTCCGGATCGGGTTCGTAGTCTGTGGGGGAGAGCCCGATCCAGTAATACGGCCGTCCCCGGGGATCCGATTTCATGATGATATTCCCGGTGTCGAAAATTCTCTTCCCCAGACGGGTCAGCCGGATCCCCTCAACCCGGTCGACCGGTCGCGACGGAATGTTGACCGAAAAGGGCACCGAGGCGGGAGGCAGTTCCGCGAGCATTCTTGTTGCGAGAATCCGGACAAAGTGGCGGGCGGTATCGAAGGCCAGAGGATCGCCCGGAGCGTCGGGAAGGACCAGGGAGAAGGCCATGGACGGAACACCCAGAATCGACCCTTCAAAGGCCGCCGAGACGGTTCCCGAGTAGGTCACGTCATCCGCCATGTTGGCGCCGTGGTTGATCCCGGACAGAAGAAGGGCCGGACGGCGTGGCAAAATCGTGAAGAGGGCCAGATTCACGCAGTCTGTAGGGGTTCCCGAGACGGCGAAGTGGCGGGGAGATCGCTCAAAAATTCTGAGCGGCTTGTGCAGGGTCAGCGCATGAGACGCCGCCGATCTCTCGTTTTCCGGGGCCACCACATAGATCTCTCCCAGCCCTTCGACCGCCTCTTCCAACACAGCAATCCCGCGAGAGTCGATCCCGTCGTCATTGGAGAGCAGGATCAGGGGAAGGGAGGGGTCGGCCATCACAGGGATCTCCGGGAAGACGGCAGGGAGGGACGGTCAGCGAGAAAGCGGGGGAGGCGAGAGGCGGAGAGAGAGGGCACGAAAGATGTCCTTCCTTGCTGTAAAGAGAGGGGCCGACAACGAGGCTGTCCCAAGGGTCTCACATCGCCATAGAGCGGCGCGGCGGAAGGAAAAAGGAGCCTGTTCAAATGGGATCAGCCAAAGGGGGATTCGCCCGAAAGAGAGAAAAGCTCAGCCAGGAAAGGCTCGGAATCTCTGATCCGGAGAACCCGGATCGTCTATGAAGTCAGAAAAATGGTCGGGGCGAAAGGATTTGAACCTTCGACCACTCCCACCCCAAGGGAGTGCGCTACCGGGCTGCGCCACGCCCCGACAAAAATGAAGCATCAGAAAAAACGGGGAGAATGCTCCCTGAGTCAGCCCTCTCCCGTAGAAGAAAGAAGAGCAAGACCCTTTCGGACATCCAGAAGGAGCCCTTCAACGGTGGGGGCCTCCAGAAGGGGAGGACGTTTTTCCAGGATGCCCCGAACGCTGGGAACCGTTCGTCCCTCATGTTTCAAGAGGTCAAGGATCCGGGCCAGAAAGGCCAGGTCGCCTTCCGAATACTCCCGATGGCCACCCCGGGTCTTGGCGGGGGCCAGCATGGGAAAGGCCTTCTCCCAGGACCTGAGCGTCGTGATCGGAACTCCCAGAAGGGAGGATGCCTCTCCGATCTTGTACTTCCGGCCGGAGACAGCAAGCCGGGGAGCCCCACGACCGTCTTCCCCCTTATCCTTCGCCATGTGAACCTGCCACCCTGGCAGAGCCTGACGGGAAGTGAATCATGGGAGGTTTCCTTCCGGAATCAGCCCTTTCGGGTCTTCGGGGAGGCGGATTTCTTTGCCTCTTCGCCCCAGAAGTGCCGAGTAGGCCGAAAAACAACGACCTTATGGCTCTTGATGAGAAGCGGCTCGCCCGTTTTCGGATTCCGTCCGAGACGATCCTCGCGTTTCCGCACCTCGAATGTTCCGAATCCGGTCAATTTGACCGACTCACCCGCGAGGACGGAATTTGTAATCTCCTCGATCACAAAATCGAGAGCCTCCCGGACCGCCTTGCGGGGAAGGCCGATTCCGCCACCGTTGTTGCGAGTGTATTCGACAATGTCCGTTCTGTTCAAGAGCGCCTCCTTCGTTTCAGTCGGATATCATAAGGGGTTGACCCCGAAAAAGTCAATACACCTCGAAAATTTCGCTATAACAGGTCCTCATTTTCAGCGGAAATCCCTAAAAAAGGGACTCACTCCTCCGCGGGCTCCGGTTGCAGCACTCTGCGCTGTCTCGAGGGAGCGCAGATACCCCGTTTGCTTTCAAGAACAAAATCACGGATCTCCGCCAGCTCGGGAAGGGACAAGGAGAGGGCTTCAAGGGCCCGCCGTTCGAGAGGGGGCGAGAGAAGCCACTCCCGATAGAAGCGTTCCACCTCCTCAATGGTCTCCCGGGAGAATCCGGCACGGCGAAGCCCCACACGGTTGATCGTGCGGAGCGTGTGGGTGCCGTCCATGATCGCAAAGGGGGGAACATCACGGCTTGTCCGGGAGCCGCCCCGCAGCAGTGCCAGACGACCGATCCTCACAAACTGATGGACAAGAACGCCTCCCGAGAGGAAGGCCCCCGGCCCGACCGTCACGTGGCCGGCCAAAAGAACATTGTTCGCCAGAATCGCCCCGTCTCCGACCGTGCAGTTATGGGCCACATGGGCCCCGGACATGAGAAGGGTCCGGGAGCCGACCAGGGTCCGGGAGCCCTCGCGGGTTCCCCGATGGATCGTCACATATTCCCGGATTTCGTTTTCGTCTCCGATCACCGTCTGGGTCGGCCCTCCCTTGTAGGCATGGTCCTGGGGCTCATGGCCGATAACGGCACCAGGATGGATCCGGTTGGATCGCCCCATCGTCACATGGGGCCCCACAGAGACGCGCTCCATCAGAACCGTCCCCGCACCGATCGTCGACGGCCCCCGCAGGACGCAGAAGGGGCCGACCGAGACATCGGCTGCGAGCTCAACGTTACGGTCGATGATCGCGGTGGGGTGGATACTATTCCCCATGCCGGAGCGCTCCTGAGGTGAGAAGGTAGTGTTCAACGCTGTCCTTAAGGGCATCGAGGGAGGCTTCGATGACATTTTCCGACACCCCCACCGTGCCCCATTTCCGGCGACCATCGGAGGACTCCACAAGCACCCTCACCCGGGAGGCCGTGCCGGCGCTCCCCGACAGGACCCGGACCTTGTAGTCGAGAAGCTCGATGTGACGGACCTCCGGATAAAAGGTCGACAGAGCCTTCCTCAGGGCATTATCCAGGGCATTGACCGGACCGTTGCCCAGCGCGGCGGTATGCTCGCTCTGGGAGCCCACCCGAACCTGCACCGTCGCCTCGGAATACCCCTCTTTTTCATCACGCCCCATGGCAATGCGAAAAAAGTCGATCCGGAAGAAGGGGGGAGTCCGGTCGATGGCCTGCCTCATCAGAAGCTCGAAGGAGGCATCCGCCCCCTCGAACTGGTAGCCGGCAAACTCCATCTCCTTGAGGCGGGACAGAAGAGCCGCGAGATGGGAGTCTCCATCCTCAAGAGCCAGTCCATACTGACGGGCCTTCTCGACAAGGTTCGAACGGCCGGACTGCTCCGACAGGAGAATGCGCTGGCGGTTACCCACGAGCTCCGGCCGGATGTGCTCATAGGCCCGCGCGACCTTCCGGACGGCGTGAACATGGACTCCGGCCTTGTGCGCAAAGGCCGACTCTCCCACAAAGGGCATGTTCTTCGGGAGCGCCCTGTTGGAGAGCTCTGAAACAAAGGAGGCGGCATCCCGGAGGCGGGCCAGCGCGGCGGAATCCATCACAGAAAAACCCATCTTGAGGGCAAGGTTGGGGGCGACAGAAACGAGGTTGGCATTCCCGCAGCGCTCACCAATCCCGTTGATGGTGCCGTGAACCTGACGGGCTCCGGCACCCACGGCCGCCAGAGAGTTTGCAACGGCGAGATCCGAGTCGTTATGCGCATGAATGCCGATAGCCCCCCCCACCTCTGCGACCACCCGGGCCGTGGCCTCGGCCACCTGTCCGGAAAGGCTCCCGCCGTTCGTGTCGCAGAGAACGATCCAGTCGGCGCCCGCATCTCGCGCCACCCGGACGGTCTCAAGGGCAAAGTCAGGATTATCGGCAAAACCGTCAAAGAAGTGCTCGGCATCGTAGACCACCTCACGCCCGTTTTGCTTGAGGTAGTCCACCGTCTCCCGGATCATCTCGAGATTCTGCTCCCGCGAGAGCCCGAGTATCTCGCGGACGTGAAGATTCCAGGACTTGCCGAAGATCGTCACGATCGGGGTCCGGGCCTGGAGGAGATCGGCGACGATGGGGTCTTCCGAAATCTTGTTGCCGGCCTTCCGGGTACTTCCGAAGGCGGCGATCCTTGAGTTTTTCAGCTCAATGTCCCGGACACGGGCAAAGAACTCCTGATCCTTGGGGTTGGCTCCCGGCCACCCCCCTTCGATCATGGAGATCCCCAGCGAGTCGAGGAGGGCGACAATCCGGAGCTTGTCCTCGATGGTGAAGGAAATCTCCTCCATCTGGGCACCATCCCGGAGCGTCGTATCATAGAGAAAAACGCGGGCGGAAGAATCCGGCTCCCGCGGCTTATCCACGGGAGGGCTCTCCCGCTTCACTCTTGTCCAGCCCGAAACACGAATGGATCACCCGGGCGGCCAGTTCGCCGTACTTTTCGTCGATGAGGCAGGAAATCTTGATCTCGGAGGTGGAAATCATGAGGATATTGATTCCTTCCCCGGCCAGAGTCTCGAACATTCGGGCGGCCACCCCGGAATGGGAGCGCATCCCGACTCCCACAATGGAGATCTTGCTGATATCCTCCCGGATCTTGACCTCCCCCGCCCCGATGCGGGTGGCAACATCCCTGGCAATCCTCAGAGTCTTGCGGGCCTCGGAGCGGGGAACGGTGAAGGAGATGTCTGTCATATGGTCCTGTCCCACGTTCTGGACGATCATGTCCACGATGAGGGCATTGTCGGAGAGATCCCGAAAGAGGGTCGCTGCAAGACCCGGGCGATCGGGGACGTCACAGACGACCACCTGGGCCTGATTTCTGTCGAGCGTTACCCCTGAGACAACCATCTGTTCCATCGTCCTGTCTTCCTCCGTCACAAGTGTTCCCGGATCCTCCGAAAAGGTGGAAAGGACCCGGAGAGGCATCCGGTAGCGCATGGCAAACTCCACCGAGCGCGAATGAAGAACCTTGGCCCCGAGTGCGGCCATCTCGAGCATCTCCTCGTAGGAGATCCTGTCGAGCTTTTTCGCCCGGGGAACCATATTGGGGTCGGCCGTAAAAACACCCGTCACATCCGTATAGATATCGCAGCAGTCCGCCGAAATCGCGACGGCAAGCGCCACGGCCGTCGTGTCCGATCCGCCGCGACCAAGGGTCGTGACATCCTCGGTGGGGGAGATCCCCTGAAAGCCCGCCACCACCGGGACGAGCCCTTCCCGGATCGACTGTTCAAGTCGGGCTCCATCGATACGCTCAATCCGGGCCTTGGTATGGGTGCTGTCCGTGTGGATCCCCACCTGCCGCCCGGAAAAAGAACGGGCCGGAACTCCGCTGCTGGAGAGAGCCATGGCCAGAAGCGCGCTGGTAATTCTCTCCCCCGAAGAGAGGAGCATGTCGAGCTCCCGGTCGGAGGGGTCCGGGGTAATCTCCTGGGCAAGGCGGATCAGGCGGTCCGTATCTCCCGCCATGGCACTCACCACCGCCACCACCTCATGGCCTTCCTTGCGGACCTTCGCCACTCTGCTGGCCACATGACGGATCCGCTCGATATCCCGGACGGAGGTTCCCCCGAATTTCATGACGATTCGCGACATGTCGTCCTTTCACGCAAATTATTATCCCGTCTCCCCGCGGTGGAAGCAGGATCCGAAAAAAGAAGACCGTTCCAGTGTTCCATTGATGCTATCGGTGAGCGCTCCGCGGCCTCCTCCGTCATACGCGCCCCCGCCCGCTCGGGTTTTCCAAAAGTGTCTCCATTGAGAAGAAGCGCCGGGACGGGACCGGCCGCATGATTGCCGGTCCAGGGGGAGCTTCGGTGGTCCGAGGTCATTCCCAGGGCCTCCAGCTCTCCCGAAAGAAGCATCCCGGAAACGGGCGCCAGAACCTCCTGATCAAACCGTTCGAGAAAGCGGCGTTTTCCCTCGGGATCCTTCCGGTGGCTGGCCATGTCAAAGCCCTCCACATGAAGAACAACCCGCCGGGCTCCCGAGAGCAGGGCCGTCCTCACCTGGGACAGCTTTTCAGCGAGGTCGGTATCGGTTTCACCCGTCGCCCGGCACAGGGGAAGGTCGGCGTAACCGGCCAGACGCCCCAGAGCCCGGACAAGGGCGGCCTGGGCCACGAGGAAGCGATCCGGATGGGGGGCAAGAGGGGGAGACGGACGGGGCCCTCCGCCCCACAGCCAGAGCCCGGGGTCTCCCCGACCCTCCTGATCTGTCCGTCTTCCCCCTTCACACCGGAGAATCTCCCGGGAAAACCACTCCATGAAGAAGGACGGAGCAAGCGCCTCTCTTTTGAGGCGGCCTGTCCGGGGAGGAAAACCCGTCGCAGGAACAGCCTCCTGCGTGAGCGGGGCGGAAAAGCGGGCCAGCATGCGCAGGATCCGCTCACCCCGTCGGGACACTCCCGACGAAGGCCGCTCGAAAACCGGAAAAAGATCAAAGTTCCGGACGGAGGGCAGACGCTCAATGAGGGTGTGCCAGAGGGCTGACTCCCACGCAGGATCGTTCACATAGGACTGCAGGGTTCCCTCCCCTCCCTCCGAATATCGGACGGGAGTGGCCACGTAGAACCAGGAAGAAAGAGGGACAGCCTCCCGGACAGAGGGCAAATCAGCAAGGAGAGAAAGAAGCCCCCCCCGGGAAAGGTTCGCATCATCAATCCGGCCAAGTCCCAGAAGGGCGGCGATCCCCCGCTCCGACGTGACCGACTCCTCCGGGGCCCCGCCCTGGGGATCCAGACGAAAGAGACGGCCTTGACGGGAGAGACGATCCAGCACCGGCGTCCGGGCACGGAAGAGGGTTGTCTTCTCACCCGGAGATTCGGCCAGTCCGTCGGCCACGATCAGGAGGGCTCCTCCGGGAGGCCTCCCGGAGGCCCTCATGAAAATCCCAGGACGGAGAGAACCTCTTCCTTTCTGGCGGGAACACGGATCTCGGATGTCTGTGTCCGGAAAACCGTCTCTGGATCCTTGAGACCGTGGCCGGTCAGCGTCAGCACAACGCGCTCGCCTCCCGAGAACCCTCCTGCCCTTGCCTTTTTCAGACATCCCGCAAGGGAAGCAGCCGACGCCGGCTCGCAGAAGACCCCCTCGCGCGAGGCGAGAAGGTGGTAGGCTTCGAGAATCTCCTCATCCGACACCGAAAAGATGGTTCCCCCGGAGTCCCGGGCGGCATCAAGAGCTCCCTGCCAGGAGGCAGGATTTCCAATACGGATGGCCGAGGCCAGCGTTTCCGGCTTTTCCACCACATGTCCCAAAACGATGGGGGCCGCCCCCTCTGCCTGAACCCCCATCATCCGGGGAAGAGCTGAGAGTCGACCGGCCTCCCGGTAGGCATTGTAGCCGGCCCAACTGGCTGTAATATTGCCGGCGTTGCCCACCGGAAGGAAATGATAGTCGGGAGCCGATCCCAGCTGGTCCACAATTTCAAAAGCGACGGAGCGCTGACCTTCCAGACGGTCGGGGTTGACGGAATTCACGAGGGCGATGGGGTGGGTGCTGGCCACCTCCCGCACAATGGCGAGGGCTTGATCGAAGAGCCCCTCCACCTGAATCACCGTCGCCCGGTGAACAATCGCCTGAGCCAGCTTCCCCCGGGAGATCTTTCCCTCGGGGATCACCACGAAGACCCGGAGTCCGGCCCGAACACCATAGGCGGCCGCCGAAGCGGAGGTGTTCCCCGTTGAGGCACAGATCAGGGCCCGGGCCCCCCGGGCGGCCGCCCGGCTGACGGCCAGGGTCATGCCCCGGTCTTTGAAACTTCCCGTGGGGTTGGCGCCCTCGAACTTGGCATGGAGCGAGATCGGCACAGGGAGCTCCCGGGCGATCCGGTCGAGGGGAATGAGGGGAGTTCCGCCTTCTTGCAAGGTTACGATGGAATCCGGGGCGGGAAATCCGAAAAAAGAGGCGTACTCGGCCATAATGCCGCGCCATGCGGTTTTCATCACGAAGAAGCCCCTTCCATGGGTACGGATTCGATGCGAATGACGACGGTCTTCTCTGTCACATGAGGAGAATGGTCAATGATCGAAAGGGCCTCTCGAACCCGGGATTCCGTTGCCCGGTGGGTTGTCACGACAACCGGGACAGATCCTCCCTTCTGGCGCCCCTTCTGGATCACCGACTCGATGCTGATACCGCGTTCGCCAAGGACTCCGGAGAGATAGGAGAGAGTTCCAGGCTGGTCATGGGCCATGAAGCGAAGATAGTATTCCGAGGAGAGGGCGTCGAGGGGGCTCAGAGGGCGGGGAACACGCAGGGCAAAGGGAAATCCCAGCGCAGGGACCTGTCCCCGTGAGCCGTGGGAGATCCCCCGGGCACATTCCATGACATCGCCCATCACAGCGGTCGCTGTCGGATCTCCTCCGGCACCGCGGCCAAAGAGCAGGAGCGGACCCAGGGCCTCCCCGAAAAGCTCGATGGCGTTAAAAACCCCGTCCACCTCGGCCAGCATGCTGGTCTCTTCCGGAAGAAAGCATGGATGGACGCGCACATCAATGGAGTCTCCCTGGTCAGAGGCGATCCCCAGAAGTTTCAGCACATAACCGAACTCCCGGCCAAAGTCGAGGTCAATCGGCTGAATATGGCGAATCCCCTCGACCGGAACGGCAGAGAGGGAAACCGGGGAGCCAAATGCCATGGCCGCCAGGATCGAAATCTTGTGAGCCGAGTCGATCCCGTCGATGTCAAATGTCGGATCGGCCTCGGCATATCCCAGACGCTGGGCCTCCTTGAGTGCCGATTCAAAGTCCACCCGGTCCCGGCTCATGGAGGAGAGAATGTAGTTGCAGGTCCCGTTGATAATCCCGGACACCTTGAGGATCCGGTCGCCGGCCAGGCTTTCCCGGAGCGTCCGCAGGATGGGGATTCCTCCTCCGACAGAGGCTTCAAACCCCAGATCCACGGCATGGCGGGCCACGGCCCCAAAGATCTCCTCGCCGTGATGGGCGAGAAGGGCCTTGTTGGCAGTTACAACGGACTTCCCTGCGGCAATCGCCTCGAGCACGAAGGTCCGTGCCGGCTCAAGCCCTCCCATCAACTCCACAACCAGGGGAATATCGGGGTCGGAAAGGATCTCCCTTGCATCGGAGGTTTTCCGGCATCCCTCTGGAAGCTTCAGGGCCTCAAAGGAAGCGGGATTTCTGTCGCAGACAGCCCCCAGAACAAGAGGAAAGCCCAGTCGCTGGGCCAAGAGGGAGGACTCCCGGAGGAAGAGCCGGACAAATCCCTGCCCCACCGTTCCGAGTCCGATGACGCCGACCTTCACGGCATTTTTGTTGTCGTGGTGCTGTGTCAAAGGGTCATTCCTTCCGGATTGTTACTGCCTCATGAAAGGGTTGGAGAGCGGAAGGGGAATGGTCTTGCCCTCGTCGAGAAGGACATCCCGGTAAGCGCGAAGATAGGCGGCCACCGGAGCATCCGGGAGGTAGTCCGGAGAAAGATCGGCATTGTAGACCAGCACCTGAAGCTCCCGTTCCCTGCCGTCCTGCCCCTTGTAGTCCCAGATGAGAACCGCATCCTTGGGAAGGTTGATCCCCTTCGCCTGAGAGAGCCGCTTGGCGTGAATCACGCGCGGGGGAACCCCCTGGAGAGAAACGGGAAGAATATCCCGGAGCCGCCAGGCGGGAGGAGCCCCCACCCCCCCGAAGGAGGCGGTGACAAGAACTGCCTGGAGAGATTTCTCCCGAAATTCAAACTGGAACTCCGGCGTCATCTGTCCATGTCCCAGAGAGGTCGGTGAGTAAAAGAGAAACCGGTCGGTCGGATGCGCGTCGTAGTCGGTATAGATCCCGCAAGGCAGCTCGGTCGAGCTTCCCCGGCGGGGAACAAGATTGGGGTCCCCCTTTTTAAAGATCGTCAGGATCTTTTCGGGAGAATCTCCGAGACTCCAGCTCCAGGCCGAGGCCGTCGCCGGGTGAAAAAGCGCCGGAATCGCAAAGGAGGCGGTCAGGGCACAAAAGAGGGCGGACTTGAGGCATAGGCGCGAAAAGGTCATTGCGGAACTCCCACCATACCCGGGCGGCTTTTCGAAAGAAAGCGCCGGATGTTCATCGTGGCCTGACGGATGCGACTCTCGTTTTCAACGAGGGCGAACCGGACATGGTCGTCACCCATGGAGCCGAATCCCACACCGGGGGAGACGCCCACCTGGGCCTCGCTCATAAGGAGCTTGGAAAACTCGAGAGACCCCATTTCCTCGAACTGAGGAGGGATCTTCGCCCAGACAAACATCGATCCCTTGGGCATGACCACATCCCATCCCGAACGGGTCAGTCCGTCCACCAGCACATGGCAACGGCGTTCGTAGACCTTCGCAATCTGCGAGGGAAAGTCGTCCATCTGGTTCAAGGCGATGATGCTCGCAATCTGGATCGGCTGAAAGGTCCCGTAATCGAGATAGCTCTTGAGGCGGGTCAGCGCCGTCACAATTTCGCGATTTCCGACACAGAATCCCACACGCCATCCCGGCATGTTGTAGCTTTTGGAAAGGGTATAGAACTCGATCCCGACATCCTTTGCCCCGGGGGTCGAAAGAAAGGAGGGGGCCCGATATCCGTCAAAGGTGATGTCCGCGTAGGCCAGATCGTGAATAACATAGAAATTCCGCTCTTTTGCCAGGGCGACGACCTTTTCGAAAAGGCCATCAGGTGCCGTCATGGCCGTAGGATTATGGGGAAAGCACAGGAGAAGTGCCTTCACCGGTCCCCCGGCCCGGTCCAGGGCCTCGAGAATCTCTTCCCAGATATCCCGCCCGGGGATCATGGGATAGTGGGTCACCGCAGCGCCTGCCATAACAAAGCTGAAGGAGTGAATCGGATAAGTCGGATTGGGAACCACCACCCGGTCTCCCGGGTCAATCGTCGCCAGCGAGAGGTGGGCCAGACCTTCCTTCGAGCCGATGGTCACAACCGTCTCCGTATCCGGATCAAGGGTAACCCCATGGCGTCGGGCATACCAGGCAGCAATGGCCTCCCGGAGCCTCGGGATTCCCTTCGAGGCGGAGTAGCGGTGATTCTTTCCATTCCGAACCGCTTCGACAAGCTTGTCTACAATGGGAGGCGGTGTGGGAAGATCGGGATTTCCCATCCCGAGATCGATAATATCCTCCCCCCGACGCCTGGCAGCAACCTTGAGCTCATTGACGGCGCTGAAGACGTATGGCGGGAGCTGGGTGATCCGTTTGAATTCCATCATGGCTGACGGGGCCTTCCTTCTTGGCATCCGGAAGAAAAAAACCGGAGGCAACCTCTGGGCTCGGCTCCGAAACCTCTTCCGGAGCTCTCCCATCTGTCAATTATTACAAATTCTCCTGCCCC
>JAJZCZ010000014.1 GCA_021828805.1 Nitrospirota bacterium | reverse complement strand
TGAGCCAACGGTCCTTCCTGTTGATTCTGGTGCTGGTTCTGAACAGAGGCAAAGTTCGAAATGATTGTTTCCTGACGTTGCGTGGAGGCGTTGATGGCCGTGAAGTTTTCCACGAGTTTGCCGATGGCATCGGTAATGATGGAGCGCAGCTGGTCGAGCTCGCCCTGGGTATTGGTAACCTGTGCCTGAAACTCCTTGTGGATGGCGGCCAGAAGGGAGTCAATGTCTGAGGCAATCGTTCCCAGGTCAAGAGAGGTTGAGGAAGCGGACGATTCCGTCGCGGGGGATCCGGAAACGGCCGGCCGGAAACGGGAGGCGGCCACCAGGACCAGAAACCATCCAGCAAAGCCCGCGGCCGCCAGAATCGTTTGGGCCGGGCGGGGAGCGCCTCCGGGCGGAGCCAGAAGGTAGAGTCCTCCCAGGACGGCGACCGAAATAAAAAATCCGGTCACATATAACATTTTGGACATGCGGGACTCCTCAGGGATTTCCTCTGCATCCGTCTCTGTCAGCGAATATCGAAGAGTTTCTGGAAATTGGCGATTTCAAGGACCTGTCGGATCGTTCCCCGGCAGTGGTCCAGAACGACGCCTTTTCCATGGGCGACGGCCCGCTCCCGAAAGACGAGAAGCATGCCAAGAGCGGCACTGTCCATATAGCTCACCGCTCCGAGGTCCACAACGACCTCCGGCTTTCCATGCATGGCCAGAGCCTCGTCGCAGGCCTTGCGGAACTCCCGGTGAACAGGAAAGGAGAACGTTTCGGAGATAGTGATTCTTGTCTGCCCTTCGTGGCTTCTGACCGTGATGGACACCTTTCCCCCTCTCCTGTCTCCCGAACCACGTTTCCGGGTTCTCACAGGACTTTTCGACCGAAATCCCGGAAAACTTGAGTCCGGATCGTTTCCTTTCAGACCGGAGACTCTCCGGGGAGGACCTCCTCCCGGGGAGCCTGGCAAGAGCTTAGGGAGGACCAACAATCAGTCGGTCCCGGATCTCCGCTCGTGCGCGTCCGCACGTTTGAGGCGTGCAATACCTCTCGAAAGTAATAATACCTGTCCTCTCACAAAATACTCAAGAGTCTTAAGCCGTTGAGAAAAATTTCTGGTATTATTTCCCCGACGGGGGGTTCCGGGAGCGGGGGGTGTTGAGGAGGTCGGATGCGGAAAATCAAGGTTCTGATCGTGGACGATTCGGCCCTGATCCGGGGAATTCTCTCCCGGATCATTTCCCAGACCAGTGACATGGTGGTGGTGGGGGAGGCCCCCGACCCCCTGGTGGCCCGGGAGATGATCCGGAACCTCGACCCCGATGTGCTGACCCTCGATGTTGAAATGCCAAAGATGGACGGCCTGGATTTTCTGGAAAAGCTCATGCGTCTCCGACCCATGCCCGTCCTGATGATCTCCTCCCAGGCAGACAAGCGCGGCGACGTCGTTTTTCGGGCGCTGGAGATCGGGGCGGTCGATTTTATCGGCAAACCCCAGCTTGACAGCACGCACACCCTGGAAGACTATGCCGACACCGTCACGGAAAAAATCCGGGCGGCGGCGATGACAAAGACACGGAAAAGCCCGGAGTTCAAGGCCACTCCCATTGTCCCCGCCCTCTCCGCCGATGCGGTCCTTCCCTTCGCCCCGGTCGATCCCCCCCAGACAGAAAAGCTGATCATCCTGGGGGCCTCGACCGGGGGCACCGAGGCGATCCGGGAATTTCTCCGGGACATTCCCGCTGATGCGCCTCCCATCCTCATCGCCCAGCATATGCCCGAGGGCTTTACCCGTTCCTTTGCCGCCCGCCTCGACTCTCTGTGCAAGGTCTCTGTCAGGGAGGCGGAAGATGGCGAGGCCGTCCGGCGGGGAACGGTCTACATCTCTCCCGGCCACTCCCATCTTCTTCTCAAAAGGACGGGTCTCCGGTACTCCATTCAACTGAGCCAGGGGTCCCTCGTCAACCGCCACCGTCCCGCGGTGGATGTGCTCTTCCGGTCGGCGGCCAACGCCGCCGGGAAGAATGCTGTGGGCGTGATTCTGACCGGGATGGGAAAGGACGGGGCTGCGTGCCTGCGGGAGATGAAGGAGTGCGGGGCCTACACCTTTGCCCAGGACGAAGAGAGCTGCGTCGTATTCGGGATGCCCAAGGAGGCTATCGCCATGGGGGGGGTCGATGAAGTGCTTCCCCTGTCGAAGATGGCCAGGGCGGTGCTGGCAAGGATCCGGCTGATGGAGGGAGGGCGGACATGAAGGTTCTGGTCGTTGACGATGTTCCCGATAACCGGTTGATTCTTGTCGAGTTCCTGACCCGTATGGGCCACACCCCGGTCGAGGCCAAAGATGGCGAGGAGGCGGTGGCGGTCTTCTGCGCGGAGTCGCCTGATTTTGTGATCATGGATGTGCTCATGCCGGTGCTGGACGGGTTTGAGGCGACCCGGAAGATCAAGGCGCTGTCGCAGGATCACTGGATCCCCGTGATGTTCCTGACGGCGTTGAACCGGTCCGACCATATGATCCGGGGACTCGAGGCGGGGGGCGACGATTTTCTCTCCAAGCCCTTCGACTTTTCTCTTCTGACAGCGAAGGTCCGGGTCATCGAGCGGGCTCTCGGGCTCCAGAGGCAGATCCTTGAAAAGAATACCTCCCTTCGGGAGATAGGGGCCCGGATTGAAGAAGAAATGCTCATGGGCAAGCATGTCCTCGATGCCCTGGTGGCGGGAGACCGGCGGGAGGAGAAGTGTCTTGAGTCCTGGATTGAACCTCTTGAACTCTTCGGGGGCGACCTCATGCTCAGCCGGCGGGCGCCGGATGGAAGCCTCTTTCTTCTCCTCGTTGACAGCCAGGGCCATGGCCTTTCGGCGGCGATGGGCCTCTATCCCCCCACCGAGATCTTCCATGCCATGGTAGACCGGGGCTTCGATCTCGAGACGACCTTGATTGAGATCAACCGTAAGGTCAAGGAACTGATGCCTCCGGGATTTTTTATTGCGGTCACCGCCGTCTGTCTGGGTCCGGGTCGGGGGGGGACCCTCACCGTGGGGAACTGCGGCAATCCTCCTGCCGTTTTCATCAATGGAGAGGGGAAGGTCGTCCACCGGTTTTCCTCCCGGGCCCTTCCCCTGGGGGTTCTGGGCTCCGGGTTCCAGCCGGATGTGGAAACACTCCATCTCCCCGACCTTCCTGACGATCCGGAGCGGTGTCTCTATCTTTTCTCTGACGGACTGGTCGGGGCCATGGAAGAGGAAGAGGGCGACGGGACGGAACAGGTCATCGGCCATCTCTGCCGGACCCCGGTGGAGGACCGTCTGAAGACGCTCCGGGAGCTGGCCCTGCAGCGACCCGCCGCGCTCCGGCGGGATGACATGTCGCTCGTCTCCATGTGCTGTGGTATGGAGCTGGAGGGGGTCGCGACCGGGGGGGGGAGAGAGGGTTCCAGCGCCCAGGCTGGAGGGTGGACGATCGCCTTCGACCTGTCCGCGCTCGAGCTTCGCCGCTCGGACCTTCTTCCCCGAATGATGGCCGTGCTGAGTGTATTTGGCATCGACCACAGAAACAACGACGCTCTTTTTATCGTCCTGGGAGAGCTTCTCTCAAATGCCCTGGACCACGGGATTCTGGGGCTCGACTCCTCCCTCAAAAATACCGGGAACGGATTCGAGCACTATGATGCCCTCAGGAAGGAGCGCCTCGAGGGGATGGAGGCTACGGCCTCTCTTCATGTGGAAGCCGGACTCGTCGAGGACAGGGAATCCCAGCTCCTGCGGCTTCATCTCCGGGATTCGGGTCCGGGATTTGACTATCGTCCCTACCTTGTCTCCCCGCCTCTTTCTGACAAATCGTTTGAGCTTCCGGGGGGACGGGGGCTGGCCCTGGTACGGTCCTTCTGCGAAAACGTCACGATTATGGATCCCGGAAATGAGATCGTCGTGACGATTAAAGTTCGATAGCCCCTCTCCGAGGCCGTCATTTATCAGGAAAGTATGAAAAAAGGGCCAGGGCCACCAGAGAGCTCCCGTGCGGGATAAGGCGAGCCATGGTCTTTTAAAAACCAGAAGAAAACGTCAATGGTGGCTGATCAGTGAAAACACGAAGCGCGAATTCCTGGGGGCTGTCGGAGGAGGACCTCCGGAGGCTGTCCGAGCTGTCGAGGTCCCGGACCGCCTCCTTCAGGGAGGTCCAGCGGGCGCAGATCATTCTCGATGCGGTTTCGGGAAAGTCCCTCCGGAGCATTGCCAGGGACCGGGGCCTCTCCCGGAATACCGTCTCAAAGTGCCTCCAGAAGATCCGCTCCATGGGCCCGGAGGCGGGGCTTGCAGACCTCTTTCACCGTCCCGGTGACGGACGGGTTTCGTCGGATGAGCGCGCCTTTGTCCTGGCCCTTGCCCGGACCCCTCCCGAGGGGATCTCCCGCTGGACAATCGTCGAGCTGACCGCCTATCTCCAGGAAAAAGGGCCCTCTCTGGGATACCCCTCCTTTGCGACGATTGGCAAGTCCACGGTGCACCGTATTCTCCAGGAAAAGGGAGTCTCTCTTCGGTCGCGGCAGGGGCTTTCCCGCGACAGGAGGCGGGATATTCTGCTGATGTTCAGGGAGTTTGCCCTGGTCGTCGACGACCGGGGCGGGGAGGGCGCGGTCTACTCCCTTGTCCCGCTTCTGGTGGCCGCCTCTCCGGGATTCCCCTTGCGCCGGCTCGGCTACTCCTGGGTGGCGGGGGGGCTGGAGGAGGCATCGGGGGAGGCCTTTGTCCGGCTTGAGCGCCGGTTCGGCGGTCCGGAGTTTGTCGTCCTTCTGGAAGAGGCCGGCACCCTCTGGCCCGACGGCTCCCTCAGCCTGTGCTTTTCACCGTCGGAGCCGCAGTCCTCTCCCGAGGTTCAGTCCTATCTGGCCGCCCGCCCTGGCCGTTTTGTCTATGACCACGGCCGCCAGACAAAGGCCCAGAGGGCGCTTCTCGAGGCTCTTTTCTTCGCCGCCCTTTCCTTCCGGTTTTCCTCCCTCCGGGCGAGCTCCTGGGAGGCTCTCTCAGAGAGTGTCCGGACTGCGGGAGGAGATCTCTCGGAGTTCCTCCGCTCCGTTTAGCCGGCCGGAGCCGTTCTTCTTTTTCCTCATCTCTGCTTCTCTTAAAACCTGGCTTCCTAAAACTCGATCGTGATGCCGGTCTCGGCGCCCCCGTAAATGGTGATGGAGGAGGGCTCGTTGAAGGTTCCCCCTGAGGAGGTCAGGGTGTTGGTCGACTGGGTGAAGGCCCAGTAGCTGTAGTTGCCGGAGAGGTAGAGCCCTACGTGGGGGGTCAGGAGATAGCGGACGCCGAGGAGGGCGTGGAGGTTCCAGGTGTTTCCCAGGTTAAAGTTGCCCGAAGGAAGGTTCTGGCCCGCACCGGGAACGATGGTCATGGCCGGCGCGATGGCGGAGCGGTACCCTCCCTCTTCGAAAAAACTCCAGTTCGTTCCGGGAAGGGGGTTCTGGTTGTAGAAGGCGCCTCCCAGGTAAGGGATCTGGTAGTTTTCCTCGTACCCTCCGTTCTGGGCGGGGGTCATCCAGATCTGCTGGTGGTAGCCGTAGGAGATCCAGACCCCCAGGGAGTCGTAGGGAGAGTTGAGAACGAGGAGCCCCAGATGGCCGGCGCTCTGGAAGACTGTTTCCGCCATGTTCATGGAGACGGGCTGTCCCGTGGAGATGATGGAGCCGGTGTAGCGCCCCGAATAGGAGGCCATGTAGGAGATGTCGGCTCCGAGGATCACCGGACCCCAGTAGGAGAGGGTGCGCAGGTGGCCGCTCAGGAGGGAGGCGAGGTCGCCGTCTCCGGCGGTCTCCTTGTAGCTCCACCCCTGGGCCCCCACGCCGAGGTCGATCTCGTCGGGAACATGGCCCCCCCCCAGCGCAAACAGGGCGGGAGTCGTTCCTGAATCGGCCCGGGCCGTTTGGGGAACAATCGCGAGAAGAACGGCCAGGATGGCGGCCGTGGCCGCGCAGGAAGAGATCCGGAAGGGTGGGGAGAGGCAGGACCGCATGGCCATGAGACCTTTCAGAGAAAGAGTCAAGGGGATCCCCCGGCGCCGGAGATGTCCGGAAGGGTGGCCAGAGCCGACAGGAGAGCGTTGCAGTCGGGATCCGACCCTACGGTGATCCGGAGAAAGTTGTCGATCCGGGGCCGGTTGAAGTGGCGGACGATGATCTCTCTCGCCCGGAGCCCCGAGGCGATCTCCCGGGCCGGGACGCGGCTGTGGCGTGCGAAGAGAAAGTTCGCCCGGGAGGGAAGGACCTCGAACCCGAGGCTCTCCAGCCCCTGGCGGAGTCTTTCCCGGCTTTCGATGATGCGCCGGCAGGTCGTGTCGAAATATTCCCGGTCATCCAGAGCCGCAACGGCTCCCGCGATGGCCAGCCGGTCGAGCGGGTAGCTGTTGAAGCTGTTTTTCACCCGGTCGAGGGCGGTGATCAGCGAGGGGTTTCCGAGGGCGAATCCCACCCGGAGACCGGCCAGCGAGCGCGACTTCGAGAGGGTCTGCACCACGAGAAGGTTTGGATGGTGGCGGACGAGGGGGGCGACGCTTTCGGCGCCGAAGTCGACGTAGGCCTCGTCCACGAGGACAAGGGAGTCCCGGCTTCTTTCGAGGAAGGCCTCGATCCCGGCCGCGGAGATCGCCCTCCCGGTGGGGGCGTTGGGGTTGGCGATGACGACCCCTCCGTTAGGTGCGGGATAGTCCTCAAGGTGAAGGGAGAAGTCCTCCCCCAGAGGGATGATCTGGCAGGACAGGTCATAGAGGGAGGCATAGACCGGATAGAAGCTGTAGGTCACGTCGGCGAAGAGAAAGGGGCGGCCGGGGGTGAAAAAGGCGCAGAAGGCGTGGGCCAGGACCTCGTCTGATCCGTTGCCGGGGAAGACCATTTCGGGAGAGAGCCCGTAGAAGCGGGCGACGGCTTCCCGGAGCTGCCGGGCGTCGGGATCGGGGTAGAGCCGCATGCCCGCGTCTGCCGCCTCCCGGATGGCCTCGAGGACCCGGGGAGAGGGAGGATAGGGGTTCTCGTTCGTATTGAGCTTGACGGGACGCCCCGACTTCGGCTGCTCTCCGGGGACATAGGGAACGAGCCCGCGGGCCTTCTGGCTCCAGAGTCTTTGAGGATCGTCCATGCGGGGGTCCATCCGTAGTTTTTTGGGGGGGATCGTGAGGGCTGAAGTTTCTCTGTCTTGCCCTCTTGCATTTTCTTTCCAAAAGGATAAAAATTCAAGGGTTCCTGTCTTTCCTAACCAAACCAGGGGGCGTTACCGCCCCCGGGCCACATCAAAAGAAAGGGGAAAACAATGGGCGACATGCATTGGATGGTTTCTCTCCTGGTCGGCACCATCGTTCTGGCAGCCCTTCTCGCCGGAAATCAGATCAAGGAGCACTAAGCTTCTTCGGGGGACTCCCGGCCGGTGTTTTTCCGGACCGGACCCCTCCCGGGCAAAGCGCCTCTGCCTCCCGGAGCCTTTTGTCCTTTTAGCCTGTCAATCATCCCTTATTTATAAAACTTCCGGGATGTGAAGGCGTGACCCGCTCGGGAATCGGCCGGTTTCAGGAAGGTGAGCCCTTCCGGAAACCGGTCTTTCTTTTTTTTCCGGGTTTTGTTTCTGGTGTCTTATTCTCTAGATTTTTGTCCCTGGTCTTTTATCTCTTATCCTGTTTATTTTGGCGTTTTGTTGCGGGCGTTTTGTCGCTGATTTTTTTGTCTCCGGCCTCGTGGGAGCCTCCGTATTGTTCCCGACCGGCCCTGGCCGGCTCTGCCCCACCGAACGCCGGAGGGCAGGGAGCCGATCCTCATGTTCACTTTCTCCCTCCCGCCGCCACCGGACGACGAGGGACACATCCGGGTCGCCCATGAATCCTTTTCTTTCCGGTCTTTCTCCTGAAAAAGCCCCCCTTTCCCCCGATTCCCCGGCGGGCCCCCTGGCGAGACCCGTCGCCGGCTCCGGGATCCTGATCGTCTTCGAGGGGATGGATGGCTCGGGAAAGTCCACCCAGGCAAGAAACCTCAAGGCGCGCCTCGATGGCCTCGCCCATCCGTCGGTCCTGACAAAGGAGCCGGGGGGAACGGCCGCGGGAGCGCGGCTTCGGGAGATCCTTCTCGACCCCGCCCTGCCCCTGGCCCCGGAGGCTGAACTTTTTCTCTTCGAGGCCGACCGGGTGATGCATGTGAAGACCCTCCTTCTTCCCGAGCTTCGTGCGGGGAAAACCGTCCTCTCCGACCGCCTCTCCGACGCCACCGTGGCCTACCAGTCCTTCGGGGGAGGCCTCTCCCGCGAGTTCGTCTCGACCTTGAACGACGCCGCCCTGGGAGGGCTCGTTCCGGATCTCACCTTTCTGCTCGATCTTCCGGTCGCCGAGATCTCCCGCCGGGTCCTTGAGCGCGGGGACGGGCCGACCCGCTTCGAACTTCTGGGCGCGGCCTATTTCGAGCGGGTCCGGGCCGGCTATCTTGAACTGGCCCGCATTCATAGCTCCCGCACCGTTGTTCTCGATGCCACCCACGATCCGGGGCAGCTTGAAGAACAGATCTGGGAAACGCTCTGCCGGCGCTTCCCCGGGAGGTTTTTACCGGAGGGGATGAGGGCGTGAAGGGGGAGACGCCGCTTTCCGCCGTCCGGGGGCAGGACCGGGCGATCGCCCGGCTCCGGGAGATTCTCTCCGGAGGGCTTCGCTCTGGTGCGATTTTGTTGTGGGGACCGGAGGGGGTCGGCAAGCAGACGGCGACGCTCGCCCTGGCGCGCCAGATTCTCTGCTCCGGGCCCGGGGATACCGCTCCCTGCGGGCACTGCTTCTCCTGCCGGACCGCCCTTTCGAACCACCCGGATTTTCACGTCCTCGAGCCGGGGGAGACCCAGTCCATCGGGATCGATTCGGTCCGGGAGCTTCTCCGGCAGACGCTTGAGGCCCCGCTTGTCTCCCCGGTGAGGATCGCCCTTCTCGACGAGGTCCACCGGCTGACTCCCGAGGCCTCCAACAGCCTTCTGAAATCGCTGGAGGAGCCCTCGGAAAATCTCCTGTTCTTTCTCCTGTCCCCCTCTCCCGACCGTCTCCTTCCCACCCTTCTCTCCCGGCTTCTCAAGGTCCGCTTCTCCCCCCTCTCCGACGGCGATCTGACTGCCATTGTCCGGGAGTGCCGGCCCGGGAGTCCTCCGGAGGAGCTCGAAAAGGCCGTGACGCTCTCCGGCGGCTCGGCGGGACGGCTCCTGACCCTTGTGGACTCGCCTCTCTCCGACCCTCTCTCCCGGGTGGCGACCTTTCTGGGAGCGCTCGGCCCCCGGGGCCGGATCGACTTTGCGGCGGTGGCGGAGGCCTTTCCCGTCCTGGCCGAAAAAGAGGGGTTTGACATCTTTCTCGACGCTTTTGAAAGGCTGCTTCTCTCGGCCGAGAGGGTGGCGGGAGGGCTTTCTCCTCTTCCGGAATGGCGGGAGAGCGCTCTTCCCGCCCTTTATGCCCATGAGGGACCGGACTTTCTCCGGGGAAGTCTCCATGATAAGATAGGAGAAATGCGAAGGATTTCGGTCCACAATATCAACCGTGGGCTTGCCCTCGAGCAGTTTCTGGGGTGGATCGGGGAGATTTTTTCTCCGAAAGGGAGTGATAAATAAAGATGCGTGCTCGATCTTCCACATACAGGGCCTCCACGGCGACCGCGATCGCCTCTCCGGGACGGCCCCCCGGGTCGGTTCCGGACGGCGGACCCCGAGAAGGTCCCGTCTGGATCCTGACAGCCCAGATGAAAAATATCGGCCCCAATATTCCCCTCTGGGCCCCCCGCGCCACGGACGGAGAGGAGCCTCCCTTTTCCCGCCAGGAAAAGGTTCTGGGAGAGAGCCGGCTGGGTCCGGCTCCGATGGTCCTCGTGGAAAATCCCCGGATTGTTGAGGCCTCCCTTTTGTCGACCCTTCCGGAGTTCCGGCTCATCCGCCGTCTGACCCCCGAAGACGAGACCCGCCTCGCCTCCCTCGCCTCCCGTGAAAACGGCCTCCTCACCTTCGTCAGGGAACGGGCGGCCGCGCGACAGCTCTCCATGGTCTTCGTCGAATCGGTGGCCAACTTCGCCGCCAACGACTTTCTTCTCTACTACACCGCCGAAGGGCGGGTCGACTTCCGGGAGCTTCTCAAGGACATCCACGGCAAGTACCGGGGCCGGGTTGAGCTCCGGCAGATCAGCCCCCGGGAGTACACCGCCCTCCTCGATGGCGTGGGTTCCTGCGGAAAGAGCCTCTGTTGTTCGGGCTTTCTGAAGTCCTTCCGGACGATCTCGACGCGCATGGCCCGGGAGGCGGATGCCGAACCGGCGTCCCTCCGGTCGACCGGGATGTGCGGCCGTCTGAAGTGCTGTCTTTCCTTCGACACGTCGGAGGGCGGAGAGGGTTGTTCTTCCGCGTCAGGGGAATCGGAAACGGGACATTCCTGCCGCAAGTCCTGCGGCTCGCGCAATGCGTCCGCCGCGAAGGAGGCCGCTCCGGAGCCCGAATGGAAGACCGTCTCTTTAGATCGCGGAGCGGAGCCCTCCCCCTCTGCCTCTCCGGCCGCTCCCTCCTCCTCCCGACGAGGATCAGGCGGCCCGGACAACCGCCATCGAAAGGATTCTTCTCCCCGTGTCTGACCGCTCCCCCTGGTTCTACCTCACCACCCCCATCTACTATGTCAACGATATTCCCCACATCGGACATGCCTATACCACCGTTGCCGCCGATGTGCTGGCCCGAACCCATCGTCTCCTGGGAGAGCCCGTCTTTTTTCTGACGGGAACCGACGAGCACGGCCAGAAGGTCTGGCAAAGCGCCGAACGCCACAACCTTCCTCCCCAGGTTTACGTGGACCGGATCCTCCCCCGTTTCCGGGAGCTCTGGGAGAAGCTGGGAATCTCGAACGACGACTTCGTCCGGACGACCCAGCCCCGCCATGTGTCGGGAGTGCGTGACGCCCTGGCGCGGCTTCAGGAAAAAGGGGACATTTACGAGGGAGCCTACGAGGGGTGGTACTGTCTTCCCGACGAGAGGTTCTGGACCGACAAGGACGTGGAAGAGGGGCTCTGTCCCGAATGCCGTCGTCCGGTCGAGCGGATCAGCGAGACGAACTACTTCTTCCGCATGAGCGGCTATCAGGACTGGCTGGTCTCCCACTATGAATCCCACCCGGAGGCGGTGCGTCCGGAGTCCCGTTACAACGAGGTGATGGGCTTTCTCAGGAAGCCCCTGGGGGATCTCTGCATCTCCCGTCCGAAGAGCCGGGTTCCCTGGGGCATCCCCCTGCCCTTCGCCCCCGACTATGTCACCTATGTCTGGTTCGATGCCCTGCTCAACTACATCACCGTTCCCCGCTCCACCGGCGCCACCCCCGACGACGGCCTCGCCCGTCTCTGGCCGGGGACCCACATCGTCGGCAAAGACATTCTGACCACCCATGCCGTCTACTGGCCGATTCTTCTCCGGGCCCTCGAGCTCCCGCCCCCGCGCATGATCTTCGCCCACGGCTGGTGGACGGTCGACGGCCAGAAGATGTCGAAGAGCCGGGGCAATGTCGTGGATCCGGTGGGCCTCGTGGAGACCTTCGGAGCCGATGCCACCCGCTATTTTCTTCTCCGGGAGGGGCAGTTCGGTCAGGATGTGGACTTTTCCCGGGACGCGCTCATCAACCGGATCAACCGGGACCTTGCCAACGACCTGGGCAACCTTCTCTCCCGGGTCGCCGCCATGGCCGTGAAGTTCTTTCCCGAGGGGGGGATCCCCCGTCCGGCGGGAGGGGGTCGGCGGGAGGTGGAGAGTGAGTCCGCCCGGCTTCTTCCGGAGGTCGTGTCACGGACGGTCTCCCTGGAGTTCCATCGCGCTCTGGCCACCCTCTGGGAGTTCGTGGGCTTCTTAAACCGCACCGTCGACCTCAAGGCCCCCTGGGTCCTGGCCCGCGATCCGGAGAAGGCCGCCGAGCTCTCCGAGGTTCTCTACGATCTGCTTGAAGGCCTCCGCCTCGTCGCCGTCCACCTGACCCCCTATCTTCCCGCGACCGCCGACCGGATCCTTGAGATCCTCGACTGTCCGGGAACGGGCGCCCTTTCCCTGCCCGTTCACGGGACCTTCGGCCAGGCCGACGCCTATTCTCCCCGTCCGGGGGCCCCGCTCTTCCCCCGCCGGGACGCCTCCGGGGCTCTTCTTTCCGATGAGCCCGAGCGCGCGCCCCGAAAGGCGCAAAAAGAGAGGGCGTCTTCCTCCGACCCGTCAGCCCCGGCATCTCTCCCCTCCGGGGGCCAGGACGGATCTTCCGGCTCTTCTCCGGCCGGACAGGAGAAGCCCTCCCCGGCCCCTGCGGCTCCGGACGCCCCCCAGATCACCTACGACGACTTCTCGAAGCTCCGTCTGGCTACGGGGATCATCCGGGAGGCGGTGGCTGTTCCCAAATCAAAGAAGCTGCTGAAGCTCGCCGTTGATATCGGAGAGCCCGCTCCCCGGACGGTTGTGGCGGGGATCGCCGGCTCCTATCCTCCGGAGAGCCTGGTGGGCAAGACCGTGGTGGTGGTGACCAACCTCGCCCCGGCCACCCTCATGGGGGTCACCTCCCAGGGGATGCTCCTGGCCGCCACCGTCCCCGACGGGGTCTCCCTTCTGACGCCCGACCGGGAGGCTCCTCCCGGCGCCGGTATCCGGTAGTCTGCGATGGCCTCCTCCGACGTCGTGCTCCCTTTCTTTGATACCCACGCCCACCTTAACCTTCTTCCTCCGGAGATGCCCGCCGACGAGGCCTACCGGAAGGCCCGGGAGGGAGGGCTTGCCGGCCTGGTGAACATCGGGACCCGGATTGCCAGCTCCCGGGAGTCGATCGATCTGGCCGCCCGTCTCCCCGGCGTCTGGGCCACGGTCGGCATCCACCCCTCCGAGGCGTCGACCCTCACCTCCGCTACCCGCGAAGAGCTCGCCTTGCTTGCCGCCGCTCCCCGGGTGGTCGGCATCGGCGAAACAGGCATCGACCGGGCGGATTTCGAGGAGACCCCCCTTGAGGTTCAGGCGGCGTCGCTTCGCGCCCACATCGCGCTTGCCCGGGAGACCGACCTTCCCCTGATCCTCCACTGCCGGGAGGCCTTCGAGCCCCTTTTTGCCCTCCTGGACTCCGAGCGCCTGTCCGGCCGCCGGGGCGTCTTCCACTGCTTCACGGGAAGCCGGGAGGAGGCCTTCGGAGCCCTCGACCGGGGCTTCTACCTCTCTTTTTCGGGTATTGTGACCTTCAAGAACGCGGCCTCTCTCCGGGAGATCCTTCCGGAGATTCCGGAGGACCGGATCCTCCTTGAAACCGATTGTCCCTACCTGGCTCCCGTTCCCTATCGCGGCAAGACCAACCAGCCCGCCTACCTTCCCGAAACCCTCCGTGTCGCGGCCTTCGCCCGGGGGGAAGATCCGACAGCCTTTTCTCATCAGGTCCTTCAAAACACCCGGACATTCTTCGCCATCGACTTCTAGACCGTCTGCTTTTTCCCCCGAAAGGAGCGACCGTGGCCCGCATCCTGATCCTGGACGGATACAACCTGATCGGAGCCCGCGGTCGCATGCGCCAGGATGGAGAGGTGCTTGCCCGGGAGCGGCAGGGTCTTCTCCGGGAGCTGTCCGTCTATGCCGAACGCGGGACCTTCGCCGACATTCATCTGGTCTTTGATGGCTATCCCAACGATCGCGACCTTCTGCTGACCCCGCCTCCGGGGATCCGTATCGTCTTTTCCGAGGCGGCGGGGAGTGCCGATGCCGTGATCATTTCGCTGGCGGGGCGTTACCGGGAACGGGCGGCGGTGGTGAGCTCCGACCGGGAGGTCGTACAAAAGGCCCGCTCCTTCGGCTCGGAAACTCTGAGCTCCCAGGTGTTTCTTGAAAGGCTGGCCGCCCGGTCGGGGAAGGGCGGAGGGCCCCGGCAGGAGCGCGGGGACGGGGAGGATGACGAGGATCCCCCGCCGTCCACCTTCGGAAAGAAAAAGGGGAACCCCCGGCGCCTCTCCAAGAAGGAGCGGTCCCAGAGGCGGCTTCTCGACAAGCTCTGACGGGGAGCGGGAGGTCGTTGTCTTGCGGGGGGGAGGCGGCTCTAGGAAAGGGCGCGAAGGGCCAGGGCGGTATCCTGGCCGGCGGACTCGGCCTCTTTCAGGATCCAGATAAGTCGTCCGGGGTCGGACTTTCCGAAAGACCGGGCCTCTTCGATAGACTGGTGGAAACGGTTGTGGGCGGACTGCACCGGGGAGTCCCTCGCCACCGATGTCGCGCCGATGGTTTCACTGAAGTAGTTGATCCAGTGGCAAAGCGGGCAGTCTTTGCGGCCTCCGAGCACAGAAGCGCCGTCCTGAAAAAAATGGGGCAGCATTTTCTGGAGCCGGGAGGCGGATCTTTCCATGATGGACCGTGATAACGGGTCGATATCCATAGTGTTTCTCCTGAAAACTCGAGATCATCATTTGTTAAAAAATAAGGAAGGGTTATCGCCCGCGCTTCTCCTTCCGGTTCTGTTGATTTAATCCTGATATCACTATAGGATTTCTTGTTGCAGGCGGCGAGCAGAAAGTCTCAACTTTACTTTGAGACTTCATTTACATCGGCTTCCTTCAACCCTCCGACTGGTGGAGTCAACAATCACAATGGGCTCTTTTTGTGATCCCTCCCTGACCATTTCTCTCTTGGGACCTCCCCGGATATGCCGGGGGGAGGATATCGTGTGGGAAGGCCGCCTCGACCGTCCTGTCACCCTCCTGTCCTACCTTGCGGCCCAGCCCGGTCCCTGCCCGAGAAAGGACATAGCCTCCCTGTTCTGGCCGGACAAAGACCCCCGGTCGGCCCGCGCCAATCTCTCAACCGCCCTCTACAATGTCGAGACCCGCCTGGGAGTGTCCGGCCTTTTTAAGGCGACCTCCCACGCCATCGGCTGGAGAGCGGTCGACCTGCCCTGGGACGAGGAGCCGGTCGATCTCCGGCGCTATCTCCGGGAGGATCCCCCTCCCGGATGCCCCCTCCTCCACCTTTCTGCCGAGTGCCTCCGGTGCCGGGAGAGGATCGAAGCCCAGAGAGAGATGGGTCTCCGGTCCTTTCTCGAGGGATGCTCCTTTTCGTCTGCGGGAGGCTTCCGGGACTGGGTCGTAGGCTTTCGGGCACGGCTCGCTCTCCGTCAGGAGGCTCTCGAACGTCAGCTCTCCTCCGTCTCTTTTGCCGTCCCCTCTCTGCCTTTCCCCCCGGGACAACCCCTCCGGGAGATCCGTCAGATCACCTTCCTCTCGATTCTTTTTTCCGGCCTTCCGGAGGGCCGCTCTCCCGAAGAGGTCCGGGAGACTCAGGCGTCTTTCCGGGACAAGGTGGGGGCGCTTGTCCGGGGGCTCGGCGGGGAGGTGCGACGCGGGACCGGAGAGGGTTTCCACGGGATCTTCGGGTTCTTCAGAAGCCTGGAGGACCCCACGCGGCGTGCGGTTCTGGCCGCCCGGGAGATCCGGGCGCTCTCCCGGGCCGACGCCCACTTTCGCCCGGGAGAGGTTCGCCTGGCCATTCTCACCGGAGAGGGCCTGGCCGACCTCTCGTCGGGAGATCCCGATCCGGTGGGTGACCGGATCCGTGAAGTCGACCGGATCGTGCGGCAGAGTCCTCCCGGGGAGATCGTCGCGACATGGGAGACGGTCCGGCTGGTCGACCGTTTCTTCCGGGTGAGGAAAGGGGCCTCTCTTCCCGAATCTCCCGAGAGCACCGAGCGGCCCCTTTTCCTGATCGGGGAGCTCCTTCCCCAGATCGGTCAGCCTGAGGTGACCTTTGTCGGCCGGAAGGCGGAGAAGGTCCGGATGGAAAAGCTTCTGAAAGAGATCCAGGAAAAGAGCGGGCTTCGGACCCTGTGGATCACGGGGGAGGCCGGGATCGGAAAGTCGGCGCTCTTGAACGAATTTATCCGCCTTTTCCGGAAGGTCCCGGGAGAAGGGGGAGTCCGGCAGATCTTTTGTCTCCCGGGAGATCCGGAGAGCCCCTACTCCTCCGTGATCCGTTTTCTTCGAAGCCATGTGGGCATCGAAGAGCGGACCTCGCCGAAGGAGGCCCGATACCGTATCGAGCGCTACCTTCTCTCCACCGGGCAGCCCCTTGGAGAAAATGTCTTTCTCTTTCTTCATCTGCTCTGCGGGGAGGGTCCCTGGTCCGAAGAGCTTGAAATCCTTTCCCCGGAAAGTTTCCGGCGGCGGGTCGACTCCCTGATGCTCTCCATTTTGAGCTGGAGATCCCTCCGCCCCTTTCTGATCGCCGTGGAAGACCTCCACTGGATGGATCAGAACACGACAGAGCTTTTGAAAAAAACCATCGTGGCCCTTCGGGGAAGCCATGCCTTGCTTGTGCTGACCGCCCGGGAGGAGAAAACCCTCCGCAAGATGGGGCTTCCGCCTCCGGAGGAGATCCTCCGGCTTTCCGCGCTCTCCCGGGCCGAGAGCCGGGAGATGATCGAGTCGCTCGCTCCCGCGGCCTTTTCTCCACCGGCCCTTAAGGCTGGTATCGACCGGGGCGGAGGGATCCCGCTTTATCTGCGGGAGCTGGTGTTGTCGGGCACGCTGTCTGGCGGGAGCGCCGATATTCCCGTAAGCCTCAAAGAGCTTCTCTCCTCCCGGACCGGATCGCTGGGGGAGAGCCGGACGATGGCGAAGGTGGCGGCTTGCCTCGGTCAAAGCCTCGACTGGCCTCTCCTGTTACGGGCGACGGAGCGCTATGCGGGACTTCCCGCCGACGGGACCACCACAGACCGCTGGATTGAAGATCTCCTGAGCCATAAGATTCTTGAAGCCGAAGGCCTTCTCCCCGATCCGGCCTACCGCTTTTGCCATGCGCTCCTTCGGGAGGGGATCCTGAACTCCCTTCCGGACGCCATTCAACGGGAGATCCACCAGGTGCTCGCAGAGGTTCTTCGGGAGAAATTCCCCTCCCGGGTCTCCCGCCAGCCGGAAATTCTGGGGGAGCATCTGGAGAAAGCCGGACGCTCCTCCGAGGCCGTGGCCCCCTTTGTCAGCGCCGGAGACCGGGCCGTGGCCCTGGGGGCCTACCGGATCGCGCTCGACCACTTCGGGAAGGCCGTGGCTCTTCTTGAGTCAGAGCCCTCCTCCCCCGACATTGAAACCCGGATCCTCCGGCTTCTGCTCTCCATGGTCCGGATCGCCAATGTCGTCTTCGGGTATGGCTCCCCCGCATCGGAGAGGCTGGGCCAGAAGGCAAAGGAGCTCGTCCGCAAGCATCCGGGCTCTCCCCTTGAGCACCGGCTTTCCCATATTCTGGTCGGGGTTGGATCGGGTCTCTACGGCCCCACCTGGACTCTTGAAAGGCTCGACTCCCTTCCCCGGACAAACGAGGGCGCAGGCTCCAGTCTCTGGGCGGCCTGTGTCGGCGGGACGGCCCTCTTCTGGAAGGGAGATCTCGAGCGGGCCTATGCCGCGCTTTCCGCGATTCGCACTGAGGTTGCCCACCACCCCTGGGAGGAGGATCCATCATTTGAGAATCTCACGGAGTCTCCCCCTGTTCTCGCGCATTCCTATCTGGGATTTACCTGCCAGCTTCAGGGGAAAATCCAGGAGTCCCGTACCATCCTTGAGGAAGGGCGAGGGCTCGACGATATTCTCCGGCTTCCCCGCTCCCGGGTTTTCCTGGGTGTTTTCGCCACCTATTCCCGCTGTATGGCCCATGATGTCGCGGCCGCCCGGACGCTGGCCCAGGAGTCGTTGAGTCTGGCGGAGGAGTCGGGACTTCATATGTGGGAGGAGATTCTTCGTCTGGCGCTGCTGTGGTGTGATCCCTCTCCCGGGACGGCCATGGAGGCCGAAGAGCTGGTGATGGCGATCCGGGAAATGCTGCCGGGGGTCAGTCCTATTTTTCTGTCGATCCACGCCGAGCTGGCCCTCAAGGTCGGGCATTGGGACAAGGCGATCGAGGTGGCCCGTTTCGGGAGGGAGAAAGGCGGACGAACCGGGACACAGGTCTTTGACCCCCTCTTTCTGGTGGTCGAGGGGCAGGCTCTTCTGCAAAAAGAGCCCGGGAAGGCTCGGGAGAGGGCCAAGGGGCTCTTTGAGGCGGCGAGGAAGCAGGCGGAGGAGACGGGCGCTCTCTGGTACGCTCTGATGGCCGAGGTTGAACTGGTGGCCCTGGGGCGTGAGGATCGGACGAGGCTGGCCGCCCTTCTCGGGAGGCTCTCCGGGGGGGAGGATCTGCCTCTTGTGGTTCGGGCCCGGCGTCTTCTTGAGACATAATCGCCCGATTCCGGAGGGGGCCGGAGGGGAGGTGCGAGGCGCCAGGAATCCGCAGGGAGGGTGTCAGCGGAGAGTCCGGGGAGGCATCTTTTTGATGGGACAGGCGGAAACGAGAAATGGGGTGAGTGAGGGGTTTCGAACCCCCAACCCCTGGAGCCACAGTCCAGTGCTCTGCCCTTGAGCTACACTCACCATGAAGAGAGATGAAGAAATTGCGGTGGAACGAAAAGGGAGAAAAGCGACCCCCATTCTAAACCGTTCCGGGCCCAAAAAACAACCCCTGCCGGGGTTCGCTCAGAGTGGTGAGACGGAAGATCCCGGCAGGGGAGTCATTGGAGATCTGTACGGCGTGGCAGAAAGGCCAGGCAGGGGATCAGGGGGTCCCGGTTGCCTGCTTGGAGGCGGACTTGCCGGATTTGGGGGAGAGAGAGTAGACCTTCTCTTTTCCTTCCTTCCGGGCCGGGGAGGGGGTGATATCCTGTTGGGATCCACTCCAGCCCCCCACAGGAACGGCCACTCCCTTGAGCTCGGTCACGGTGTCGTTCTTTGTGTTGGTGACCCAGACGTTGCCCGCGCCGTCGATGGCGATCCCGCTCGGTCCTGAGAGCTTGTAGGTGCCTCCCTGGAAGACGACAGCGTTCCGGTTGTTTGAGGCACATCCTCCCAGGACAAAAAGGGAGGCGACGGCTCCTGCGATGACAAGCGTTTTATCAAGCTTCATGGTACGCGATCCTTTCCTTATTTTTGTGTGTGGCTGACGCGGGCCCGAGTGCCCGCTTTTTTCTTTTCTTCTATTTCTCAACCGGCCCGGTTGACGCCGGCGGGTTGACCGTTCTCACCAGAAGATACTGTCCGGCGGCAACGGTGACCCGCTCCTTGAGGAGCCCCCCCGCTCCGATTCCTGTTTTTGTCTGGACCATGAGGTCGTAGGTTCCGGGAGGAAGGTCGACGGTGGCCGTGTCGATCGTGGCGGGAAGAAGCCGCCAGCTCCGGGTGTCCGCCTGGTCGGTGGCGGCGGTGAAGATCATCCCGCCAACCATGGCCCCGAGTTCGGCCAGAGGTCCCCCCGCCTGGTCGGCCATTTTTTGGGCGGCGACCTGTTCGATCGTCTTGAGCGTTGCCCGGATGGCCTCCCGGAGGATCAGGCGGCTCAGATGGTCCTTGAAGTTTGTTCCTCCGACCGCCATGAGGTTATCGCCCATTTCAGAGGAGACCCGGGCCACGGAGGCTCCTCCGGGGCCGACAACGCTGATCTCGTGGGAGATAACATCGGTTCCGCCCCCTTCGGGTTTGGGGTAGGAAAAGGACACAAGAGCCAGGGAGGAGCCGGGGATGGGAAGGGGAAAGGCAAACTTGTCCTGTCCCAGATGGAAAATTTTTCCGTTGAACCCCACGAAGAGGATGTGGCCCATCTTCTCGTAGTCGGAGGAAGAGGTGTAGGTTATGCCGGGGAACTGCTGCTTCCACTTCCGGAGTTCGTTGGTCCGTCCGGCCGCCTCCGCGGTCCGGAGAAGAGCCGGGGCGAGAAAGGAAGGGGTGGGGGTGTTGTAGAGAAGCTTGTACTTTTGGTAGGTGTCGTAGGCCTTTTTGTAGGAGAGATAGGCCGACTGGTAGTTCCCGGCGCCACTTGTGACCTGGGCCTCTTCGAAGATCCCGGAGAGATAGCGGGCGAAGGCGTCGTCGGTGTAGTGGTTGAGCTGGGAGGGGTTGTATGTGATGTGGTGCTGGGCGAGCAGGCTCCGGGCCGGTCCTTCCGCGCTGGCAAACTTTCCGGGGGTTCCCGTGGCCTGGGGGTACTTCCGGTTGTACTCCACGAGCTTGGTCCGGATCTTGCGCGCCTCGACCAGGGCTCCGCTCCAGTCGCCCGTTGCCGCATAGTTGAGGGAGTTGAGCAGGTTGATCATGACCCGCTCGTACGGCATGCCCTTGTAGGGGAGGGAGTAGTCGTTGAGCTGGTAGGCCATGAGGATGTCGGTGAAGGACTTGGTAAAGAGTGCCTCAGCGAGGCGGTCCGATTGCCGGAGAACCTCCTCCGAGCTCCGATAGTCGGCGGCGATGTGGTTGGCCATCCCGAGATCCATGCCGAGAAGAAGCTGGTCCTTGCTCCCGTAAACATTATTGGCCTGGGCCTTTTTTATTTCAGCCAGAGCCTGTTCGGCGGCGGGGTTCTTCTGTTCGCTGATCATCCCCCCGGGAGCCTGGGCGAGGTCGTTATAGTAAATTCGGTCCTGGACAAAAGAGGGAGCGCAGGCGGAAAGGCAGAGAAGGGTCGTGGCAGCAAGAGAAATCTTGCTTCTGTTCATAATGCCTCCGTTCGCGAGATTTTTTGGTCGCTATCCGGGAACACATGAAAACAGGGGCCCGGACCCCGGACCCCTGGTACTTGGCTTTTTTAAAATCCCATGGAAGACTGATGGGCGATCTTCTTGACCTGGTACTGGCTTCCCCAGAGGATCTCGTTGGAGGTGAGGTCGAGGGCCTTGAGGTGGGTTTCATAGAAGCGGACGGTTTTGCCGTCGCGGGAGGCGGTGTAGGAGTTGATGGAGCCGGTGATCATCACGTCGGCGCCTGTCTGCTGTCCGGGCCCGTGGATCGTGGAGGAGCGGGCATGCTTCATCTGGTACTCACGTTCGGCAGAGGCGGCGTTCCGGTGGGCCTCCGAGGCGGTGACGAAGCGGACCTTTCCGGAATTGATGAGCTCGTCCTGGAAGTGGTTTAAGAAGAGCCGCGTATTGATATGCTGGTCGGAGCGGTTGATGATCTGGCCAAGCTCCACGACCGGCCGCCGGCCGTTCTTTGCCTGGAACCGGGAGAGCCAGGGAGCATCGAGGGCCTTGCGGATCATCGTTTTGGCGGTGAGACGGGCATCGGTGTCCGTCCACCGGCTGGTGACGCCGCCGGCCGTATCAACTCCCACGCGCTGGACGCTGTAGCTTGAACAACTCGCCAGGGAGAGAGACAGCAACGCTCCGGCAAGAAGTCCCCCTGTTCGCAACACTTTCAGCATTGTCAGTCTCCTCTTGGCATAAGGGGCAGCGTCACGTTTGTCGCCGCCTGGTCTGGGGTGGGGCTTCCGGGGATAACTAAAGATTGTCATGAGAAAAATATAAAAAGAGTTCTTCTGGTAACCGTTGAAGATTATAATCAAACTCTATGAAAAAATACAGAAAGAAAAACGGTTCGACATTAGAGCCCGGGGAGGGGACGCTCCTTCACTGTCCGGAGTTTGACCCGGCCTCCCTGCTGTTTCGCCTCCGGGAAAAAAATCCGGAGATGCCGCTTCTCCATCTCGACCGGGAGCGCTCCAGCGGCTGGAGCCACATTCCGGTGACGGTCTCCCGGGTGGTGGAGGACCGCAACGGAGAGAGCGTCTTCGACCACCCTCTCCTGACCGGTGAGGCAGGGCGGGAGATCCCTCCGGAGAGGGACCCGGGCGGCCTTCCCCCCTTCTCCGCGGGTTGCGTGCTTCTCCTTCCCTTCGAGCTGGCCGAACGCTGGGAGCCGTCCGGGGGGCCTTTCTCCGGGCCGGCGGTCCCGGCATTCCGTTGTGACTGCCTCGAGGTGGTCTCCTTTCATGCTCCCAGCGGGCGCCTTTTCCTGCCCCCGGGATTCGATCGCTCCCTTCTCGCTCCGGTCTCCTTCGGACCGCTCCCGCCTCTCTCCTTTGTGCCGGAGGAATCCGACGCCTCCCTGAAACGCTCCCTCGACCGGATCGGGAGGGGTCTCGCCCGCGGGCGATACTTCCAGGTCAACCTGGCCCGGCGCTTTTCCGCGAGCCTTCCGGAGGGGTTCGACCCTCTTG
Source organism: Nitrospirota bacterium (assembly GCA_021828805.1). Classification (GTDB taxonomy): domain Bacteria; phylum Nitrospirota; class Leptospirillia; order Leptospirillales; family Leptospirillaceae; genus UBA4572. The sequence goes on along the minus strand of JAJZCZ010000014.1, from coordinate 11,961 downwards.
CCGCCTACGCCCGGATGAGAGCGCTCGGTCCCTCTCCCTTCGGGGGCTTTTTTGCCCGGGGGACGTTCTTTCTTCTCTCCCGCTCTCCCGAGCAGTTTCTTGCGGGGGACGGGGAGCGGATTGTGACCCGTCCCATCGCCGGAACGGCCGCCGGCGCCTCGCCGGTCGGGGAGGAGCCCCTCCTCAGGGATGCCAAGCTCCTCGCAGAACATGTGATGACCGTGGATCTTCTCAGAAATGATCTCGGGAAGGTCTGCCGTCCGGGGTCGGTGCGGGTGCCGCGCCTTCTCGGGGTGGAGAGCCTTCCCCATTTGCGCCATCTTGTCTCCGATGTCGAAGGCCGTCTCGATCGCGCGCTTTCGCGCCGGGATCTGCTCCTGTCCCTCTTTCCCGGAGGCTCGGTGACGGGGGCCCCCCGGATTGCCGTTCGGCGCGAGATCGGTCTTCTTGAAGGGCGGCCGAGAAATTATTACTGCGGGATTTTCGGGTATGTCTCCGGGAGCGGGCAGGCGGATTTTTCCCTCCTGATCCGGACACTCGAGGGAACCACCGGCCCGGAGGGCGGGCGCATTTCCTTTGGGGCGGGGGCCGGGATCGTCGCCGATTCGGTGGCGGACGAGGAGATCCGGGAGATCGCCCTCAAGGCCAGAACGATGGAGGAGGTTTTCGAGTGAGCGGGACGGGACGGGTCGTCGTCGACGGGGTTCTTGTGGAGGGCGGGGCGCCGGCTGTCGCCCCGCTGGACATGGGCTTTTTGCACGGAGACAGCCTCTTTACCACGATGGCGGTGGCGGCCGGCCGCCCGGTCTTTTGGGAGGAGCACACAGCCCGCCTTCGCCGGAGCGCCGGATTTTTCGGGTATCCGGCCCTGCCTGACGGGGAGGTCCTTCTGTCGGACTGTCTTCTGGCCATCGGAAGCTCCCCGGATCCCCCCCCGGCGCTGCGGCTGATGCTCTCCCGGGGGACGTCGGCGGTCGCCGGGATCGACGGGAGCTCCCAGAGGGTCCTCCGGGTGGTCCTTCCCCTTTTTCGCCCGCCCCTTTCTGCCTCGCGCCTCCGGGAGGGGGCGGAGGCCGAGCTCTTTTTTCTTCCCTGGGATCCGTCGGGGGACCCTCTCCGCTCTCACAAGACCGGTAATCTTCTCTGGGTCAAATGGGTGAGAGGGCAGCGGCGGGAGAGCGCCTCCGTCGAGCAGCTCCTGGTGAACGGGCAGGGAGAGCTCCTGGAGGGGACGGTCACCTCGGTCTTTGGCGTTGATCAGGAGGGGGTCCTTCGGACGGCCCCTCTTATCAAGGGGATCCTTCCCGGGGTGGTGCGGAGCCGGATCCTGGACTGGGCCCGCCGGCAAGGGAGGCCTGTCCGGGAGGAGGCCCTTCGGCTCTCCGAGCTACCCTCTCTCCGGGAGCTCTTTCTCTCCTCGGCGACCCTTCCCGTTCGCCCCCTCCACACCCTCCGGGGCGCCGGGGAAACGCGTGTCTTCGCGCCGCCTTTTCCGGTGGCGACGGCCTACCTTGAAGACTATTTTGCGACCCTGCCCTCCGCCCCCTGACAGAAAAAAGGGGAGTCTCCCGCCGGAGGCCCGGCGGAAGACTCCCCCTTCCCGTTATTTCATGATCCATGTTGTTTCTATGGATATTATTTACAATAAATGATTTTTTGTTTTCTTTCCCGGCCTAGCACTGGCTCCAGCCACAGCTTCCGCCGGTCTTCTTCGAGCCCATGCACTTGAGGCATCCCTCGAGGAAGGCGACCTGGCCTCCGCAGGTGGGACAGGCCACCTCGATGACCATACCCGACTCGCCGGTCAACCCCTCCTTCGAGAGGATGGTGCCGATGGCCTTGGCGATGGCGTAGGGGTCGGAGCCCAGCTTCCCGGCCTCCTCGTGGCTCTTGATGAACTGCCCGACAACCTCCTCGATGGGGGCGCCGAACTGAAGGGCCAGAGATCCGAGACGGCCGAAGAGGATGGCCGATTCCCGCTCCCGGTGGTCGGCCGCCGGGGTCACGAAGATTTCGACCGGGCGTCTCTCTTCATCGAAATAAAGATGGACGTAAGACTTTCCGGACTTTCCGGTAATCTTGACGCGCACCCCCCGGGAGAGATCGCCCGGTGCATGGCGCTGCCCCCATCCCGGAAGGGACTTTCCGGCCTTTTTCTCGCTGCCGCCGAGATTTAAGACCTGGTTTGCCCGGCTTCCATCGCGGTAGACGGTAATTCCCTTGCAGCCCAGCTGATAGGCCAACAGGTAAGAGTTCTCGACGTCGCCGATCGTCGCGGTTTCCGGCAGGTTGATCGTCTTCGAGACGGCTGCGTCGATGTGTTTCTGGAAGGCAGCCTGCATCCGGACGTGCCACTCCGGAGCGATGTCGTGGGCGGTGGCGAAGGTCTTCTGCCACTTCTCGGGAACCTGGGAAAGTCCCCGGCAGGAGCCGTGGTTTTCCACGATGAGGCCGGGCAGATCGTCGTTCCAGAACCCTTCTTTGCGGGCCACCTTCTCGAACATCTCGAGGGTGTAGGGAAGATGGGTCCCGTCCATGACATTCTTGTACCAGATGATGGAGAATTCCGGCTCGCACCCCGACGAGGTGTCGGCAATCATGCTGATGGTCCCGGTGGGGGCGATGGTCAGAAGATGGCTGTTTCTCTTGGGAGAGCCGATCCCCTCGAAGAAGGGATAGGGGCCGTGGACCTTGGCCAGGTCGAGGGAGGTCTTTTCGGACTCCTCGCGGATGAATCCCATGATCTTTTCCGCCACCTCCAGCCCTTCTTCCGAGTCGTAGGGGATGCCGAGGAGCATGAGGAGCCGGGCGAATCCCATGATGCCCAGACCGATTCTGCGGGCGCCCTGATTGATTTCCGACAGCTCCCGGATCGGGAAGCGGTTGGCGTCGACGACATTGTCCAAAAAGCGGACGCCGAGATAGACGGAGCGGGCGAGTTTGTCCCAGTCGATGACGGTTTCGCCGCGGGAGTCGATCGTCGCATGGCGTTCGAGGTTGATCGAGCCGAGATTGCAGGACTCGTAGGGTCCCAGAACCTGCTCACCGCAGGGGTTGGTCGCCTCATAGCTCCAGCGGGAGGGTGTCGGGTTGTAGCGGTTGGCCGTGTCGATGAAAAAGAGACCCGGTTCACCGTTGGCCCAGGCGTTCTTGGCAATCCGGTCAAAGACCATCCGGGCGGAAAGCGTTCCCGTGACCTCTCCGTTGTGGGGGGCGATCAGGTTGTAATCCCGTCCCTCCCGCACGGCGGCCATGAATTCGTCGGTGATGGCCACGGAGATGTTGAAGTTGGTGACCTGGGTCTGGTCCAGCTTGCAATCGATGAAATCGAGCACATCCGGATGGTCCACCCGGAGGATGCCCATGTTGGCGCCCCGTCGGGTTCCCCCCTGGCTGACGGCTCCGGTGGAGGCGTTGAAGACGCCCATGAAGGAAACAGGACCCGAGGCCTGCCCTCCGGTGGAACGGACGATCGCGCCCTTATGGCGAAGTCTTGAGAAGGAGAATCCGGTGCCTCCCCCGGTCTGGTGAATGAGGGCGGTGGCCTTGACGGTATCGAAGATCTCCGGCATGGAGTCTCCCACCGGAAGGACGAAGCAGGCGGAGAGCTGTCCGAGGGGACGACCGGCGTTCATCAGGGTGGGGGAGTTGGGAAGAAAGTCCAGCGTGGAGATGAAGCGGTAATATTCTTCTGACAGGAACTCCCTTTCCGAGGGGTTGACGTTCACGGAGGCGATGGCGCTCGCCACGCGACGGAACATCGTCTCGGGGGTCTCGGTGACAACGCCGTCGGCGTCCTTCCCGAGATATCGTTTTTGAAGGACCTTGAGGGCGTTGGCTGAGATGGTTAGTTCGGTTTTTGGTTCCATGGAGATCTCCTTGAAGAGCGTGTTGACCCGGAGCCCGATTCCGCTGGAAGGGGGCCGTGAGACCGGAAGGGGAAACCGAAAAAATCGTTACGAAAAATCATTCGGGATTGTTCGCCAACCAAGAGGTCATGAATCGCGAGAAAATAGCATATATTGTACGGTCGCGAATGAGGGCCACTATATATTGTGGTCAGGAACGGTTTTGTAGTGTAGTCCCGCAGGGGGAAAAGGTCAAGAGGGCGATCTCAATATCCGGGAAGGAAGGGGGAAGACGATTTTTTCTTGTTGGGGGCGCTGACGTTTCCCGGGAGGGGAGGCGATATCCAGAAGAATTGCGAGTGTTTTTTGGGCCAAAGAAAAAGAGCATAAAGAAAAAACAGTCGTTCCCACTTTTTTTAATCGAATATTTTTATAATTCAATATAAAAACAGTAATCAATAAAAATGAAACAGGAGCGCTCTCTTTTCATCGGGCCGCGAAGCGGATAGAATAGGAGAATAAAATCCGGAATTCTCATGAAGCCCAGAGGCAGACAGGGCTCTTTCCCGCCTCTTTCCGGCCCCCGACCATGGTTAAGGAGACAGATGCTCGACAGAAACCGGATACTGAAAGACCCTGAGATGGCCGCCCGGGCCTTTCGCTCCCGGCGGGTCGACGTGGATCTTCCCGGACTTCTGGAGCTCGACGCCCGGTGGTTCGACGCCAATCGTGAGTGGGAGAGCCTCAGGGAGCGAAGAAACGCCCTCTCGGTGGAGATCGGGAAGAAAAAGCGGAGCGGCGAGCCGACGGACGACCTGTACGCGGAGGTCCTCCGGATCAACGAGGCGATCGAGAAATCGGATCAGCTCCGTCGCGATCTCGACGGCCAGCGCGAGGAGAAGTGGCTTCTCCTTCCCAATATTCCCGACGCCAGTGTTCCGGCGGGAGAGGATGAATCGGACAATGTCGAGCTTCGCCGGGTCGGCACGCCTCCGTCCTTTTCCTTTTCCCCCCGTCCCCACTGGGAGATCGGCGCCACATTGGGGATTCTCGACTTCGACCGGGCGGCCCGCATGTCCGGGGCGCGTTTTTCGATCCTTCTGGGGGCCGGAGCCCGGCTTGAACGGGCCCTGATCTCCTTCATGCTCGACTGCCATACCTTGCCCCGTCCGGATGGCGCGCCCTACCGGGAACTCTCCGTCCCCTACATGGTTCTCCCCGAGAGTCTCCTGGCTACCGGTCAGCTGCCCAAGTTTCGCGAGGAGCTTTTCCATATGCCGGCCGACGACCTCTTCCTGATCCCCACGGCGGAGGTGCCGGTGACGAATTATTACCGGGGCGAGATCCTCGACGAGGCCGACCTTCCGGTGAAGTTTGCCGCCTACACGGCCTGCTTCCGGCGCGAGGCGGGAGCGGCGGGAAAGGATACCCGGGGGCTGATCCGCCAGCATCAGTTCAACAAGGTGGAACTTGTCTGGCTCTCGACTCCGGAAAAATCGATGGAGAACCTCGAGCTTCTTACCCGGGATGCGACGGAGATTCTCGAGCGGCTGGGTCTGCCCTACCGGGTGATCTCCCTGTGCACCGGAGATCTCGGTTTCTCCTCGGCCAAGACCTACGATGTGGAGGTGTGGCTTCCTTCCCAGGAGCGCTACCGCGAGATTTCCTCCTGCTCCAACTTTATGGATTTCCAGGCGCGCCGGGCCCAGATCCGGTACCGCCGGGCCTCCGACCGCAAGGTTCAGCTGCTGCATACCCTGAACGGATCGGCATTGGCGGTGGGCCGTACACTGGCGGCGATTCTTGAAAACTACCAGACCGAAGACGGAAGCGTTGTCGTTCCCGAAGCGCTTCTTCCCTATATGGGGGGGATTTCCCGAATCCCGCCGGATCCGGCGTCCTCCCGCCCATAAGAAATTTATCAGAAAGGGATTGTTGCTATGAGTGGTCTCTCCGCCTCCGGGGCAAAAACGAGCAAGGGAAAGATTCTCTTCGTGGGACGGGATATCTTTCTCGGAACCATGGTCGCCAATATTGTCGAAAAGGCGGGTTTCTCCAGCGCGACCTCGGTTCCCGCCAAGGTCTTTAACACCGTCACGGCCGATCTTTCCATCAAGGCGCTTGTGGTGGACATGAAGGAAGCCAAGGACTTTTTGACAGAAATCGTGGAGGCTGGAGGGACGGGAAGCCGCCCCAAACTCATCGCCGTCATCTTCCACAACGATATCGATTCCCGGCGGCATGCACAGAAGGCAGGATTCGAGTATGTCATCCATCGCTCCCAGCTCGGCACCAATCTTCCTCAAGTTCTCACCGAAAAAGAGAAAAGGTAGAAAAACGGCAGTCGCTCTGGCTGCCGGACTCCTCTTTTTTTCCCTTCTTTTCGGATCGCCCCCCGGTCTCCGTGCCGCCCCGTTCTGTCCCGGTCCTCTCCGGAATCCCCCCCTTCTTCCTCCGCCCGGCGCCGCCGGAGACAGCCCCGCCCCTCTTCTCGAACGGGCCCGGATTCTCCGGGATCTTCCAGGGGGACAGAAGACGGGGGAGGCGGCTCTGGCCCGGGTCCGGGAGCTTCTCCGGATCCTTCCCGAAGCCGAGAAAAAGAGACCGGACATCCGGGTTCTTCACGCCGAGCGCGACACCGAGCTCGTTCTCTACCAGGGCTTCCCGGGCGGCATGCGGTACGGGAAAAAGGCCGAGGCGACCCTCGACCGGCTCCTCCGGGAGGATCCCTCCCTGGCCCGCGCCCATCTTCTGAAGGGGATCGCTCTTTATTACAAGCCGTGGTTTGTGGGGGGATCGGTGACGAAGGCGCTGAAGGAATTTGAGACGGCCGACCGGCTCTCCCCCTCCGATCCCCGGACCCTCTCCTGGATCGGGATCTCCCGCCACCGGCTGGGCCTCGCGGGAGCCCGGACCGCCATGAGGCGGGTGTTAACCCTGTGTCCGGACAGCCCCTTTTACCGCCGCCGGGCCGAGACCTTCAACCCCCGGGCGAACCACCCGTGATCGGGGAGAGGACTTACCGGCTCTATCTCCGGCGGGAAGAACGGGTGCGCCATCGCGACTACCCCGAGTGGGGCACGGGCCGGGTCATTGAGACCCGGGAGTCCTCCGTTCCCGGCGGGGCCTGTTTTGTCCTTGTCCGCTTCGCGGACGGGCAGGAAAGGCTTTTCTTTAACGATCTGAACGACCCCCGCTGCTGTTACTACACCGGGGTTCTCCGGTGTCTGGTCTCCCTGCTGTAGTCCCCCTGCCGCGACCCCTCTGAGTCCCGGGTCTCCCCGGAAAGAGAGGCCCGTGGATGTTCCGGGGCGAGGTTCTGCGGTATAGTAGGAGGAGCTTCTAAAAGGGCCGGTTCCCGGCCCGGACATCTCCCCCCATCGAAAGGATCCTCCATTTCCGGACTGACCGGTAACCTCTCGGGACTCAAGGCAAGCCAGCTCAAATCCCTGACCCGCCTTCATGGACGGAAGGTCTCCCCCGGTCTCTGGGTCGGGCCCGAAATGGCGCGCCAGATGGCGGCCTTAAGCCATGAAACCGGGCGTCAGGTCGCCCTTCTCATCACCCGGGAAGGTATCGTGGCGATGGTGGTCGTGGGGACCGCCCGGGAGATCTTTCTCGAGGAGCTTCCCCCGTCCCGCTCCGGAGGCCGGTCGCTTCGCGGTCTCCGGATGGTCCACACCCATCTGTTGGGGGAGGCCCTCTCCCAGGATGACCTGAACGACCTCGCCCTTCTTCGGCTCGACGCCATGGTGGCTATCTGCGTGAACCGGGACTCCGGGCTTCCGGAAAAGCTCTGCGTGGCGACGATCGACCCCGATCCCCAGGCCGAATCCCCCTGGATCGTCGACCCTCCCCGCCCGGTGGGTCCGGAGGCCTATGACTCTTCCGGCCGGGTCGAGGCGCTGGAGGACGAGCTTTCCCGGAGCCTTTCCGCCGCGACGAAGCACACGACCGGCCAGGAGCGTGGACTTCTGGTCTCCGTCTCCACGGCCTCGATTTCCGATCAGGAGGATGCCTTGGCCGAGCTCTCCGAGCTCGCTGTCTCGGCCGATGTCGATGTTATGGGTGTCGTTCGCCAGAAAGTGGCGCGCTATCACCCCACCACCCTCATGAGCATCGATCGCCTCAAGTCCCTTCTCATCCATGCCCTGAAGCTCCACGCCACCCTCATCATCTTCGAGCAGGAGCTCTCTCCCAACCAGGTGAGAAAGATCGCCGAGATGACCGAGCTCAAGGTGATCGACCGGACCCAGCTGATTCTTGATATCTTTGCCCGCCGGGCGCACAGCCGGGACGGCAAGCTTCAGGTGGAGCTGGCCCAGCTCAAGTATCTTCTGCCGAGACTCTTCGAGCGATCCACGGCCCTCTCCCGTCTGACCGGCGGGATCGGCGGCCGGGGTCCGGGAGAGACCCGGCTCGAAGAGGACCGGCGGCGGGTTCGGGACCGCATCTCCTCGCTCGGAGCCAAGCTCCGCCACCTCGAGGTCGAGAGGTCGGAGCGCAAGAGCCGCCGGCGGGATGCCGCCATTCCCGTGGTCTCTCTGGTGGGATACACCAACGTGGGCAAATCCACCCTCTTAAACCGGCTCACCAAGAGCGAGGTCCTGGTCGAGGACAAGATGTTCGCCACCCTCGACCCCACCTCCCGCCGCCTCCGTTTTCCCCGGGAGCGGGAGATCATCCTCACCGATACCGTGGGCTTCATCCGCGATCTTCCCGCCGATCTGCGCCGGGCCTTCATGGCCACCTTTGACGAGCTGCGGGACGCCGACCTGATCGTCCATGTCGCCGATGCCTCCCACCCCCAGTGCGAGGTGATGATCGAACGGGTCACGGAGATCCTCCGGGAGATGAAGCTCGACCGCATTCCGATCCTTCTTCTGTTCAACAAGTGCGACCGCATCGATCCCGAGACCCGGGAGCGACTCGACATCCGCTATCCGGAGGGGGTCTTTGTCTCGGCCATGGACCCGGCGACGCTCCGTCCCCTCGAAGAGATCCTCCAGCGGCGGCTTTTTGAGCGCCCCCTGACCTCCCTGGCCGACGAGAGCCACTGATGGAAAAGGAGGCCGCTCCTTCCCTGTCCCGGATCATCCTTCCGGTTCCCCGGGAGCTCTGCGCCAGCTGCCGGATGTGCTGCCGGTTCACCGATCCCGACCGGGCCCCCTGGGCCTCCCGGGCCGACCGGGCGCCCGACTTCCCCGAGATTTTTTCCGCCCCCCGCCCCTTGCCTCTTCTTCCCCTTCCGGTCGCGCCCTCCGACCCTCCGCTGTGGAGCTGCTCGGCCCTGGGCTCCGATGGCCTCGGGTGCGATCTGTGGGGGGGGCATCCGGCCGACTGCCGGATCTATCCGCTCCTGGTCGTCTTCCGGGAGGGCGCGTTCCGGATCGTTCTCGACCCCGACTGCCCCTTTTCCTCCCGGGAGGGGCTCTCCTTTTTCCGCCACCACGCCGAACGCTTTCTCGCGGAGGAGTGGAGCCTTCTCACCTCCGATCAGATCCGGGCGGTCCGGAGCGTTGCGGAGAGGGAAGACCGGCCCCATTTTCAGGAGATTCTCCTTCTGCCCCCTCCTTCTGCCCCCCGCCGTGGATCCCCTCTCTCCTGAGCTCCTGCGGGAATTTCTTCCGCCGGACACCCCCGCCACTCCCCCGTTTTCCTTTCTTCATCCGGGGGCGCTCTTTCTTTTTTCCGAGAGGCTCTCCTACCGGGTGGTCGACGGCCCTGCCGGCGGCCGGCTCCTGATCGCTGTCACCAATGATGGCGCGGTCTTTCTTCCCCTGCCCCCCCTGCCCTTTTTCGATCCGGGACTCTGCTCCCGGGATCGGGGAGCGCTCCTTGCCCGGATCTTTTCGGATCTCTCCGCCCGCTTTCCCGCCTCCCCACCCCCCTTTCTCGAGAACTGCCCGGCGGCGCTGGCGCCGGAGGGAGCCTTCCTTTCTGAGGCGGGCGAGCGGGAGATCGTCCTCGCCGCCTCCACAATTTGTGCGCCCCGGGGCAATCCCGGCCGGATCTTTCGCTGGGAAGGCAATCGTCTCGAGCGCCTCCTGGGGCCCGTGCAGGTGCGCCGGATCGGTCTGGAGGAGGGCGATGCTGTCCGGGCGCTGATCCGGGACTTCTCCGGCCATCGCAGGACAGTGGCCCGGGACTCTCTCGAGCGGGAGATGGCCTCCGACATGGAACGGGCCTTTGAACGGGCCATGGATCCGGAGGGAGGGGACTCTCTCGAAGGATGGCGGCTGGATGGCCGCGGGGGGCTTCTGGCGGCGGGGTGGTACGGGCGGTCGCCCTCCGGACGGGTTCTGGCGGGATTTCTTGAGGCGCGACGGGCCGATGTCTCCAATGTGGGAGCGCTCATGATGCGGAAAATACTGGAAGCCGAGGGGGGAGGAAAAGAGACGGTGGCCTGGGTCAATATCGGAGGGGGATCCGGGATCGGGGGGGTCGAGCGCGCCAAGAAGAGCCGTCCCCACGATCTGGTCCTGCCCCTGATCCGCATCCTCCCGCGCTGAGGCCTCCCTGCCTTACTCCTCGAGCTGGCGGGCGATCTCGCAGGTGGCGGCCCCTACGTCCGGAAGGCCCTTGGCGAAAATCCGGACGATTTCCTGGCGCTGGGGGATCCCCTCGAGCATCCGGGCGAGAAGCCCGCGGCCGACCTTGCCCGAAAGCGGATCGAAGACGTCGAGGTTGCCCTCTCCCTGAAAGGGGTTCTCCGGCCGGGTGTCCCGGCTTGCCACATCGAGGCGGATCTCCGCCCCCCGGGGAAGAAGTCCCTTTGAAGCCAGGCCCCGGGCAAGGTCTTCCATATCGGGAGCCGGTCTTTTGCCGGGGTTCTTTGTCCCTTCACGCTCCCAGGTTCGCTCGTAAATCATGGTCCAGATCTTTTCTCTTCCGAGAAAGGCGCGCCACCCCTCGCCCAGACGCCGGAGCCGGGGGGAGCGGGAGGCGGTCCAGCTTCGCACCGTCTCGAGCAGATGATGGTCGGTCAGGGTCAGGAAGCGGGAGAGGTCGTCGGCGGGGTCTTGAGGAAGGAGGATCGCCAGGGTTTCTCCGATGAGATCGCGCAGGGCCAGATCAAAAGAGCGGGTGGTGCGGTGGAAGTAGATCTGGGAGTACATGTAGCGCCGCGCCTGGATGAACTGCTCGAAGACTCCCAGGCCGTAGCGGTGGATGGCCAGACGACCCTTCTGGAAGTGGGTGTAGTGGAGGATGCGGTCGATGTCCACGGGGGCGGTGGCCACCCCGCACATATAGGCATCCCGGAGAACGTAGTCGAGGTTGTCCACGGTGAAGATTCCCGAGAAGAGCGGCTTTAACGCCGCGAGGACGGGGAGATCCTTCGGGACGGGGTTCGGGGTCTTGCCCTTTCCCACGAGATAGGCCACCCAGTCTCCCGAGATCCTCTCGCCGGGAGCGAAGCTTCCTGAAGGGCTTCTATCGATATTTTCGATGATCTCCCGCAGGGGACCTCCGATGATAATCTGGCTCATCTTTTCGTGGGATCTTCCGAAGCGTGGCTGGGAGACAGTTTCATCGTAGAAGTGGCAAAAAGGGCCGTGGCCGGTGTCGTGCAGGAGGGCCGACACCCTGAGAAGTCCTTCAAAAAAGGGAAGGGAGAACTCTCCGGAGAATCCGGGGTAGAGGTGGCGGGCGAAGCGGCCGGCCATGTGCATCGCCCCCAGCGAGTGGGCGAAGCGGGTGTGTTCGGCGGAGGGAAAGACGAAACGGGCGCTCTGCAGCTGGTAGATCCCCCGGAGGCGCTGGACCCAGGGATTGTCGATGAGGGAGCGTTCTGTGGGATGCCCCGGCGTGCGGGGGGTGTCCACGAAGGTGATATATCCGTGGACGGGGTCAGCGATGAGCGAGAGCCCGTCGTAGGGGAGGGCGCCTGATCGTTCTCTCATGACAGGGGACCGTCCTTCTGGATTTCGGGTCCGGGGAAGACCTTCGTAAGCCGAGTTCTGTCGAGGATGGCCATTACTCTGGGACCAGGGTTGCCCCTGGACTCTAGCGACCTTACCCGGAGGCGTGGGCCGGGCCAGCCTTCCGCACGAATGCGAGCCTCCCTATTTGGTCTTGCACCGGGCGGGGTTTACCATGCCGTCTCCGTCAC
>JAJZCZ010000013.1 GCA_021828805.1 Nitrospirota bacterium | reverse complement strand
AAACGCGAGCAGCACCTCCGGAGGACGGAAGGGGATGAGGTAGCGAAGATCCTTGGAAATAGGGAAGATCTTGAGGGGATGCCCTTCCCAGCTGACGGTGTAGTATCCGTGGAGCCGATCATCGGCGATTCCCGACAGATGGAAGTGATGGTCGTCGAGAGGCGCGTATGTCAGGCCCAGGGGGGCTATTCTGGCTGGAAGATCGGTCTCCCAGACCCGCTCTGCCAGCCAGAATCCCTCCCTCTCTCCCTGTCCGAAGCGTTCCCGAATGTGGCGACGCATGAGGTCGATCTGGTGGCGCTGGTCTTCCGGGCGGAGCCAGCAGAAAATCGGCTCGAAGAATCCCCCGCCGAGGATTTCAATCTGACCCCGGTCCACCATCTTCTTCAGAAGATCGAGAAAGGATGGCTCGTGAGCCTCGATCCACTCAAGAAGAGGGCCGGTATAGTGAAGAGAGGCATGGATCGCCTCATACTGCCACAGAAGTTCGACGGTCGGCCGGTAGGCCCGGTCGAAAGATTCTCGAAAAACATGGTCAAAATTGCCAGCGGGCTGATGGTTGTGCATGACAAAGACCATCGTGGCCCGGGTATCGGTTCTTTCCTGGTTCATCAGACCCTCCAGATTGATTTGACAAACTGGTCATCGGGAATCTGGATCGACAACGTATGGCCCCGAGGGCACTGGTCGATCATCTTCTTCTCATCGTAGAGCTCGAGGATTGCCCCGATCCATTCCCCGGCCTCAAGGGAGAGAAGGACGTAGGGAACGGCAATCTCGACAATCTTCTGGTAGGCGACCCGGGCGGTTCCTTCCGAGCCGTCTCCTTCACAGGAAAGAGGGACGTCCCGGACCCCGGGAACAAGAGGAAGGCAGAAGCGCGTCTCCTTCCGGTCAAGGAAGCGGATGTCGAGTCGCGGGGACGGATGGTCTTCCGGACGGTAGTGGGAGTCAAAGTCGACGCGCAGATAGAGGTTCACCTCGTCAAAACCAAAGTAGACAGAGGCGATGGGGGAGTCCCGAAGATACATCGACCCCTGGAGCTTGTGGTTGTCGTAGAGGCCGGCCCCGGTCCACTCAAAATAGTGGCTGACCTCACCGTCGATCACCGGACGGATGAAGTCGACCGGAAGGGAGAGTCCCGCCGGCTGGTCGGCCTGTCGGACCGGCTCGTTTAAAATAGCCGGAGGAACCTGGCCCAGGATCCGGTAGACATTCTGCTGGTGAATCCGGAAGAGCCGGTCGAATTCTCCGGACTGGAGGCTCTTGAAATCATCGCCGTACCACCAGAACCAGTCGGATCCCTCCGCAGCGTAAAGCTCCTGGCGCGCCTTTTCGATCTGCTCCGGAGTGGATGACCCCCTGGCCAGGATCTCTCCGAAGGCCTCCCGGGTCGACCGGAGGAAGTTCCATCCCTTGTTGTCCTCGGGATGGCCGATCCAGATCCGGAAGTCGTGGTTGATCCAGGAGCCGGTGGCCAGACGGTCGAGAGGACGGGCCGGCACACTTTCCAAGGCCTGGGAGACCGTCCGGGTCCGGAGAACAGGATGGGCAGAAAGGCGTTCGTACAAGATTTTCAGGAAGTGGTAGCCGCCATCGGAATACGCTTCCCAGGGATTTTCTCCATCGAGGATGATCGGGATGACCGCCTCCCGCCCCCCCCCTTCTTCCCGGCGGGAAATTTGCTCCATCTGACCGATCAGGTCCTGGGCCGCCTCGGTACCGTTAAAGCGGGCATAAGAAAATCCGATCCGGTCCGAGAGATTGCGATCCCGGAAGACCATCCGGATTTTCTCATTGCCGGCAGAGATCTCCCAGGGTTCGTACAGGGTCCCCTCCCCCCCCTTTCCCGCCATATCCCGGGAAAGGTACAGGATATCCTCGTCGGAGGCCATCCAGGAAAGACCCTGACGGGCAGCAATGGCGGCAACCTCGGGAGAGACCGAGCCTTCGGAGGGCCACATCCCTTTGGGGCGAATCCCGAAGATTTCCTCGTGGCGGGCCAGGGCCCGGGAAATCTGCCCCTCCGCGTCTTCCGGGTAGGAGAATTCGTCGGGAAGGGGAAGATTGGGGTGGGCCCGGCGCGCGCTCTTGGAAGAGACGAGAAGCGGAAGGATGGGGTGATAGTAGGGGGAGGTCGAAATCTCGACCAGCCCGTCTTCGGCAAGCTTCCTGTAGAGTGGAAGGAGCTCCTTCAGGATCCTGTTCTGGAGCGAAAAGAGCGCCGTCTTCTCACTCTCGGAATAGTTGGCCCCCTGGGCCACCCAGCCTTCGATTTCCGGGTAACGGCTCCGGGCCCCATACCCGAACCAGGTGAGGTTGAACCACATCTGAAGATCCAGAAAATCCTGGACATTCATGTCGGAAACGACTCTCTGGTAGTCGTCATCCGAGACAGGCTGCCGGGACTGAATCTTCTGCCAGAGAAAGAGATAGCGGGGATAGGGCTTGATCATGGTCTCGAAGGCGCACGAGAAGAAGTTGCGCGCCATGAAAATCCGGTCAGCCAGATCCAGATCCGCCGCTGGCTTGAGCGAGAGCCCCTGGTAGGAATCGACAACGGTCCCCTCGGCTAACGCGACAATCTGGTCGAGGAGAACCGGAACAAGGTTGACCGTCTGACGAATCTCCGGAAACTTCCGCGCCATGAAGGGAATGTCGTAGTATCCCCTCACCCCGTGAAGCCTCACCCACGGAAGAACCATTTCATTGGTCAGGGGGTCAAGATAGGATGGCTGGTGCATGTGCCATAGAAACAGAATATGAGAACTCAAACGGATTTCTCCAGAATATTGTTGCCTGTTATCGCGTCGCCTGCCAGCGGTCAATGCCATCCTGGGTCACAACAACAACCCCCCCCGGAGAGACAAAAAAGGACTTCCTGTCCTCCGTGGAATCAAAGCCGATCCGGATCTCCTGGGGAATCCTCACATCCTTTTCCACGATACACCGGCGCAAGTGGGAATAACGGCCGATATCCGCCCCGTTAAAGAGGATCGACTCCTCGACACGGGAGTAGCTGTTGACTCTCACCCCGTGGCCAAGAATCGAGCGGTCGATCTGACCTCCGGAGATAATGGATCCCCCGCAGACAATCGAATCCGTGGCCACCCCCACCCGTTTGTTTTTCTCGTCGGCAAAGACGAATTTGGCCGGGGGAGCCTGGGGACGGTAGGTCCGGATTACCCAGTACGGATTGTAGAGGTTGAAGGACGGGGTCACGGCCACAAGATCCATGTGGGACTTCCAGTAGGCATCGATGTTTCCGATATCCCGCCAGTAGCCTGTCTCCATCTCGGTCATTCCCGGAATCGTGTTCCGGCTGAAATCGTAGACCCCCGCCCGTCCCTCGGCGGCCAGCCGCGGGAGGATATTGTGTCCAAAGTCGTGTTTCGAGGAGGCCACTTCCGCATCCTGACGGAGGACCTCCACCAGATCCTCCGTCCGGAAGATGTAGTTGCCCATGGAGGCCAGCGCCGTGCTCCCGCCCGGAACCGTTGGCTCCGGCTGGGGAGGCTTCTCCACGAAGTCCCGGATCCGTCCCCCTTCGACCCGGATCACCCCGAACTCCTGCGCCTCGACCAGGGGAACGGGAATGGCGGCCACCGTGACGGCCATGCCGCTCTCCTGGTGCTCCTCCATCATCTGCCGGATGTTCATCTTGAAGATATGATCCCCGCCAAAAATACACACATGGTCAGGTTTTTCATCCAGAATCAGATTCAGGTTCTGGAAAACGGCATCGGCCGTTCCCTGGAACCAGTGGGGACCTGTTCTCATTTGAGCCGGAACCGGATCGACGTACTGGTCGAGAAGGGGAGAGAGCCGCCATCCCCGGGAGAGATGGGTATTGAGAGAGTGGGACTTGTACTGGGTCAGGACTTTGATTTTGCTATAGCCTGAATTCACGACATTGCTCAAGACAAAGTCGATGATCCGGTAGGCGCCCCCGAAGGGAACGGCCGACTTCACCCGGTCTGCCGTCAGAGGAAAAAGACGTTTCCCTTCTCCTCCTGCCAGAATGATCGTCAGAATATTATCTCTGTCCCGGGTCATCATGGTCACCTCCAGGAGGTTATGTCAGGAGTTTCCGAGGAAGGTCCTGTTCAAGGCCTTCAAGATCCCGGTTCGCGCGGGAGACAGAGAAAAAAGTCCCCAAAGGAAAAGAAGCAGGGAGGAAAAAAGATAGGCCGCCCATTTTTCTCGCCGTTCGTGGCGAAGAAGCAGGCGAATGGAATAAAGAGCTCCGAATCCACCAACAATGAGAAAAACCCAGTCATAGACCATACTGTCACCCCTTCTGATACCTCCCATCTTAGCAGAACGGGAGTGAAAGGCAAAACAGCAAGATGGCACAAGGCTTTTAAAAAACAGAAAAACTACAAGGACATCCGGATGTCCGGAGAAAGTGGCGATAAAGTGAAGGTTTCTGTCAAAACAGCACAGAATTTTGTCCTGGAGAGAGGATTTCAAGGAGGGGAAGAGTTCAGGGAGGGATGCGAGAGCGCTCGCCAGAATCTCCCTCTAATATCTGGAGATCAGGGGGACGAAGCGGGGGAAATCCCCTGCGAAGTCTGGACGACCTTTCTCACCCAGTCGGAATCCCGGTCGAGAAGGGCGGCAACCTCTTCAGGGGACTGTCCACGGGAGAGAAGCTTGGTGGCCAATGCGATATCCCGCTCAACCCTCCCCTTCGCGATCCCCCTCTCAATCCCTTGCTCAATCCCTTTCTCAATCCCTTTCTCGATCCCTTGGATAACCCCCTTCTCACGTTCCTCCCGGCGAATTTTGTCCACGGCTGTCATCACGGCCTCCCTCCCGAATATTGATTCAATGGCTCCTTCAAGTTCGTCAGGATCGTTAAATCCAAACACACTTGCGTAATATTCTATCACATCACCCAAAAGAACCGGATCGATCAGAATTGTCTTCCCCGGCGTCCGGTCTTCGAAGAGGGTCCGGATCGCCTCCTCCATCTTTTTTCTATGTCGCGAATATTTGAGCGCAGCCAAGACGAGGGCCGTCTCAAGGTTTGGAGCACGGTCAAGAAGAGCCTTCTCTTCTTCCAGGGCAAGATCGACAAAAACCGGAGAGAAATCGGCACACACACTCCGAAACTCTGCAGGAAACTGGAACACCCCCTGAAAGCTTCTCTCTCCTTTCCAGGGATTCGTTCCGTGGTAGAAGAGGATCGGAAGGATCGGCGTGAGATCCTTCTTGTCCCGCCGCTGTCTCGCCCAGAGAGCCGTTTTGTACTCCAGAATCTGGAAAAGGCTCCCCGGATCCTTCCAGGACTTGTGTTCAACGACAATCTGGATCCGGAAGGTACTTTCTTCCCGGGCCGCCTCCACCACCAGATCGAAGTTCTTCCGGCCTCCCCTGATTCCTTCCGACTCCCTGTCGCAGAAGCGGAGCGTGGCATTGTCGAGGTAGGGCAGGATCTCAACCGGAACAAACTGCTTCAGGATGCCCTCCAGAACAGCGGGATTCTGAAGAGATTTTTTGAACATCCTGTCATGAGGATGTGACGCCATGGACGCTTTTCTTCTTTTTTCCACACAATTCCTTATTGCCAGGAGGTTTTAAGAACTGGAAAAGTTAAAAAATTTCAGAAAATTGTCTTAGAAAGAGTGTCTTGACCCCCAAAGTGAACTCTCTACATTCTTGGAGTAAGGAGTCTGGCCAAGGAAGATATCTCGACGGTCTTTTGATGGAAGATGAGGGGAAAAGACGCGGGGGCGTCTGGAAACGCCCCCGGACTTCCTCAAAAATAAGGCTCTGAGCATGGGTTTGATAAAGAACAGAAGAGGGAGTTCTGAGGCTATTCTTCGGAAATCTGTCCGGGATGACGGGAGGAGTGTCTCCGGTTCGCAATGGAAAGGCGGACGTTTTCCCGCTTGATTTCGAGAAGATAGGTACGGCGCTCCGCCTCCGAGATCGGCTTCGACAAAGCCTCTTCCGCGTTCTTTCGTGCGGTCTGAGCCAGTTGCGTGTCGATTTCGTCGGCCCGCTCAACGGTATTGGCCAGGACAATCATGGACTTGGGAAGAACCTCGGCCACACCCCCGCTGACATAATAGGAGTAAAGGGTCTCCCCCTTGCGGACAACGAGCTCCCCGGGATCGAGCAGACTGATGAACGGGGTATGTCCGGTCAGAACCCCGAACTCGCCGTCCACCCCCTTCGCCTTCACGAAGTCGACTTCCTCGGTCACAAGGACCCGCTCCTGGGTAAGGAGCGAAAGCATAAACGCCATCGTTTAGGCCTTTCCTTTAAGCTTCTCGGCCTTTTCCACAGCTTCTTCGATCGTTCCCACCATGTAGAAGGCCTGCTCGGGAAGATGGTCGTACTTGCCTTCGACGATCCCCTTGAATCCTTTCACCGTGTCTTCCCGCGAAACATACTTTCCGGGGGAGCCGGTGAAGACTTCGGCGACGAAGAAGGGCTGGGAGAGGAAGCGCTGGATCTTCCGGGCCCGGGCCACGATCTGCTTGTCGTCCTCGGAGAGTTCGTCCATTCCAAGGATCGCGATGATGTCCTGGAGGTCCTTGTACTTCTGGAGGGTCTTCTGGACCGCCCGGGCCACGCTGTAATGCTCGTCTCCGATGATCATGGGATCGAGAATCCGGGAGGTCGAGTCGAGAGGATCCACCGCCGGATAGATCCCGAGCTCAGCGATCTGACGGGAAAGAACGACGGTGGCGTCGAGGTGGGTAAAGGTCGTCGCCGGAGCCGGATCGGTGAGGTCGTCGGCAGGAACGTAGACGGCCTGGACGGAGGTAATCGAGCCTTTTTTGGTGGAGGTGATCCGCTCCTGGAGCTGACCCATCTCAACGGCAAGCGTCGGCTGATAACCCACGGCGGAAGGCATACGCCCGAGAAGAGCCGACACTTCGGCTCCGGCGAGGGTGAAGCGGAAGATGTTGTCCACGAAGAAGAGCACATCGCGATTTTCCTCATCCCGGAAAAACTCGGCCTGGGCCAGTCCGGTGAGGGCCACCCGGAGACGCACACCCGGGGGCTCGTTCATCTGTCCGTAGACGAGGCTCGTCTTGTCGATGACCTTGGATTCATTCATTTCGTTCCACAGGTCGTTTCCTTCACGGGTTCTCTCTCCCACGCCGGCAAAGACCGAGAATCCACCGTGCTCCATGGCGATATTGCGGATGAGCTCCATGATGATAACGGTCTTGCCCACGCCGGCACCGCCGAAGAGGCCGGTTTTTCCACCCTTGGCAAAGGGAGCGATGAGATCGACAACCTTGATTCCGGTCTCGAAAACTTCCGTGGCCGAAGCAAGCTCGTCGAAGGCCGGGGGATCAACGTGAATGGGACGCATGTGCTCGTTCGAGATGGGTCCGCCGTCGTCGATGGGGGTTCCCAGAACATCCATCATCCGGCCAAGGACCTTCTGTCCCACGGGGACCATGATAGGCTTGCCGGTGCTTGTCACCTTGGTGCCACGCACCAGCCCGTCGGTCGATCCCATGGCGATCGTCCGGACCGTGCTCTCGCCCAGCTGCTGCTGGGTCTCGAGAATGAGCCCCGACCCTTCGACCACGAGAGCCACATAGGTTCCCGGAAGCTCACCATCGAAGCGTACATCGACAACCGGTCCGATCACCTGAACAATTTCACCCGTCTGCATTCTCAAAGGCTCCTCTTTTGACCATCTTCCCTAACCTGTCCCTCTGGGATCAGGCCGTGATTTTGCGTGGGACTATCCCTGCTGGACCGCATCGGCTCCCGAGGCGATCTCGGAAATTTCCCGGGTAATCGCCGCCTGGCGGAGCTTGTTGTAGATCAGCGTCATCTCGTAGATCACTTCCTTGGCGTTGGAGGTGGCGTTTCTCATCGCCATCATCCGGGCACTGTATTCGCTGGCGAAATTCTCCATGACCCGCTGGAAGACAAGCGTCTCGAAGTAGCGGGGGATCAGCACATCGAGAATCTCCGCCGTATCGGGCTCGTAGAGGTATTCTCCAAGGAAGGGGGAGGGCTTCTTCAAGCCGTCGGCCCCCTTCTCCGGCACGATGGGAAGCAGCTGCTCCGAGCGGGCCTTCTGGGACAGGGTGGAGACAAATTCCGTATAGAAGACCCAGGCCTCATCCCAGCGCCCATTGGTGAATTCCTCGATCGCCACCTGGGTGGCCGGAAGAATCTCTTCGATCTGTCCCCGATCCTTGATGCCGGTGACCGACCCGACCGCCTTGTATCCGCCCCGGCGGATGAAGTCCTGTCCCTTCTTTCCGACGACCACGAATTCGAATTTCACATTGGGCCGCTCGGCCATGAACCGGGTCACCATCTTGAAAACATTGGCGTTGATCGGACCGCAAAGGCCCCGGTCGGTCGAGACGAGAATAATGCCGACGGTCGCCGCGGGACGAACCTGAAAAAACGGATTGGGGCGATGGCTTTCGATGGCGGAGAGCCGGTTCATGAGCTCCCGGATCTTCTCGGCGTAGGGACGGGTATCCCGAACCCGGGCCTGGGCCTTGCGCATCTTGGCCGAAGCCACCATCTCCATGGCCTTGGTAATCTGGCGCGTATTCTTGACCGACTTGATTCGGCCTCGGATCGATCGAAGTGAGGGCATGGTCCTATCCGTTGAATGCGGCGGAGAACTCGGTAAGAGCCGCCTTAAGGTTCGCCACCGTGGCGTCGGAGAGTGTCTTTTCTTCCCGGATTGCCTGAAGAATGGCCGCGTGACGGCTATCGAGGAAGAGATGGAACTCCTTCTCGAAGGCGCCAACCCGGGCGGGAGCCACCTTGTCGAGGAAGCCGTTGGTCACGGCAAAGATGATGGCAACCTGCTTCTCCACCGGAAGAGGCGAATAGTGAGACTGCTTCAGAATCTCGGTGAGTCTGAGACCGCGCTCGATCTGATCCCGCGTGGTCTTGTCGAGATCGGAGGCGAACTGGGCGAAGGCGGCCAGCTCTCTGAACTGGGCCATCTCAAGACGCATCTTCCCGGCCACCTGCTTCATGGCTTTGATCTGGGCGGCACCGCCGACGCGGGAGACGGAGATTCCCGGGTTGATGGCGGGACGGATACCCGAATAGAACAGGTCGGTTTCGAGATAGATCTGCCCGTCGGTGATGGAGATGACATTCGTCGGAACGAAGGCCGAAACGTCTCCCGCCTGGGTTTCAATGATGGGGAGGGCGGTGAGGGATCCTCCTCCACTCTTTTCATTGAGACGGGCGGCACGCTCCAGAAGTCGGGAATGGAGATAGAAGACGTCTCCAGGATAGGCTTCGCGGCCTGGAGGACGCCGGAGAAGAAGGGACATCTGGCGGTAGGCCCAGGCATGCTTGGTCAGATCATCATAGACGATGAGGGCATCCATGCCACGATCACGGAAGTATTCGCCCATCGCGCATCCCGCGTAGGGGGCGATGTACTGGAGGGCCGCCGACTCAGCCGCAGAGGCGGAGACGACGATCGTGTACTCCATCGCGCCGTGCTTTTCGAGGGTCCGGATGACGTTGACGACGCTCGAGGCCTTCTGGCCGATCGCCACATAGATGCAGATGACGTTGTTGCCCTTCTGGTTGATGATGGTGTCGAGGGCGATGGTGGTCTTTCCGGTCTGACGGTCTCCGATGATGAGCTCGCGCTGTCCGCGACCCACGGGAATCATGGCATCGATTGCCTTGACACCGGTCTGGAGAGGGACCGACACAGATTTACGGGTGGACACGCCGGGGGCGATCTTCTCGATGGGGGACTGCATCTCGGCCTTGACCGGGCCTTTTCCGTCGAGGGGCTCGCCCATGGGGTTCACCACGCGGCCAACAAGACCAGGACCCACAGGAACTTCCATGATTTTTCCGGTGGTCCGGACCTCGTCACCGACGACGGCGTTCTCTCCGCCTTCAAGGATCACGGCGCCGATTTCGTTCTCTTCAAGGTTGAGAACCAGGGCGGTCCCTCCCTTGATGAGCTCGAGCATCTCGCCCGACATCGCCTTTTCCAGACCCGAAATGCGGAGGATCCCGTCTCCCGAGGAGAGGATCGTTCCCCGGTTCGAGGTTTCAACTCCTCCCTTGAAGCTTCCCAGGTTTTTCATCAAGCTTTCAGTGATCTCTGAACTTTTCAAGGCACCCTCGTATGAGTTTAATGACACCCGCCCCGGCGGGCTATCTTCCGAATAACGTCCAGCCGACAGAAGCCTTCCGGCTCGTCAGGCCGATTTGAGCAGCTGTCTTTCGAGTTCGCGAAGACGGGAGGAAAGACTGGCATCCCACACCCGCGATCCGATTCTGATCTCAAGTCCCGCAAGAAGTTCTGGCCGGACCAAAAAGGTGGGTCGCACCGTCAATGATCCTGCAGCCCCCTGCGAATCCTTCCGAAACTCCGGTCCGTTG
Source organism: Nitrospirota bacterium (assembly GCA_021828805.1). GTDB lineage: Bacteria > Nitrospirota > Leptospirillia > Leptospirillales > Leptospirillaceae > UBA4572. The sequence goes on along the minus strand of JAJZCZ010000013.1, from coordinate 23,645 downwards.
ACAAAACGGGAAACGGTATCAAGAACCCGCTTCTTGTCCTCGCCCGACAGATCGGCAGCAGAGAGAATGTCGACCCTTACCTGACCGGTCCGGAGATCGAACGATTTCTCGATCCGGTCTCTCAGCGTTGAAAGGGCCTCCCAAAGGTTCCCTTCCATGAGGGGGACGATCAGGGATTCCGGCTTTTCGGGAAGGCGATCACCCAGTCTCTGGGCACAGAAATCCCGGAAAAAAGTGACCTTCTCGGCCAGAGAAACCCGCCCGTCAAGGGCAAAGCTTCTGAGCGGCCGAAAATGCCTGAGGGACTCCGCCAGGGCGATGAAATCGATCCATCGGCCGAGCCGCCCCTCATCGGTTCCGATCGCCTCGGAGAGAGTCTGAACCCATCGGTCCAGAAAACGCGGATTGACAGCGGCAGACATCAGCCGGCCTTCCGTTCGTCGATGGCCTTCATGGCCTTGTTGATGTAAACGACTTTCTGGGTGTCGGAGAGGGTTTCCTCGAGGATCGTCTCGAGGCTTCTCACCACGAGGGTCACCGTCTCGGTCCGAAGCTCCGCCTTCATCTTCTCCCGGTCGGCGGCGATCTGGGCCGTCGCCTTGTCAAGCTCGGCTTTCACCGACTGGGCGACTTCCTTCTCCCGCTCCTCCCGGAGCGTCCGCGCCATCTCTTCCGCCTGGCGAATCATGTTCTCGGCCTGGGCGCGCGCTTTTTCAAGAAGATCGCGCTGTTCGGCCAGAAGCTTTTCCGCCTCTTCCCGGCTCTTTCTGGCGGCATCCATGTCGGATGTCACCTTGGTCCGGCGCTCGTCGAGAATGCGCAAGAGGGAGGGATAAAGATACTTCCCTACAATAAAGAGCATCAGGGCAAAGGAGACCAGCGACCAGAAGACGGTCGACGGAAAAAACTGAGAATCAAACTGAGGCATGGCCCGTTCCTTTATCTTCCGCGATGGGGGTCCGGCCGACGGAGATCAATCCCTCCGTTCGGCGGTGAACATGATGGTCTCAACGAAAAAGACCGGACCCGAACGTTGACTACTTTCTGAGACCCATGATGATGAAGGCGATCACGAGCGCGTAGAGAGCCACGGCTTCGGAAAGGGCAAATCCGAGCCACATGTACTTCGATACCCGGCCCTCGATCTCGGGCTGTCTCGCCACGGCTTCGATCATCTTACCGAAGATGTAACCGATTCCGGCTCCCGACCCGGCGACACCGATAGCGGCCGCACCCATACCGATCAACGCTGCTGCATGCACATCCATGAAAAATTTCCTCCTGAAGGATCGTTAGTGGTTCAATTTCATCGCCTGGCCGAGGTATACAGCCGAGAGCACGGCGAAGATATAAGCCTGGATGAAAGCGACCAGGACTTCCAAAAGATACAGGACAACCGAGATGGAAAATGGCAACCACTTGAGATAGATCGCCAGAGAGGTCGTCAGGGTGAAAAGGACAAAGAGAATGGTATGTCCCGCCGTCATGTTGGCGAAGAGACGAACCGCCAGGGAAAGGGGACGGGCGAGCTGGGAAATGATCTCGATGGGAATGACCAGGGGCATCATCCAGCCGGGCACACCCTCGGGGACAAGAATGGAAAGGAACTTGATCCCGTGGCGACCGAACCCGATGAGAAGGCTCAGAAGATAGACCGTCACGGCCATCACACCTGTGAGGATGATCTGGGAGGTCACCGTGTAGACCCCGGGGATCAGCCCCAGGAAGTTCCCGAGGAAGACGAAGAGAAAGAGGGTGAAAATAGGAAGGAGAAACTTCTTCCTGTTTTCCTCTCCCACGTTTTCGTCAACGATCGCCGTCATCGTCTCAAAGAGCATCTCCACGCCTGCCTGGAGACGTCCGGGAACGAGAGCCGCTCCCCGGGCGAAGTAAAGGGAGACGACGGCGGCAATGCCGACGCAGAGCCACATGGAGACCACCGCCTGGGTAATCGAGATGTCGAATCCCAGGAGATGCAGTCTGATGATGGGATGGAGAAAGAACTCTTCAAGCGGATTGCCTTGCAACATTTCCTCCATTTGCGGACAAGCCGGCCGACACAATTCCCTGTTCCGGAGTTGTCGTCCGAGCTATTTCTTTTTGGAATCCCCGCCGGTGAGGCGGCTCATTTCCTGATAGACGAGCCAGAACCCGCTCGCCCCCCCGGCCACAAGACCTGTCAGCGACAGGGCGGGAAAGAACCTCATCTTCAGCTGGGAGTCAAAAAAATACCCTGCCGCGGCACACACGAAGGTCACGGCCACGAGTTCAAAACCGATCCGGGCGATGAACCAGCCCCCTTTATCCTTCTGGTCCATGGGAGAGCCTTCAGGGGTGTGGCGCGATGGGATGGCCGGAGCCCCGAAAGGGCGACAACGGCTTCTGAAAATGGCATGGTTCTGCCGTCAAATGCATATCTTTTTAATCTTAACGTTTTTTACGAATTTGTTCAAGACTGACCGGGGAAATTTTGGAAGAAGGAAGGGATTGCCTCTTTCCGATACCGTATTGCCGTAAATAAGACCTTTTTTTAGCTCTCTCCTTCCCCTTGCCCCTTATGGAAATCAGGAACTCCTCCGATAGAGTTACTGAGCGTATATTTAAATTTCTTATAAAATGTATTGAAAATTAAAAGAATTATGATTTATCATCACTCAACCGAAATCCCGGAAGACGTTCACGATTCAAGAATTATGCCGGGGAAGAAACGGGAAGCCTCCCGCGATTCCCTCGCATAAATCAGGAAAGGTCTGACGTCGTCCCACGCTTCCGAATGGACACTGTCTGGGGAGGATCGACATGAGGAAGCTGATCAAGAAAACGATCATCATCGTGGTACTGATGCTTTCCATTAACATCGGGATTGGCCTCTGGCTCCAGCATCAGGTCACGGAATCCCTCGAGTCCGAAGCCGCTCTCCAGCACGTGGCTGTGGATCTGGCCCTCATGATGTCCTCCGAGGGCCGGATGGAGCGTTCCATGACCGCTCTCGGAGAGGATCCGAAGCACAACTTCCAGAAAGCCGCCGCCCAGATCGTCCAGATGAAGGCCCTCTCCCACGTCCAGATGGTCCGCCTCAAGATCGATGCCTCGAAGGCCTGGGGAGGGATTACCCCGCTTAAGAACCTGATCCGGGACAGAAACGAGGCCCACTCGACCTCCCTCCAGATCGTTAATCTTATCAAGAACCATCACGAAGCCATGGCGCCGATTCTCTGGGGGAAAATCGCCCATCCGGCCTTTTCCCACTATGTCGCCGAGACCCGTATTCTCTTCGCGGGCATCTCCCGGCAGGTCAACAAACTCAACAAGAGCGTTTCCCATCGGCGCATGACACAGACCTGGGTGCAGATTCTGACCCTTATCGCCTGGGCCGTCGCCCTTTTCTGGGACTTCCGGATGCTCTCGGCCATGGCCACCCGTCTGGAAAAGGCCGCCGCCTCGGTTCGACAGGCCTCGAAACGCGACCTGACCAGCCTGTCGGGAGTTGACGGAGAGGACGAAGCGGGAGAGGTTGGCCGCAGCATCGACCGCATGATCGGGGAGCTTTCGGGGGTGACCCACGATCTCAACGCCAATGCCCAGTCCATCGCCCATGAGACAGACCATCTCTCCTCTGTCCTCGAGGCGGTCTCGAAGGGCTTTGTGGAGGCGGTCGATACCCTGGGCGCCGTCCGGGAAAAAACCCGGGGACTTGCCGAAGAGGCAAGCCAGGAGAGTTCTCTGGCCTTTGCAATGGGACAGGCCTCAAAAAAGGCGGTCGCAGAGGCAAATGCCGGATCCCAAACGGTTCAGAACGTCCTTGAGTCGGTCCGCTCCTCCTCCAACGAGATCACAAGCCTCGCCAACCGCATCGCGGAGCTTGAAGAGGCAAGCCAGAAGATCGGGACCATCGCGGGCTCCATCACCGCCATCGCCTCCCAGACCAACCTCCTGGCCTTGAATGCCGCCATCGAGGCCGCCCGGGCCGGAGAACAGGGCCGGGGATTTGCGGTAGTCGCCGACGAAGTCCGTAAACTTGCCCAGACCACGACCAATGCCACCGAGGAGATCAGTGCCGCCATCTCCACCATCCAGAGATCCATCTCTGAAACCGTGACCGACATCCGCAAGGAAGCGTCGGCACTGGCCTCCTGCGGCGTTCAGGCCGTCAGCGCCGAACACGCCATCGAGGCGCTCGCCTCCCTCGTCCGCACCACCGGAGACGATGTCGAAAAGATCGTGAAGGAGACCGAGGTCCAGAAGCAGGGCTCCGACCGCATCCTCGAGTCGGTGATCTCACTGTCAAAAATCATGGAGGCCCGGGCACAGGATGTGGCCTCCGCAATCCCCGCGGTGGAACGCCTCCGGGGCATCGTGGAAAAGCTCTCTGCCCTGACCTCCTCCTTCCGGACCAACGAGAAGAGCTCTTAGCCCTCCGGCGGTCCCCCCTCTTTCGCCACGAAGAAGGAGGGCTGCAGGCTTTTTTCCCTTCCCCCCGGCTCCGGAATCAACATCTCCTTGCCGCACGCCTCCCTGTGCAGTAAAATCAAGTCCATAGTCGCTCAGGACCAGCCCCTGACGTCACCCGGACCGGACTCGCTGTGTCGGGAGCCTCCCGTATATTCTGGCCGTATATCTCCGGGTCCGTTGCCTTCCGGACGGGACCTCCCACTCTGAAAGGATCGCCCGTGATACCCCGCATTCTCTGGCTCGTCTACGGATACATTCTGGTCTTCCTCACGGGAGGCACGATCCTCATGACCCTCTTCGTGGCCCCGGCGCTCTTCCTTCACCTGGGAACAGTAAAGGCCGGGGAGGCGGTGGGCGCCCTCTTTCCGGGCTACTTCCACCTCCTCTTCACCGGCCTTCTGGTGGAGGTTCTCCTTCTTTTCCTGCTTTCGAAGCTCTCCCGGAGACCCACGAAGGGCCTCCTCATCACCTTCTCGACAGGTCTTGCGATTTCTGGCCTTCTGGCCTTCTATCTGGGCCCCCGGGCCGCCACCCTCAAGGCCCTCCACGACGCCCTTCCGGCCGATGCCGCGCTGATATCCGCCTTCGCCGCGGCGCATCGCGAGAGCTTCATGGCGAACCTCGTGATTCTGATCGGTCTGCTGGGCGCGACGCTCTCTCTCCTCTCCCGCACCGTTGAGTACCCGGCGCCGGACAGAGTGCTCACGCCGGAGAAAAAACCTCCGACGGGTCGGACAGAAGGGCATCCGGCCGACTAGAGGCCGGATCCCCAAATCCCCAGCGCACCCCCCAGGTCGTCACCCCCGCAAGCTTGCCCGCCTCGATGTCGACGGTGCTGTCCCCCACCATGAGCACCCGCTCCGGAGGGATCCCGAGACCCGCCATCGCCGCAAGAAGGGGGGCCGGATGGGGCTTTTGTTCGGGACAGGTATCGCCCCCCACAATCCTGACAAAGAGCTCCGTCGTGCCAAGCCGGGCGAGAAGGGAGCGGCAGAGATCCTCCCGCTTGTTCGAAACCACGGCGTGAAGGGCCTTCGAGCGGGCGATCCCCTCCCGGAGACCCGGATAGAAGCGGGTGGTATCGGCCAGGTGCCTCCGGTACCAGACAAGAAAGATCTCGATCGCCTCCTCCACCGTCTCCGGATCGCTGCCGGCAGGCAGGGCCGTAGTCACCAGGTGACGCACCCCCTGCCCCACCATCTGCGAGAAGCGGTCAAACGGCACCGGGGGATACCCCAACGCCCGCATCGCCACATTGGTCGCCTCCACCAGGTCGGTCCGGGAGTCCACCAGAGTCCCGTCGAGATCCCACAGAACGAGGTCGAACTCTTCAATCCTCTTTCGCTTCTTTTCCATCTTCCCTCTCTCTTGTTCTTTCTTGTGACAAGGCGCTCCTTCTCTCCCGCTCAGGGGGCCTTTCCGGAGCCGGCCTCCTCCTGCGCCTCCCGGAGGGTGTCTCCCAGGCGGTTGAAGAGCACCACCAGAAGGACGATCATCCCGCCGGCGGCCAGGAGCCAGGGCGCACTCTCCATCGTCTCAAGCGACTGTCCTTCTGCGAGGATATTTCCAAGACTCGGCCGGGGCTCCGAAAGACCCAGCCCCAGGAAGGAAAGCCCCGCCTCGCCGACGATGAAGGCCGGGATCGACAGGGTGACCGCCACCAGAAGGTAGTAGCGCATGTTGGGCAGGAGGTGTCGGAAGATGATCCGGACGGGAGAGGCGCCGGTGGCGACCGCCGACAGGACAAAGTCCCGGGAGACAAGCGAGCGGACGAGACCGCGCACCACGCGGGCGAGGGAGGCCCAGCCCACCAGGGCAAGGGATCCGGTGATGACGAAGGCCACCGAAAGCCCTGACACCCCGTAGGGAACCATCGAACGGAGCCCCATCAGGAGATAGAGGGAGGGGACCGCCATGACAATTTCGGAGCCTCTCATCAGGATCCGGTCGGTCCATCCTCCTGCATACCCCGCCACAAGCCCCACGAGAATCCCGATGCCGAACGAAAGGCTGACACCAAGCAGCGACAGGAGAAAGGAGATCCTCATCCCGTAGAGGAGGCGCGAGAAGAGATCCCGGCCAAAGAGGTCGGCCCCCAGAAGAAGAACCCGGCCGGGAGCCGCCGCACAAAACAGATGGCGGGACAGGGGCAGGAATCCCCACATCCGAACTTTTTCTCCCCGGCAGAAGAACCGGAGGGGAACCCCCTCTCCTGTCGGCTCGTAGCGGCGGGCCACCGGATCGGCAAGCCGGAGAACGGGGACGACGAGCCGGCCGCCGGCCAGATGGGGCCAGACGGCCGGAGCATAGGGCAGGTCGAAGCGGACGGAGTCGTACCGGTAAGGCGCCAGGAACTCCGCGAAGAGGCTCATGAGCCCCAGAAGAAGGAGCAGGGTGCCCGCCGTCCCCACCCGGCGGAGAAGGTCCCGGAGCCCTTTCATGAGCTCTCCCGGGTGCGCGGGTCGAGAAGATAGAGAAGGCCGTCGGCCAGCAGGTTCCCCAGGAGCAGGAGAACCGCCCCCATCAGAAGACCGCCCATCACGAGATAGAGGTCGCGGGTCATGACGGCGTGGAGCATGAGGCGACCCATCCCCGGCCAGCCGAAGACCATCTCGGTGAAGGCCGCCCCGGAAAGAAGCCCTCCCAGCTCCATACCGAAAAGGGTCACCAGGGGGTTGATGGCGTTTCGAAAGAGGTAGCGCCAGAAAAGGATCCGCTCGGCAAGGCCCCGGCTCCGGGCCGCATTCATGTAGGGCTGGCCGAGGACCTCGAGGACGGAGGAGCGCATGAGGCGATAGAGCACGCCGAAGCTTCCCAGGGCCAGCGTCATGGCGGGAAGGATCAGGTGGTGAAGGAGATCAAGGAGCCGGGCGCCCTCCCCTGCCCCTGCCGGCAGGGAGGAGCGGGCCCCCCCGATGGGGAAAAGACCTGTCTTCTCGGCCAGGAGAAGACCTAAGACCGCCAGAAAAAACGACGGGAAGGAGATGGAGAGGTAGGAAAAAGAAAGCAGGGACCGGTCCAGCGTTCCCCCCGCCCGCCGGGCCCCGTAAACCGCCAGGGGAAGGGCCGCTCCCCACGCCAGGAGAACGGCCGTCCCCGTCAGGAGAAGGGTCATCGGGATACGCTGGGCGATGAGGGTTGAGACGGGGAGGTGATAGGAGAAGGAGTAACCCAGATTGCCGCGGAGAAGAGCGGCGAGCCAGCGCCCGAACTGCTCCGGGAAGGGGAGACCCAGACCGTACTGCTCCCGCAGGGCGGCGATGGTCCGGGGCGAGATCTGGGGGTTCAAGGCCATCTGGGTGAGAAAGTCTCCCGGAGCGAAGTCCATCATCACGAAGGAGAGAAGGACAATTCCAAAGAGGACCACCACCATGTGGGAGAGGCGAAGGAGAAGGGCCCGTGTCATGGCCGGAGGATCCTTCCCGTCTGGGCCACCAGGGAGACGTGAGGGACAACGCCCCCCAGCGGAGTGGGGGTGATGCCGGCGAGCGTCTTCCGGACTGCCGTGATCGCATCGGGGCTTACGAGATCCACCATAGGAACCTCCCGGGTTGCGATCTCCTGCCACCGGTCATAGATCGCCTTCCGGCGCACCGGATCCATCTCCGTCTCCCCCTGATCGAAGAGGTGGTCGACCTCGGCCTGCCACGGGGTCGACGGGCTCTTCTCCCCGGGATCCCAGAGATGGAGAAATCCCGTCGACCTCCAGACGGTGGCGTTGCCGTGCGGGTCGAGCGTCCCGGTAAGGCCGAAGAGCAGCATCTCCCACTGATGGGAGGAGAGAACCATAGTCGACAGCATGTTGAACTGGAGGGGGACCACCCGGACCCGGATCCCCAGCGGAGACAGCATGGCCCGGACCATCTGGGCCAGCGAGAGCCGTTCGGGGCTTTCGGTGTTGGTCATGAGCACCACCGCCACCCGGTGGCCCGCGCCGTCATAGAGCCGGGAGCCTTCCAGCCGGAACCCTCCCGAACGCAGCAGGTCCCGGGCTTTGGCAAGATCGTGGTGATAGCGGAAGACCCCGGGGTTAAAAAAGGCCTTGTTGGCCGGACTGACCGGCCCGGGAATGGGCGCTCCCAGCCCGTTGTACACCACGTTGACCATGGCCTTGCGGTCCAGGGCCCAGGCCACTGCCTGACGGAAGTTGCGGTTTCTGAACCACGCCACCTTATAGGCTGGAATCGGGGCCCGCACGTTCTCGTTGAAGGTCAGGAAGGTCTCGGCCTGGGAGGGACCCCTGACGAGAAGACGGAAGGCCTTTTCCCGGGTCTTTCCCGACAGGACCGGGACCTGCGCCGGACTCACGCCCACAAGGTCGGAACGGCCCCCCAGAAATCGGAGAAGGGTGCTGTTCTGGTTGGGAACGATCCGGAGGCGGATGGTGTCGAGATAGGGCAGCGCCCCGGGATAGGGTCCGGAAAGACCCCGGGGAGGGGTGTAGAGGGGGTTTTTCCCGAGGATGACCTCCTGGCCGGGATGGTAGCGTTTGAGAAGAAACGGACCATCTCCCACAATCTGCTCCGGAGGCGTCCGCACCGACCAGGCGGTGTTGAAGCGCCCCGCCGCGACCGCCGGAGCCAGGAGATGTTCAGGAAGGATCTCGACGCCGAGCTCTTCGAGAAGAGGGGCAAAGGGACGCGCCGTCTCAAAGACGACCGTTCGGGCATCGGGGGCGGTCACCCGGAAGGGCTTTCCTCCCACAGTCAGGACATCCCTCACCGGAGAGGCCACCGCAGGGTTGTAGTAGACCCGGTTAAAGGTGAAGACCACGTCCTCCGAGGTCAGGGGGGCACCGTCCGACCAGCGGAGATGGCGGCGAAGGGTAAAGACAACCCTCCGTCCCGTTTTGTCGATGGTCCAGCGGGAGGCCAGGTCGGGTTTGACACGTCCGTCGTAGGGAGAGACCCGGGTCAGTCCACGAAAGAGATAACCCAGGATTTGGGTGCTGGTTGTCTCGGAGGCGACAGCGGGATTGAAGGTCTTGGGGTCGGACACAAGGTCGAGAACCATCTGCCCCCCCACGGGAGACGGGCGGGGAACAACGCGGAAAACGGTCTCGGAGGGCTTTCGCGCACATCCTGACGCCGCCAGAACAAGGACCCCCACAAGGAGGGCCTGCCCGATCCGGAAGGCAGGGATCCTCTCCCGGGCGGGTCCCCCCGGGAGGGCCCCGCTCACCTGCGTCCTCGAGAGCGGTCCTCTCGGAGAGGGGTCGACGGGCTCTCGGACCTCATGGCGGGCCCGGCCCTTAGGGCTTTTTGACCGGAGACGCCGGAGCGGCGGACGGAGCCTGTGCCGCGGGGGTCGGAAGGGCCTTGACCGGAGCGTTGAGAAGGAGGGAGGGTCCGACGGCGTTCTGCTTGATAAGAGCCAGGGACAGGGAGGTCACCATGAAGACGGTCGCCAGAACCACGGTGAGCTTGCCCAGAAAGGGCGTGGCGCCCTGGGCACCGAACATCGACTGGGAAGAGCCCCCGATCATCACACCGGTCTCCGCCCCCTTGCCGGACTGGAGAAGCACCGCGGCGATGATGAAAAGGCATGTCAGCACATGAATGGTGGTAATGAGAATGGTCATGAAAATACTTTCCTTTCCGTTTGGATACTCTGAACTTTAACGTTACGACATTGACCGGAACACGGTTACAAAACCCTCAATCGATATCGGCCAGGGCTTCGGAGAAGTCCTGTTGCCTGATCTTCCTTCAGGGATGGAGCAAGAGACGGTCGAAGGAGCGAAGAACGACCTCCGGGTCGAGGAAGGCCCCTCCCACGAGAAACCCGTAAACAGTCCCCTTCTCCACGAGCATGGAGAGACTCTCGTCGTTCACCGACCCTCCATAGAGAAGCCCCGAGGCACAGTCATGCCCAAAGGACTCCCGCAGGGTCCAGGCGACCTCCCGGATGTCGTCTAGGGCGGCCGTCCGTCCGGTGCCGATGGCCCAGACCGGCTCGTAAGCAAAATACACCGGGGTCTCCGAACCGGATGCCCGGGCCTTCTGAACCTCTTTCCAGACAGGGGCGATCTGACGCTCCCAGACCTTTGCGTGGTTCTTCGCGGACCGATCCTCTTCCGTCTCTCCGAAGCAGACGATGGGAACGAGATCCCGCGTCAGGGCCAGCGCCGTCTTGGCCGCGACATGGGCATCGGTCTCCCCGAAGAGACGGCGACGCTCGGAGTGGCCCAGGATCACTCCACTCAACCCCAGATCCCGGAGCATGTCGGCGCTCACCTCTCCGGTATAGGCTCCCTTCTCGTGGGCGCACATGTTCTGGGCCACGACCCAGAAGGGAAGCTCTCTCGCCTGGAGCTCGTGCATGAGAAAATCGAGATAGACGAGCGGAGGAGACAGCACGAGGCGATAGCCATGGGCGCACCACCGTGCCCAGCGTCCTTCCCGGGAGAGAGCATCGAGATAGCTGACGATGGTCTCCCGGGACATGTTCATCTTCCAGTTGGCCACCATCAGCATGGAAGATCCTTCGCGAAGAACAAACGGGAGCCCTGCCCTGCCAGCTTGCTTCTGTTTTTAACGGCCACTGACTCCCGGTCAGTCGCCATCAGGGATCACGGAGAGGCCGGGAAGCTCCTTGCCTTCGAGAAGCTCAAGAGCAGCGCCACCACCGGTGGAGATGAAGGTCATGTTGTCCGATTCTCCGGCCCGGTGCACGGCCAGGGCGGTGTCGCCTCCCCCCACGATGGTCAGGGCGTAGCAGTTTCCCACCGAATGGGCCATGGCAAAGGTCCCCCGGGAGAAGGCATCCTCCTCGAAAACCCCCATCGGTCCGTTCCAGAGGATCGTCTTGGCGTTCTCCAGAACCTCCGAGAAAAGCTTCACGGACGCAGGTCCGATGTCCAGGGCGATCCACCCCGGAGGAATCTCCTGGTAGGGGACGATCTTTGTCGGGGCGTTGGGCTCCCGGCTCTCCGCGACGACGCAGTCCATCGGAAGATAAAACTTGACGTTTCTCTCGCGCGAGCGGGTCAGCATCTCCCGGGCCATCTCCACGAGGTTCTCCTCGACCAGGGAGCGCCCGGTCTCGAGCCCCATCGCCCGATAGAAGGTGAAGGCCATCCCGCCGCCGATGATCATCTTGTCCACCTTCTCGTGGAGATTCGAGATGACACCCAGCTTGCTCGAGACCTTTCCGCCGCCCAGGATCGCCACCAGCGGCCGCGTGGGGTTGGTGATCGCCCCTTTGAGGTAGGAGACCTCCTTTTTCATCAAAAAGCCGATGGAGAGCTCCTTGATGAAGGTGGTGATGCCCACGACCGAGGCATGGCTTCGATGGGCGGCGCCAAAAGCGTCGTTGACATAGACGTCGGCCAGGTTCGCCAGCTTCTTCGACAGCTCGAGGTCGTTGGCCTCCTCACCCTTGTCGAAACGGAGATTTTCAAGAAGAAAAACCTCTCCGGGCTTGAGGCGTTCAATCTCCCGCTCCACCGAGGGACCGACAAGCTCTCCGGTGTAGCGCACATCCTTGGACAGAAGGCGGGAGAGCCTCTTCGCCACCGGAGCCATGGAATAACGCGCGTCGGGAGCCCCCTTGGGCCGGCCGAGATGGGAGGCCAGAACAACCCGGGCGCCTTCGTCGATCAGGTAGTTGATGGTCGGGAGAGAGGAGCGGATCCGGCGGTCGTCGGTAATGTGCATGTCTCCGTCAAGGGGAACATTGAAGTCCGCCCGGAGAAAGACACGCTTGTTCTTCACATTGATCTGGTCAACGCACCGTTTGGAACGCTCCATTACACCTCCGTTATTCCCGGAAAACCCTGGGAGAGGATCGATCTTGTGTCACGGGGAGCGATTCCGCACCCCGTTCCGGGGTCAGGAAAAATGGTTGCAGATATACGTGACGAGGTCGGCCACACGGCACGAATATCCCCATTCGTTGTCGTACCAGGCCAGGGTCTTGACCATTTTCTCCCGGACGACCCGGGTGGAGAGCCCGTCGATGATCGCGGAATGCGGGTTGCCCCGGTAGTCGATCGAGACCAGAGGGAGATTGGTATAGGCCAGAATCCCCTTGAGGGGGCCGTTTGCGGCCTCCTCGAGAACGCGGTTCACGTCGGCCACCGTCGTCGGAACCCGCACCTCCAGGGTGAGGTCATTGAGCGAGACGTCGGGGGTGGGAACCCGCACGGAGGTCCCGTCGAGGCGGCCTTCCATCTCCGGGATCACAAGGCTGATCGCCTTGGCGGCCCCGGTGGTCGTCGGGATCATTGAAAGACCCGCGGCACGGGCCCGGCGAAGATCCTTGTGGGGAAGATCGACAAGGCGCTGGTCGTTCGTATAGGAGTGAACGGTGGTCATGAAACCGCGCTCGATGCCGAAGGCCTCGTGGATGACCTTGACCACGGGGGCGAGGCAGTTCGAGGTGCAGGAGGCGTTGGAGATGATCGTGTGCTTCGAGGCATCAAAAATTGTCTCGTTGACCCCCATGACCAGCGTACAGTCGGCCCCGGAGGCGGGAGCGGTGATCAACACCTTCCGGACCCCCTGCTTCAGATGGGCCGCCGCGCTTTCCCGGTCCTCGAAGCGACCGGTCGACTCGATGACCAGATCGACGCCCATCTCCTCCCAGGGAATCTTCGAGGGATGGTTCTCGGCATAGACCCGGAGGGGCTTGTCGTCCACCAGAATACGGTCCTTGTCAACGGTCACAATGTGCTTCAGGGCCCCGTGAACCGAGTCGTACTTGAGAAGATGCGCCAGGTGGACGGTGTCGCTCAGGTCATTGACCGCGACCACCTCGATTTCTCCGAGACGACAGGTGGGTGCTTTTTCAATCAGGGCCCGGTAGGTCAGGCGCCCGATTCGTCCGAAGCCATTGATACCAATACGTACAGCCATCGATCACCTATTTTCCACAAAAATTGTTGTCGCCATTCAGGGTCAATATGGCCTTTCCCATCGTCGTCTCCTCCCGAACCAAAAAGGAATCTTGTCATAAAAATATCCTGAAATGCCACCGACTTGAGCGAACAGAGGCGCGTCAGGAATCGTCCGGACACTAAGGAAGGGAAGATGGGGAACCACGTTCAGATTATGCGGATTTTTTTCAGGACGTTCAAGACGCCCCGCCTTCCGGAAGGCGTCTTTAGTTCGCCACCGGATCGCCGCCGGAGGGAGAGGCAGTCTCCCCCGTCTTGCAGAGTTGTCCGGGAGATTCGATAATGAGAGGCACGATGGTCCGGTACTTAACCGGAATAGGACGCCATGATCTGTGGTCAGGAAAAATCTCGATGGACCCCTCTTCCCCCCGCTCTTTCCGGAACATGCTCTCGCCCGCCCGGAGGCGACCGCTTCTTCTTCCGGCCCTCTTCGCCCTTGCCGTGCTGACTCTTTGTCCCGGCGGGACTCCCCGGGCGATGGCGGAAGGGGGCCAGGCGGCGGAGATCTCCCTGGGCCATCTCATCGCGATGAAGGGAAACGGGTTTTCCGGGTCGACCGCCTGCGCCGAATGCCACCGGATCAACGGCGGAGGCATGCCCTCGGTGGGGATCCCCCGGATCGCCGGGCAAACCGCGACCTATATCTACCGGGAAATCCGAGGCGTCCAGAAGGGAACCCGTTTTTCCCCCTTCATGGCCCGGGTCGTGAGAAACTTTTCAAAAAGCGACATCCGTGCGGTCGCGCTCTATTATTCGACTGTCCGCACACCCAAGCTCCACGACCCCTCGGAGTTCGACCCCTCCCTGCGCTCCCTCGGCCGGCGCATCGCCCGACGGGGCCTGTGGGACAGAAACATTCCGGCCTGCATTCTCTGCCACGGCGAAGACGGGCGCGGCATTCCCCCCAACTTTCCCTACATCGCCGGGCAGAGCAAGACCTATTTGATGCAGCAGATCAAGAGCTTCGCCGTCGTCGACAGAAAAGACGATCCGGAAGGTCTCATGCGGGGCATCGCCTCGAAGCTCAAAAACAGGGAGATCAAGGCGGTGGCGCAGTACTTCGCAAGCCTCACCCCTCCGGATTACGGAACGATCTCCCCTAAAAACTCGCCCGACAGGCTCCGGCTCATCCCGGAAAAGAAGGAGGCCAACAGTCCATGACTATCGGTTCGACACCCCCGGGGAGGCTCCGGTCCGTCCTCGTCTTCCTCTTCTCCCTCGCGCTTCCGGTTGCCCTGGGGCCCTCTGAGGCCCTGGCCTCCGGAAACCAGAACTTCCAGTTCTTTGCTCCCCCGGCCGAAGGATCCCTTCCCGACGGGCCGATGGGCCGTCTGATCCGCAAGGGAGAGCTCATTTTCATCCACACGAACCTGTACGCCAAAAAATATGTCGGAAACGACCTGACCTGCGAATCCTGCCATCTCGACCGGGGGATCAAACCCTACAGCGCTCCCCTCTGGGGAGCCGTCGGGACCTATCCCCGCTATCGGTCCAAGAACCACAAGGTCAACACCCTCGAGGAGAGGATCCAGGGATGCTTCCGCTTCTCCCTCAACGGCACACCGCCGCCCGCGAACAGCGACACCATGAAGGCCATCGTCGCCTACGCCTACTGGGTCTCCCGGGGAGCCCCCATCGGCCTCTACCTCAAGGGACAGGGGATCGTCCGTCTTCCCAAGCCCGACAGGACCCCCAGCCTCCACCGGGGCAAGGTCCTCTTCGAAGCCCGTTGCGCCCTTTGCCATGGTCTCGACGGCCAGGGCACCAAGGCAGACCTCGGTCAGGTCGCCTTTCCTCCGGTCTGGGGCCCCCACTCCTACAATCGGGGCGCCGGCTTCTCGAACGTCCGGGAACTGGCCGGCTTTCTCCGGATGAACATGCCGCTCTCCAAGGGGAAGAGCCTTTCAGACCAGCAGGCGTGGGATGTGGCCGCCTACGTCAACAGCCATTCGCGCCCCGCCGATCCCCGAACGTCGTCGGCATCGCGCTAGTTGCGACTCTCTGGAGGCAGGGGGGACGGGAGTTTACAGAAAGGGAAAAGGCAAGAGGTGACACCAGATGAGGGTACCGCCAGGGCGTTACGTGGCCGGCTAGAGCCCCGCTTCCTTGCGCGCCTTCAGATCGGCATCGATGTTGTCGAAGGGCTTTAAGTAATTTTCGAGGAACTTTCTCTCCGAGGTGGACATGCGGTCGCGGACACCCAGGTACCAGCGGCCCACGAAATAGACATACCGCTCCTTCTCTCCCATCTGGTCGGGACGGGCGAGCCCGGAGGAGACCGGCGCCGCCGGCCGCTGTCCGGACCGGGGGAGGGTGAAGAAAAGGAGTGTCAGGAGAATCACCACCACAACGGCCCCTCCCGCCATGAAGCTCCACTCCCTCCGGCTGGGCGAGAGCGTCCCCGCAAGACGTTCGTAGGCCCGGCGATTGCGCTCGTCCATCTCGCGCACTTCGGCCTCGATCCGCTCGAGCCGCTGATCGCTGACCTCGAGAAGCCGGCGGATCTCCCGGGCCAGATCCCCGGAATCGCCTCCCTCCGGGGAACGCTCTCCCCTGTCCGATGTCTTCCCGTCTTCCTTCATCTTTGTTCCTCCCTCCCTCTTTGCAGTTCCCGGTCGGGTTTCAGATCATAAAAGGCTGGAGAAGCTCACAGCTCCGGCGCCTCCCCTCCAAAAATGATACCGCCTCTCCCTCGAAAAGGCGAGGCGGAAACAGGAGTCAGGAAAAGGCGCCAAAGGGAGCTCAGAAATCTCAGGAGAGGGAGGAAAGGGAGGGTCAGGGGGCCCCGTCGAGATTGTACAGGCCGGCATCCGGGGGGGGCGCGCCCGTCGTGGACTCGGCGGGAGGCTCCTCCCCCTTCTTGTACTCCTCGACGACGAATTTCTGGGCGGTAAGAGGAACCTTCAGCCCTGTCTCCGGATCGATCCGGACATCGACGATGTCATCCGGAATCTTGAAGACATGGTTGCCGGGGAAGAAGGGAAGGGAGGTCCGCATCACATCCATCCAGATTGGAAGAGCCGCCTTGGCCCCATACTCCCCTCTCCCCATGGAACGATGGTCGTCCATGCCGGTATAGACCCCCACGACAATGTCAGGAGAGAAGCCGATGAACCAGGCATCCTTGAAGCTGTTCGTCGTCCCCGTCTTTCCCGCGAGAAGGACCCCCAGCGAGAGCGCATCCCGGCCCGTCCCCTCCTTGATGACGCTTTCCATCATCGAGATCATCAGATAGCTGTAGGCGGGATCGTAGACGGGGCGGGCCTCGGGAACAAAGCGGTAAATGGTGGTCTTCCGGTTGTCAAAGACACGGTCGATCGAGTGCACCGTCTCTCGTACCCCTCCGTTGGCAATCACAGAATAGGCCCCGGTAATCTCGATCGGCTTGACGGTTGCCGAGCCCAGCGCCAGGGTCAGATCATGCGGAAGCGGGGTGGTTATCCCAAGCCGCCGGGCAAATCCGATCACCGACCCCACCCCCTCCCGGCGAACAAGGCGGATAGTGGCGAGGTTGATCGATTCGGCCAGCGCCTTTCTCATGGGAACCGGTCCCAGAAAGCCGGCCTCAAAGTCTTTGGGACGCCAGACACGATGGTGAATGCGATCAAAAAAGACCAGGGGAGAGTCATTTAAGATGGAGCCCGGCGCATAGCCCTTCTCAAGGGCCGCCCCGTAGTCGATCACCTTGAAGGCCGACCCCGGCTGTCTCAGAGCCTGAACGGCCCGGTTGAACTTGCTCCGGGCGAAGCTGTATCCCCCCGCCATCGCCAGGATCCCCCCCGTCTTGGGATCGAGCGCCACCACAGCGCCCTGGACAAGAGGCACCTGATCGAGGGAGCCCTCGAAGATCCATCCTTTTTTCTCGTGAACGGAGGAAAGAACATGGACCCGGACGACATATCCCGGCCTCAGGATCCTTTCAAGCGAAAAGGGGTTTAAAACCTTGCGTCCCCGGTTGATTTCAGGCCGTGTAAGAATGGTCCGGGCCCACTGGGCATGATCGAGGGTAATCCGGCCAAAGCGTTTGTCCACGGAGACCCAGGCTTCTTTGGAAGAAACGGAAAGAACCGTGGCATCGGCCCGTTTCCCCACAAGATCCTCAAGATCATGGGCGGTGGCGCCAACGACCGTCTTGTTTTTAAGGGCCACGAGGTCCCGCGGCTTTAAGACCCGGATCGCCCCGCGGAAACCCTGGCGCCGGTCGATCGCCCGGAGTCCCTTGCGAAGAGCCTGATTGGCGGCCATCTGGATCCGGAGGTCGAGGGTCGTGAAAATCCGGAGCCCTCCTCCAAAGAGTTTTTTCGCCGGCATCTCCCGCTCGAGCTTCTGGCGGACAAACTCCAGAAAATAGGCGCTGGGACTTGCGGAGTGAGAGGGGGGGACGATTTCAAGGGGAGCCGCGTAAGCTTTTACCTTCTCGGCCTCCGTAATGAAATGGACGCGGACCATGCGCTGGAGAACCACCAGTTGCCGCCGTTTGGCCGCCTCGGGATGAAGCAGCGGAGAAAACTCGATGGGGGAGCGGATCATCCCGGCAATCATCGCCGTCTCCTGAAGGGTCAGGTCGGAGAGGTCCTTGCCGAAGTAGGTATGGGCCGCGGCGGAGACGCCATAGGCCCCTTCCCCGAGATAGATCTGGTTTAAATAAAGCTCGAGGATTTCATCCTTGGTGAGAACCTTTTCAATCCGGTAGGAGAGAAGAGCCTCCCGGATCTTCCGGATAAAGGTCTTCCTGTGGGTGAGGAAGATGTTCCGGGCCAGCTGCTGGGTGATAGTGCTGGCCCCCTCCCGCAGATAGCCCGCCAGGGCATCGGAGAGAGCCGCCCGGATAATCGAGCCATAGGCCAGCGCCCCGTGCTCATAGAAATGCTCATCCTCCACCGCCAGGATGCTGTGCACCATCAGCGGCGGAATACGCCCCAGAGGAAGATATTCACGCCGCTCCTTGTAAAAGGAGCCGATCTTCTGGCCATTTCTGTCATAGATGTGGGAGGTCGTAAAGGGGACGTAATGGCGAAGAAAGTCGACGGAGGGAATCCCCGCCACGATTTTCTGGTAGGCGAAATATCCAACCACCCCGGAGGCGGCTCCAAGGATAAGAAGGATGAGAAGAGAGAACAGCAGGAATTTTTTCAAGGCTTCCCGAACGGTTCAGGAGTGCAGGGAAAAAAAAGGCGGGAGGCCCTGACCCCGACCGACTCCGGCCCGGATCAGGGAGAACCCCGCCCTCAGGAATGTATGTATCAGAATAATGCCAAATGGTGTCGCAACCGGGGGAGACCCCGGAACACTCATCCCTTCAGTCTCCGGGGTACGGAGGCCAAAAGGGGTGACGCTTTTTTTACTTTTCGAAGGTCTTCATGATGGTGAAGGCCGTCAGAAGAGCCGTTCCCGCCAGGATGACGAAGACAACCGTCAGGGTCATGTTGGCATAGTTTGCATCGGTCGGATTGAAGGAACCCATCTTGTAAGGCATAGCAACCCCCGCGTCGTAGGTTTCCGATGATTCCGGATTCTTGTGGTCCAAAAATTGGACTTATTGGCAAAGAACACTATACCCCAGGAGAAATCAGAGGTCAACACCTCCGGAAGTCGCCAAAAAAAAATCAGCGGCGTCTCATGAAAGTCGCCGTCCACACTCTCCGGGCGCGAGACATTTAAAAGAATTCTGGAGGTGAAATATGGGACGGCGGAAAAGAGATCCTGACGGGAGTTCCCGGGTCAGACCGACCGGATCTCCCGGTCGTGGGCCAGAAAATCCGACAGGGTGAAAAAGGAGAAGAACGGAACTCCCGCCTGCGTGAAGCGATCCCGTCCCCCTTCCTCCCGGTCCACGAGAGCCACCACCTCGAGAACCTCGTACCCGCACTCCCGGCACACATCGACCGCCCGCATTCCGGACGCTCCCGTGGTGACCACATCCTCGACCACCACCACCCGGGCCCTCTCGATCAGATCCCCCTCGACGGGATTTTTTGTCCCGTGGCCCTTGGTCTCCTTGCGGACGACAAAGGATGGAATGGAGCGACGGTAAAGACCGCTCACCAGGGAGGTCGCCACCGCGATCGGGTCGGCTCCCAGAGTGAGTCCGCCGATTCCATCGGGATCCAGACGGGAAATCCGGTGGTAAAGGAGGTCACCGATCAGAAACTGGGCCCGGGAATGTCCCAGGGTCGTCTTCTTGCAATCGACATAGACCGGGCTGGTCTTTCCCGAGGAGAGGGTGAAGGGCCGGTCGGGCCGGTGGATGAAGGAGCGTTCGTAGAGAATCCGGAAGAGCTCCTCACGGTCGGCGGCCAGGAGAGATTCCCAGCGGTCGGGAAGAACGGGGTGTACAGAGGTCACAAGTTCGATCAAGGACGAAATCCTGAAAGGGGTGGGGGAGAAGGTATAAAGGGCCGAATCTCTTGGATCACACGGGTCATTTGCGGGGTCTTTTCGCAAAGAGGCGCCGGAATTCCGGCGTGGAGGAAAAATGGTGCCGAAGGCAGGACTTGAGCCCCGCAACGACGCTTTAACAGTGTTCGATTTTAGCCAATACCAACGCCCTGTGTCAATCGACAGGGGGCCACATTGCAAGGATTGTGATCATTTTTGACCCCGAACGGACACCAGAACAGACTGCGCAGTCTCCAGAAAGCGGAAGTCTTTCATGGTTTTCATCAAATCGCGCTCCGAAGATCGAGGGCCTCCCGGATATCGGGGAGGGAGGGATCGGACTCGGGGTCGTCGAGGATCCCGGAAAGGTCGGGCAGGAGCTCCCGGGCCCGGCTTTTTTCTTTCCCGGAGAGAAAGAGCCGCAGAAGGCTTGAGAGGGCCCGTAGCTCGAGGGCCTTCCCCCCCTGCCTCCGGCTGATGCCGATCGCGGTTTCGAAGCTTCTTCGGGCCTCCTCGCGCGAGCCTTCCATGAGGAGCGCCTCTCCCCTCAGGCGCCAGAGTTCCGCGTCGTAGAAGAGGGCCCCGGACTTTTCCGAGAACTGGAGCCCCGACAGGGCCACCTCACAGGCCTTCCCGGGCTCCCCCAGGCGAAGCCAGCACTCGGAGAGCAGGGAGAGGTACTTGTTCTCGGCGATCGGGTGGTACCTCCGGGCCAGAGCCAGCCCCTGAAGGACGTGGGGAAGTCCGCCGGGATCGCCGTTTTCAACCATCGCCCAGCCCCGGAACGCCCGCTCCGCGGCGGACCACACCTGGACCTTCATGGCATGAATCGCCTGCTCGAGGTCGCCGGCGATCTCGAGGACCCGGTCGGACAACCTCAGGTAGCGGTACAGGACCATGGCAAAGGTCAGGAGGTGGCCTTTCTTTCTGTTGGCATCGGAGGAGCGTAGTCGCGCAAGAAGTGTGTCGGCCAGAAGCCCCGCCGACCGGTAGCGGCCCAAAAACCAGAGGGTCCAGAGCTTGTAGTCCAGAGCCTCCCGGACGATCGATTGCGCCTCCGGGCCGACGTCGGTCTCTTCCGGAATCGCGAGGACCCGGTCGAGGGCGGCGATGGCGTGGGGAAACCGGCCTTCCCAGCAGGCGGTGCTGCCGTCGGCATAGCGGGCGGCGATGCGGAAGTCGCGGCGGTCGCTACGGTCGGCCAGCCCGAGAAGGAAGTCGGCCTGGTCGCGGAAGGAGCGGAGATCGACTTTCTCGTACTGGAAGGCCCAGAGGTTGTAAAAGGCGTAGAAGGTCTCCTCCGTCAACTCCGTTTTGGAATCGATCAGGGAGCAGGCCTTTTGGATCGCCGCCTCCCCTTCGGGGCTTCCATTGCCCTCCAGGTCGAACAGAAGGGTTCCCAGTCCGATCAGGAGTCGGATCTCCTGCACCTTGAGCTCCGGAGAGGGAGGGCAGAGAGAGAGCGTCTCCAGCGCCTTCCGGGAGAAGCGGGCGGCCTCGGAAAGAAATCCGTGCGCAAGGGCCATTGCGACCGCCTTCTCGAACCACGGGAGGGCCAGAGGGAACTCGCCGGCCGCCTCGAAGGAAAGGGCCACGTGCTCCGGGGTCGCCGCGGCGCGTTCGGGGAAGCGGTCCCGGAGGGTCTCCGCGATCTGCCGGTAAAGACGCTTTCGTTGGGACAGAGGGAGCGTCTGGAGGGCAGCCTCGGCGATCAGGGCGTGGTGGAAACAGAAGAGTTCTCCGGCGGGCGCGGGGTCGAGGGAGACGAGGCCCGACAGGACAGCCCGGGCAAGAAGGGCGTCGAACCTCTCGGGAGGTTCGGGGGAGAGGGCGCGAAGAAGGTCCATGGGAACGCTCCGCCCGTAGACCGCGGCCCGCTGGAGAAGGACCCGGGACTCTTCGAGGCGGTCGAGGCGGGAGGCGAGAACCTCCGACAAGGTCCCGGGAAGAAGGAGGGATCCGCTCCCTCCGGCCGCCTCGAGCCTCTCGCGGGTCAACTCCTCGAGGAAGAGAGGGACGCCGTCGGCCGCGGCGAGGATCCGGGAGATCTCGGCGTCGGGGAGAGAACCGGTGGCGTTGAGCGACTGGATCATGGCCCGGCTGTCCAATGCGGCGAGAGGGGGAAGGCAGATCGCCGTGCGATCCGGCAGGGTGCCGAGCCAGGGCGGGTCCTCTCCGGGACGGGTCGTAACCAGGAAGAAGATCCGTCTCGTGAAGAGGGGGTCGGAGAGGAGGCGACGGAGAAGGTCCCCCGTGGCGGCATCGGTCCAGTGGATATCCTCGACGAGAAAAAGAACGCGCCTCTTCCGGGATCGGGCTAAGAGGAGGGAGAGGAGGAGCTTCATGGTCTCCTCCCGGATCTCCGCAGAGGAGATCGCCGGAAGAGGGAACTCCGGAAGGGGAGGAAGAGAGAAGAGTTTTCCCAGAAGGGCGACGGCGGTGCGCTCCTCCGGAAGGCTGAGGGAGCGGACGTAGAGGAGAAGGCGAGGATAGGCCTCTCCGGCATCCATCTCCTCCGGGATCTCCGCGGATCCCCGGAGGGAACGGACGACGGGGTAAAGCGGGCTGTCCACGAACTGGGGGAAACATTCGATCGTGAGAAGAAGACCCTCCCGGACGACGGGAGAGGCGACGAAGGAGCGGACCAGGGCGCTCTTGCCGATGCCCGCATCGCCTTCCACCACGACCACCGCCCCGTTGTTTTGTCTCCAGAGTTCTTCGAGAGTTCCGAGTTCCGAGTCCCGGCCGAAAAGATGTCCGGCTCTGGGCTCATTTCCCGCTTCGGCCTCACCCCGGAGCGTGTAGCCCTTCGTCCTCCGACCCAGGATCCGGAACTCGCCCGCCTCCCCGAGACGAAACTGCCCCCTGAGGAGCCGGGCCGCTTCTGCCGACACCAGAATCTCACCGCTCCCGGCCTGCATCGAAAGCGCCAGGGCTGTTCTCGAAACCGTTCCGGTGGGGTCCGGAGGGGTGTCGGGGGCACTCCGGAGGATTCTTCCCGCATGGATCCCCACGGCAATCGAGATCCTTTGTCGGGCTTTGTCCTGCATCTCCTCCACAATCTTCCGGAGAGCGAGCGCCGTCCGGGCGGCCCGTCGCGCCGCCCCTTCGGCCTGTCCGGAGATCCCAAACCAGGTAAGGAAAGAGTGGGCCTCCCGCCGTCCGGGGACGCCTCCGAGATCCTCCGCCATCCGGGCGGCCCGGGCGAGCGCCTCCCGGATCTCCGGGGAGGGCGCCCCGGCCTCATCCCCCCCCTCCTCCGAAAACTCAACAGACAGAGCTGTTGCCGGTCGCCATTCGGGGGAAAAGAAATTCTCCGGAAAGAGCGCTCCCCGTTCGCTGAGACGAGGAAGCTCGCGTTCCGGTGAACGCAAGCGGATCTTGTCGTAAATAGCGCGGATCTCGGAGGAGGGCTCAAGTCCCAGCTGATCCCGGAGCTCCTTGCGGAGGATCTCGTACTGGGCCAGGGCCGCTATCGTATTCCCGGTCTCGGCCAGAAGGAGCATCATCCGTCCGTGGCAGCCCTCGTCGAGCGGATCCATCCGGAGAACCCCTTCGAGGACGGCGAGGGCCTCGAAGGGTGTGCCGCGCTTTTCGTAGAGGCGGATGAGCCGGTCCGTGCTCCAGCGGACGCGAACCTGAATTTCCTCCCGCACTCCTGTCATCCAGTGTTCGAACTCCTCGCAGTCCGGAAGGGAAAACCCCTCCATGAAGGGGCCGCGGATCTCCCGCAGTCCCCGGGTCAGACGCATCTCGCAGGAGGGGCAGTCCTCCGGATCGTGGAGGAGCGTGCAGGAGGAAGGCGGACGAAGGATCCGGAGAGCGTCGACCTGGAGCGGAACTTCCGGGTTCAGCCGCACATGGGTCCAGTGTTCCTGAGAAAAGGCAGGAGCGCCGGGACTGTCGAAAATCTTCC
>JAJZCZ010000087.1 GCA_021828805.1 Nitrospirota bacterium | reverse complement strand
ACTTGACTCATCTCTCCCTCTGTCCATTACCGAAGCCAAATACGCCTCAAAACTCCGAGATCTGATCCTCAAATACCGCATTCGGGAAATTGTCGACCTCGAACTGGCCGGAAACGTCATCTTCCACGGATCGAATATCGTCACCTGCATTCTGATTATAGAGAAGACTCCCGCCCAGGAAGAGGACAGTGTCACGATCACGACCGTTCATGAAGGATGTATTGACGAGGAAACAGGAGTCGTCCGGATGGACTTGGCAATGCGAGTTTCTGTCCAGAGAAAAAACATTCTCTTGACAAATTATCTTCCGAAGGAGGAATCCAAAGAGGACTCACCGGACGAGGAGGAAGATGATTCCGAAGGGACGGATTCCAATGCGATCCTGACAAAGGTCAAACCGATGGATATTCCTTTGCTTGAGAAACTGTCCGGGTTTCCAAGACTCTCATCCCTTCTGGACAAAGCCTGGCGCAATCGAAAGGACAAATCGAAACGGTCCAGAACCATACCCGAAGGCGAAGAGGGAGAATGGGATCTTTGTCCTATTCTGGGATACGGGGTCAAGATCGGAGGCAAGTCCCTAAACGATTCCGATGGGGCACCCGTCTTCAAAGGGGCTCATGCGTTTCCCGGGGGCGTTGAAGGAGATCCGATCGGAACATGGAACGGCGACCGCAAATCAGTGGATAGCCGTCGATTCTACGATTGGGAGAGCCTCATTGATCGGTTGCGAACATTTGCTTTTAGGGAAATTTCTCTTGGTCCTTCGGTTTCTCCTCACCCGGACTCCGGGTGGTTGCAAAACACCGCATACCTCATTCAGTTGAAACAAGATTTTCCATTGAATGTTTATGTCTTGAGCCGGATTGTTCAGTGGTATATGTCAAAACTGCACCGATCTGGGAGCTTGTCCGACAGTTTCAGAACACATTGGTTTTCTCGGGCCATCTGCCTGATCCCGGTTCCTGAAACGATCGACAATGACCTGGTCGAAAAATTGAACAAGGTTGGCATCCGCATCATTGGCCTGGATGAAGAAATCACCTTGGGAGAGAGGGTCTTGGAACAATTTTTGAGCGGGGATGGGGTTCACTCGGATCCTTTGAAGACGCGGACCGACCTACTTGGGTCAAAGACTATCGAAATTCTCGGAGGGTGGCCCTCAGAGACGGACTCCAAGGATATTCAGATCAAATGTTCTAAAGACATACTAGAACTGACCTTTTCAAAAGGACTCTTCAAAAATCAGCCGATCCCTACTGAGGACGGGAAGCCATTTCGTATAGCCGTCCGGGATCCAGATTTTCTGAGATGGATCGAATGGGTTGTTAAGATGAACATCTCGGAGGGAAAACTTCCGACCCAAGACCGATTCCGAAATCTCCCTATTCCCAAAAATATCTCCCAGTCCCTCGCCACGGTCGATCGGTTTGAATCTAGGACAGCGGTTCAGGAACTCGAAGCGGCGATTGACGATCTGGATAAGATCGTATCCGACGCCCTTGGACTTTCTCCGGACGAACGGAATTACATCTCCTCCGAGATGCGTTCAGACCCGTTCCTGTCAAAGATCAGGCCTGCATGGAAACATACGGCGGGACGCGGACGAAATTATATCGTTTATGGAGAAGATCGAAAAAGGTATTAGTGAGAACGTCGTGAATTTCTCCCTGAATAGATACGGATATTGGTGGCGAGAGGCTCGCTCTCGCAATCTCTGTTCCGTATTTGTGATTTGGCGATTGGCCACAAATACGATTTTCTGTAATTCATAAAAAGACAGGGATCAAATCCGATTGATCCCTGTCGACCCTCGCGTCCGTTCTTATTCTCTCGGGTTTTCCGGATACTCCCGCTCGAGAATTTTCCGGATCTCCTCGACAATTTTTTCCCCCCGGCCGGCGGCGGCAATCTTGATTCTTCTGTGGAGAGATTCCGAAATATCCAGGGTGAGCCTCTTCATTTTTTCCTGGGGCGGATCCGGGGTCGTCGACTCCTTCCCCTGCCCCACCCATTCGTCGGCTGATTTGGGTTTTCCTGTAAAGGCCACTTTTTTTGCCATGTCATCCCTCCATGAGTTCCGTCAACACTCCCTCGATCTCCTGGGTCGCCCTCCCCTCCCGGTCGATCTCCCAAATCGCCTGTCCGGTGGCGGCCGCCTCGGCAAAAATGACGCGCTGGGTCACGGACTCCGTCAAGACAGGAAAGGGATAGGCCGCCAGAGCCTCCCGCACATCCCTTCCAATCGCCGTATTTGCGATTTTGCGATTCACTACAAATACAGTTTTCTGTAATTCATGAAAAACCTTCGCTTCGTCCACAAGTTTGACGATCTCCCCGGCGCTCCAGACATCGTAAGGGGAGGGCTGGATCGGAATGACAACCCGATCCGACGCCATGATCGCCGACCTGGCGAGATCGGAGACTCGAGGAGGACCATCGATCAGAACGTGATCGTAATCCTTCCCGATCCGGGCCATCTCCTTATGAAGGACGGGGCGGGGGAGGGCAAGGACGGAAAAAAGAGAATCCCCTGCTCTGGCGGCCGACCAGTCGAGAGCGCTTCCTTGCGGGTCCGCGTCGATCAAGAGGACCTTGGCTCCTCGTCTCGCGAGGGCACCGGCCAGGTTGACGGACAGGGTCGTTTTCCCGACCCCGCCTTTTTGATTCAGGATCCCGATAATCATTGGTTTCTCCTTCTTTAATTCATTGTTTTCTTAATTGAAGATTTAATGAATTACAGAATTAAGATTTTACATAAACAAAGAACGATGTCAAGAGAGTTTTAAAAATAAGTGAGGGGGAGGAGAAAAGAGATTTTTCCGGGAAAATCAAATCATTTTGTTGTCTGGCTCGCGATCACCGCCAACAGGGACTCCCGGTGCTGCTTCGAGACCAGACGGAGATAGCGGATCTCGGAACGAAGGCTCCGCTCCATCGCGATTTCCCGCTGGAGGGTCGTCGGATGAAGCGTATGAAGATCGATCAGCCACTGAGATGTTCCCCATCGCTCGTGGACCTGCTTGTCGAGACGGCTCATCAGACTTTCCCCTCCCGTCGGCGGGATCCGCTGAGAGAGGAGTGAGGTGAGAACATGCCGGACGAGGCTGGCTCGGGCGGAGAGAACTTGGCGATCAAGGAGGGTGGAGGGGGAGGAGAGGGATCCGGACGTCGTGGTATGGGTGTCGGGATGCGTGAGGAGCCAAATCGTCCGGATCGCATCGGACACCTGAGAGGAGGAGAGCGACGTATTTCCTCCGAAGAGCGTCCCCGCATCGGGCACCGGCCAGGACGCCATGCTCTTTTGAATCGTGGAGGAGGAGAGGCCGGTATCGATGGCTGAAAGCGACGCATTGATCGTCGACGAGGTCTGAACGGCCGAAAGAAGGGTCGGACCGTTGTTCGCGACCTCGGTGGAGCGGGAACAGATCGATGGTTCCGCCTGAAAATCTCTCTCCGCTCGCAGACGCTCCTTGAGAAGCATCATGTGGACAAGAGCCCCGTTCCGAACCCGGGTCGTATTGTGGAGATCGGCCGAGAGGGAGGCCGCCAGACTCGCAAGAGCCGACACGATGTTCGAATTCGCCGCGCAGACTTCGCTTTGGAGAGCCACGGCATACGGCTCAAGATTGAGGATCACCCCCCCCACAACGGGAATCCAATACCCCGGACCGGAGAAGGGTTCGACGATTCCCATTCCGCCGAACGCCGCAGTGGACACGCCTCCCGCCCCCTGCGCGATCGGAGCGAGGGCCGCCTCCGCCGACGCATAGAGTCCGGGAAAGGCCGCGGACGAGGCCGTGAGAGAGGCCGCCGTCCCGCAGGGGGTCGATCCCCCGCAGACGACCGTCGCCGCCACCGCCGAGGACAAATCGGCCGCCAGGGCGCCCGACCCGGCCGCCTCTATCGCCGATACGACGGGGGCGGCCGCCGTCAGGGTCGCTGCGGTCGCCGGGGCGGCCGTAATCTCGGTGTTGGCCACGCACGCAAAGAAGGAGGAGCCGGCCACCGCCCCGGCCTCTTTTGCGGCCGTCGCCACAAGAACAAAAGAAAGGATGATCGATGACACGAGTCGATTCATAAGTCACGGACCCGTTCGCCGGATTCCCACCTGCTTCGCCGCGATGGCGGCCAGGAGCGCTTCCGATCTCTGTTCGGAAAGAAGGGATTGCCAGTCGATCTCAAGCGCCAAGGCCTCCTCCAGGGCGGTCTCCCGGAGAACCCCCGTTGAGGACATCGTGTGAAGATCCTGAAGCCAGGTCGGATTTGACCACCGGCTGGCCACATCCGTTCCCAAAGCGCTCATCAGGCTCACTCCCGTCGTTCCGGCCGGAAGAGGAGGAAGACCCGCCGAGGTGGCCAGGGAATTTTGCCAGGCGACGAGAGAGGAATTTCCCTGGGCCGTCCGGAGGGCCATCTGCTCGTTCAGCGCATGGCGCGCCAGGGACAGGATCGCATGGTTTCTGAGGTTCGCGACGGCCTGGCGCTGTCCTCCCGACGTGTTGGTGGCGGCTTGAGACGAGGCGACGTAAGGGACAGGGTTTGTCACGTTTAAAACATAGTTCTGGGCTGCGGCGGTCTGTTGGGTCGAGAGCGTCGAGCCTCCGGCGAGATCGTTGGTTCCAAACAGATTGGTCGCGTCGAAATTCTCGGTGGGTTGGCTCGCAATCTTGGCGAGGGCGGATGTTTTTGGAATCTTTTGCTGCATCCAGGCATTGGCCACCGAGTCGGACGTTTGGCTCGTCTGGGCCGCTCCGGAGATCACTCCCCCGGCGGCCTGGCTTTCGAGTCCCCGGGAGCAGACGTTCGACACCGCCGCTCCCGACCCGAAATCTCTCTCCGTCCGGAGCCGCTCCTCGAGGAGAAATTTGTGGGTGAGCGACGCGTCTTCCTGGCGGGCCTGATTGTGAAGGTCGGAGGAGAGAAGTGCGGAGAGGGAGGCCAGTCCCGTCACGACATTGGACCCCTGGGCGCAGATCTCGCTTCCCAGGGCCAGCACGTAGGACTGGAGATTCAAGTTGAGGGCGGCGGTCACGGATCCCGTGATGGCCGAGGGAACGGCGGCTCCCGCCGCCAGAAGCCCGGACATTTCCGCAGTGACGACGCCGAGACACTGGAAGTAGGAGGAGCCGGCGACGGCCGAGGCCGTCTGGGGCCGTCCGGTCAAAAGGCCGAAGACGGCCAGAAAAAGAAGAGCGAGGGACGTCCCTTTTCTTTTCAACATTTTCACCTCTTATTGAAAGAGTTTCTGGAGCGTTCCCGCCACGCCGTCCGAGGGGGTAATCTGTCCGCCTTGGGCATCGGTCCCGCCGGCGTAGGATCCCGTCGTTCCCTGGCCCGGCGCGTAGGTCGTTCCCGCATTATAGGTCGAATTATTTAGGGTGGGGCTTGCTCCGGTTCCGATATTGGGGGTGGCCTGTCCGCTCACCGCTCCTCCGACGGACGAATTGCCGCTGGTTCCCGTCGCGCTCACCTGTAACTGCCCCGTCTGGGGATTGACATTCAGTCCCCCCTGGGCCCCCGCATTGATGACGTATCCGCCGCAGAACCCAAAGGGCTTGCCCGTCAGAGCTCCATAGAGCGCTCCGTTGATCAGGCACATGAGGGCGTCGTAGAGAGCCTGCCCCGCCATGGAACAGGCCATGGCGAGAATCTGATCGAGCAGCATCGACCAGGTGGGAAGGGAATTCGAAAGCCCGAAGGCAAATTTCAGAAAATCCTTGGAACAGATATCGAGCTGCTGGGCGAGCGCCTGCATGACGCTCATGTGTTTTGAGACGCCCCGGGAGGCTTTGTTCATGTACTGGTTCTGGGCGTTGGCCATGGCATTCAAAACGGGAGCCCCCCCGCACGCCGACGAGGCGGCGGGGGAGGACGGGGGAATCTGCTGATAGCCCCCTCCCTGGGACGGAGAGGTGGGTGTTC
>JAJZCZ010000012.1 GCA_021828805.1 Nitrospirota bacterium | reverse complement strand
AAGAATGAGAAGGTATTCGCGCGGGGTAATGTGGGCAACCTCATCGTAGTAACGAAGGATTCTTCTGATTTTTGTCATGAGAAGCGCATGGTTGGCCAAGTCGATCTTGATTCCGACAATTCCAAACCCCTGCCCGGACGATCGAAACTCTTCGATCAGTGACTCGAGCAGAAGAAGGGCCTCCCGGCGATCAAGGAAGCCTGATTCGGGCTCCCTGCTGACGGGATCAAGATCTCCCACATTGCTCCGGACGTCGAAGAGGGCCCGCGAAAGCTCTTGGGCCTTCGTCTGAAAGGGACTGAGTCCGGGAAGCTCCCGCTTCAGAGATTCAGGTCGAAAGAGTCGGATCTTCCCAAAGAAGGAGCGATTGGCAAGGAGGGGAAAGTCAGCCCAGTATCCTCCCTGGGCGCTGTTCCGGGCAAACTGGATTCTTCTGAAGGGAAAGAGTGTCTGAGTCTCTTCAGAGGGAAGAATCGATGCCATAAGCCGGCTTGGGTTCTGGGGGGCGTGATGGATGCGCCAGAAGCGTTCATCAGGAGACCAGGAGGGTGCTTTTGCGAGGAGAACTTCCGCCTTTGAGGCCTGTGTATCCTGGGCAATCTCGGTGCGGAAGAAGGCTTCGATCAGGAGCTCGTCCTGAATATTTCGGATGATGGTGCGCGCCTGAGTTTTGATCCGGCTTGCCAGAAGAAGTATCCCTTCCTTCTGAGCCTCTTCCGCCTTCTCTGTCGGAAGTTCGAGAAAGAAGGGATCGTCTCCCGATGCCCTTGCTGTGGGGACACGGAGGAGGATTCTTTCTCCTCCTGTTTCCCCGGGAAGGACGATCAGGGAGGGTCCGGGGGTGGTGGTAGAAAACCACGTCCAGAATCGGCCTTTGGTTTCTCCGGTCAGGTCTACCGCATTTTTGTTGGCGAGATCGCTTAGGGAGAAGCTTGGAAAAGAGGCCCGCTCAAGCCCCCATCGCTTGATAAAGGAATGATTGGCGACGATCATATGGTCCCGGGAAAGGAAAAGGGCAAAAGAAAGGCCCGAGCCAGAAAGGAGCCCATCGATTTCCATGAGAGGATCGTTGAGGCTCAGGAGCGAAGGGCGGATGAGAAGGTCCATGGGGAGCTGTCCTCGTCGAGGAGTCGGTCACGGTATCCTTGGGGCAGGGAAGAAATCCCGGCAGTGATAACACACACAATTTTAATGCTTGACTCTACCACGATGGAAACGGTTGAAGGAAGACTGAGAAAATGTGTACTATCAACAGAGAATAAAAAGTGTTTCGGAAGGCTGGCAAGCCGGAGAGGAGTCCTTCTCCAGGCAGGTCTCCTGTGTTCGGGAAAATGAGGAGGATTAAGGAATGGAGCATCGTCCCATCGCATTTGGATATGACATCGGAGAAACCGTTCTGGTCAGGATTACCAATCAGATCGGACTTGTAGAGAGCCGGACACGGGGATACTGGAAGTCGAATGAGTACGACGTCATTATTCCTCCGGAGAATGGCCGGATGCGCGTGCGAGAGGAGAACCTCTCCCATGTTCCCGATGCATATGTCCTGACACGTCTTCCCACCATGGCGGGTCTTGAAGCGCCCCCCAAGTTCCTTCATGGCCCTGGAAGTTCTCGGGTTCTGAATGCCTCCCTGACCTCGGAGTCAGAAGAAAACAGCGCGCTGCATTAACTCAAAGAAGCGCACGGCATCCTTGTAGTCGCTGGATTGATGATAACAAAAAAGCCCTCCGTTCATGGAGGGCTTTTTTGTTCTTTTTCAGAGGCGCTGACATCAGTAACGGGGAAGTGTTCTGTCGACATGGAGGGCATAGGCATCAATTCCCCCTGTCAGATTCTTGACTTTTTCAAAACCCATTTTCTTGAGAAAGTGGCATGCCTGCAGACTGCGGGCCCCGTGGTGGCAGTAGACGACGACATCTTTCTCCCGATCTATTTCTGCAAGCTTTCGGGGAAGCTGGGCCAAGGGAATATGGAGGGCATCGGGAAGCTTGACCCGGGAATGTTCCCAGTCCTCCCGCACATCGATAAGGACGATGTCGTCGCCCATTTCAATGCGTTCCTTGAGCTCCGTCGGGTGGAGTTCCATTTCGTTTTTTCCAGAGAAGAATCCAAACATGAAAGAGGTTCCCTTCTATATGGGGAAGGAAGAGGTTCCTTCCCCGTGAGGTGCGAAAGGATCCCGTCTATTTTTTGACGGAAAGATCTTTATCCAGTGCAAGGTCTGTTGTATCCAGGCTTGAAAGAATCCCGTGGGCGGCACGTCCCTCGCCAAAGACGGAATCAATATTGCCATTTTTGGAGAGGACCGGAGACGACCCTGCCGCTGATGTCACCTTGAATTTTACTGTGCTTCCGTTAACGGAGACAACCTCGAGGGTGGCATAGCCGCCGAAGAGGGCAAGCCGGTGACCCGGTGCGATCCGGAGGCTCTTTGTATTGTAGATCATCCCGCCGATATGGTGGGCAATGGGGCAGGCAATGGGAAAATAGGCCATATGACCGGCCTTAAATGGAGAAGAGTTTGTCTTCCAGCGGGACACTCCGCCATAGACCCAAAGGTGAACGCCCTTGTCGGTGATGGCATCATGGGGCCAGAGGACAACCGCTGTGGAGCCGACCATGGCAATCATCTTCTTCCGGAGCGATGGGCTTTCGGGAAGAGTGGGGCTGTTGACTGCTGACAGTGTGCGAGTGGCCACTTTCTTTCCATGTTTCTGGAAGATGACAGTGACAGAGTGTGTCTTTTCATCGATCTCGGAAATGCGGACACCTGTCCCGTCCTTTTCGATTGTCTGTCCCGTCTTGCCCCAGCCCTCAAAGAGGCGGGTGCGAGCCCACCACTCCGACCGGATCGATGTTCCGGTCAGGGAGGCAAAGGTAATGGAAGCCTTGTCAGTCGAATGGATAACACCCTGGAGGTAGGTCATGGGGCGTTGATCAGGGTGAGCCGCATCGGGATGCTCCCAGCGCTCCGACAGAGCCCATGGCCGAATGGAGACTCCGTCAAAGGTTCTCCAATTGACGACGGGATCGGGAACAACCTTGGGAAGAGGGGGAAGGAGAAGTGTGTAGAGGTGGTTCCCTACAACGGTAAATTTGCCGGAGGAGACGGATACGTTTCTTTTTACCTGGATGCGGGCGTCATAGTTGACAAAGTAGTAGCGTTTTCCCAGGAAAAAGTCGCTGGCGCCTGTCATGGGGAGCTCCCCACGGGCTGGAGAGGAGTCGAAGTAAAGGCCTCCCGGAGGAATAACCACATCTCCCTTGGAGAGTTTTGACCCTCGAATCACAAGCATTTCATATTTAGGGATTGTGACCCCCATTGAATTGGTGATCTTCTTGCCCTGGATCCATCCGGGAATTCCTGAAAAGACGAAGGTGGGAGACTGTGGAACAAGAGTGGCTCCAGGAAGGGTAGGAGCGGAGCCCTTGTCGACGGGAAAGAAGAGTCCCGGGGGGAAGGGGGCCACTACAGGAGCAGCGGCGCTGGCGTCCTGGGGGGTAAAGGCTCCAAGAATGGAGGGACCCATGAGTGCAGAAAGGGTCAGTAGGAAAATGCGGCCGGATAGGAACGTCCGGGAAAGCGTCTTTTTTTGCTTCATGCTGTCTTCCTTCTTGTTAGACGTGAAAAGACAATGTTAGCCCTCAGCGGGTGGCAGGGGTAAAACCGTATTTCTCATAGATTTTTCTCGCTGTTTCTGACGCCAGAAAGGCAATCCATGCCTTGGCCGCCCTTTCATGGGGAGCGTGCCTCAGGATACCGGCTTCATAGATAGCCTCGGTATTCAGGTTGTCGGGGATCCTGACGAGACCAATGGGGTGCCCGATGGATTTTTGAAAGAGGACTT
The DNA here is from genome assembly GCA_021828805.1 of Nitrospirota bacterium. Taxonomy (GTDB): domain Bacteria; phylum Nitrospirota; class Leptospirillia; order Leptospirillales; family Leptospirillaceae; genus UBA4572. Next base: position 30,970 of record JAJZCZ010000012.1, on the reverse strand, counting down.
CGGAGATCCATGTGATTCCGGCATCGGAGGTTCCATCAAGAATTCTGACAGCGGTTTCCCGGTGGTGGATGTGCGTCAGGTAGGTGGTTTTATCTTTTCTCTTTGTGACAAAAATCCGGTGCACAAGCGCTTGTCCGCCAGCCTTTTTGAGCGAGGCGCGAATCTGCTTTCCGATGCCCTCCCATTTGGGGTTGGGAAGAGAGAGACGGAGTGCGGGGTTTCCCAGGTCGGAGAGGGTCCGGATATGGGCGGGGTTATTGGCCCGGACCATAATGGCCAGTTTGTTTTTGGCATAGGGGGTGACGGAGGATTTCTCAATAAGCTTCTCCCGTACCTCCTGGGCCATACGAGCCTTCCCGCTTTCATAGACGTCGGGCTCCAGGCGAAGGTGAAGATTTCCGATCGTCAGTCCTCCGGCCTTGATCTGGCGCGCCAGAATTCCCGGGGGGAGTGTCTCGTAAAAAACGTGGTGAATGCTGGGATGGCGATGCTTGAATGCACGGATGAGATCCGGCATTGCCATGAACTGATTGCCGGCGACGAAGAGAACCAGATCTGCGTGGATGGGATCCCCGTGAAGATCAGGAACGTTGTTGACCCCGTAAACCGTAAAGGGGACCCCGACGGGTTTGGGGTGATGCCAGGGAGCATGATTTGTGGACTCTGCCGCCAGGGAGGATCCCGAAAAGAAGGGGGAGAGCCCTGCCATGGAAACAAGTGCTGAGACGAGTCCTGCCTGTCGAAGAAAACCGGGAGCGATTGTCATCGAGGCTCCTTTGGGTAAGGGTGGCTTGCTGTTTCTGAGAGCCCTATTGTAACGCGAAAAATTGTCCGATAAAGACAGTGTTTCTTATGCAGAGAAAAAGAAAGCCAAATAAGATGAACGGGAGTGCAATCAAGTGAGGTGGAAAATGAATGTCGTGGGTTTGAGGAGAAGTCTGCGGACAGTCGCCCTTGTCCTGATCTGCTCCGTTTTTCTCATCGCTACAGGAGCGATGAAGGCATTGGCGTCACCCGGTGCTGCGAACTCTCCCGGATTGTCCGGTGAGGTGGAGGGAATGGATAACGTCAACACCCAGGGGGCTATCGGGACGCTACTTTTTGGAGGCGGTATCACGCTTCAATATTGGATCTCTCCCGGGGTTGGCGTTCGCCTGGGGGCCGACTATTTTTCCAACGCCAAATCAACGGGACCCCTCCCGCAGAATATCCTTCCTTTTTATTCGGGTTTGATGATCAATCTTCTCTCCGGATCCATCGGTTCCCTGGATCTTGTAGGAGATTTCGGGCAGGTTCTTAATAATGGAGTCGATAACACTTACTTTGACGCAGGACTCCAGCTCAACTCCGTTCTCTCAAACCGGAGACAGTTTTTTCTTGATGTCCGCTTCAGGGAAGACGGGGTGGGGACGATGGCCACTCCCTGGGAATTCGTGACGGCCGGTCTGGGAATCAACTTTTTCTAAGGTCGGGTATCTTTCTATATGATAGGGATCATACTCGTTGCTCCGGAGGCACAGTATCCTTGTGAAGGTTAGAGGTATGGAGTCTGGTTTCCTGCCGGGAGACCAAGACGATGGCTGAACCATCCGAAGGAGGCGCGCAGATGGCTATCAACACGGAGATGATCAAGGCACACGGTGCGGCGATCAAGGGGTTGGGCACCCAGGTGACAACCTATTTTTACAATTACCTGTTTTCGCACTACCCACAAGTCAGGAAGATGTTTCCCGAGACGATGTCGACCCAGCAGGAGAGACTCTTTAACTCCCTGGTCTATATCGCGACGAACATCGACAACCCCTCCGCTCTGGTCCCTTACCTTGAGCGCCTTGGAGAGGGTCACATCAAGTACGATACGCGCCCCGAGCACTACGATGCGGTGGGTGTGAGTCTGATGAAGACACTGGAACACTTTCTTGGTGCCGGCTGGACTCCCGAAGTCGCAGCAACATGGAGCGAGGCCTACAATCTTGCGGCAAAGGTGATGGCAGAGTCGGCCCATAAGGCGATGGATCCCGCCCGCTTCAAGCCCCTTGCCCCGAATGGAGTTCCGGTCGCCTGACCTTTATCGAAGACCCTCCGGTCCGGTGAGCTCCGAATCCTGTTCCTTCCGGGAACAGGCCGGAGCTCTTTCCGTTTTTTCGTCTCACACCTCCCCTGATTCCTTCAGGCCGGTCCCTTTCTCTATTTGTTTGAGATCCCGGGTCAAAATGTTTTAAAATGTCCCTTCATAATCGATGAAGTGAACAAAAAGCACGAGATTGAGGGCCCCCGTGAATCGGGACCGTCTCGTGTGAAGCCGAAGGAAGGAAGATTCATGCTTGAATGGATCAGGAGAGAGGCCGTCGAGCGCCCGAAAGTGATCGGGGTGCTCATACTTTTGACGGGAGGCATTTTCGTCCTGTCGATGGGCTGGTGGGGATTCTCCCAGAGCGGATCTTCGGGGGGAGATGTCGTGGCGAAGGTCGATGGAGTTCCGATCAAGGCCAAGGATTACTCCCGTGATTATCTGATCATGAAGGATAACTACAAGAGGCTCCTTCGGGGAGATCTCGGGGCCAAAATTCTGAAGGACCTGAATTTTCCCGGGCTTGTCCTTCGCAACATGATTTATCGCCAGCTCTGGATCGATGAAGGAAAATCCCTTGGTATCACCGTTTCAGACAAGACCGTCGTCAACGAAATTGCAAAGATACCCTTTTTTCAGGTCGGGACTCCTCCTGTTTTTTCAAAGGATGCCTATATCACCTTCCTGAAGGAAACCCATCAAAGTGCCCGGAGTTTCGAGCGCTCTGTCCGGCTGGATGTTCTTGTGCAACGAGCCCAGCTCTTTGTCCGGGCCTCCCAGACGATCGGTTCTTTGGCCACTCTTCCTGGTCAGCCGGCCCCTGATCTTCCTTCCGAGCGCTCCCGAATCCAGAACGAAACAGTGGAAGCCATCCAAAACCAGCTTGAATCAAAGGCGCACATCGATATCGATCAGAAGGTCTTCAAGACGCTTTCCCGACAGCTTCTTTGATCAGTCTTTAACCACCCGGACCGGAAGGAATCCTCTTTTGCCGCTGCCTCTTGTAGCCGAGCATCTTCGTCAAGGTGCCCGCATGACAGATTTTCACGGGTACGAGCTTCCGCTCACCTTCACCTCCATTCTCGAGGAGGCCCGGGGAGTCCGGGAGGCCGCCGGTCTTTTCGATATTTCTCATATGGGACACTTCATTGTCCGGGGTGCCGGAGCCCGACAGGCTGTCAATGGGCTCATGACCTCCGACCTGGAGTCCGTTCCCTTTGGCAAGAGCCTCTACGGCATTCTTTCAGACGACAATGGCGGAGCCATCGATGACCTGATCGCGTGCGCCTTTGATCCTGAAACGGTTCATATCATTGTCAATGCCGGAACGCGCGAGGGGGACTTTGCCTTCTTTCGGGAAAGGCTCCCGTCCACCATCGACCTTGAAGACCAGTCTCCCGGTCAGGTGGCGCTGGCTCTTCAGGGTCCCCGTTCCGGAGAGATTGTCCGCCTCTTGGGGAAGGACTTTGAGTCAATGGCTCGCCGGGAGGTTCGTCAGGTCCCGTCCTCAGGGGGGATCCTCTGGGTCAGCCGGACGGGATATACAGGTGAGGATGGCTGGGAGTTCTTCGGGCCACCTTCCCTTGTTCTTCCCTACTACCAGACCTTTGTCTTGGAAGGGAAACCCCGGGGACTCGTCATGGCTGGCCTCGGCGCCCGGGACCTTCTTCGGCTCGAGATGGGATACTCTCTCTACGGCCAGGAGCTGACCCGGGAAAGGACTCCCTTTGATGCGGGGCTCGATTTTGCCGTCAACCTTCGGAAGGCTGCCTTTACCGGTCGGGAATCCATGCTCACGGCCAGAGCCGACGTGAACCGTGAGAGGCTTTCCGGCTTTGTTCTCCTGGATCGGGGCATCCCCCGGACCCATTGTCCCATTTTTGACGGCGAGAGTGGCGGCAGGGTCGGAGAAGTAACCTCAGGCGGCCATTCTCCCCGGGTGGGAGGCGGTTTTGGTCTGGCCTATCTGTCCGGCCCATTCTGGCAGGAGTTTCAAAAAGGCCGGGAGGCCTTCGTCGAAATCCATGGAAAGCGCCATCGTGCGAGAATGCATCCCCGCCCCTTTATCAACGCATCCCCCATCCCTAAGTCTCCCAGTCTCTGACTGGAGCTGCCAATACCCTTGACCACAGATCTGAAAGGAGTAAAACCGTGAGTTCCGAACGACGCTACACCCCGACCCATGAATGGATTGCCTCCGCGGGACAGGAGGGTCGCATGAAGGTGGGAATCACTGATTTCGCCCAGAAAGAAATTACAGATGTTGTGTTTGTGGAGCTTCCCAAGATCGGTAAGAAGGTCGAAAAAGGCGGGGAAGTGGCGATTATCGAGTCGGTCAAGGCGGCTTTTTCGATCTATGCGCCCCTGGGAGGCGAGGTCGTCGCGGTTAACGAGAAAATCGAGAATGCCCCGGGTCTTGTTAATGAGGATCCCTATGGTGAGGGATGGCTTTTTGAGATCAAGGTCAGCGACCCTCAGCTTTTTGGAACGCTCCCCGACGAGGCGGCCTATCAGAAGCTGATCGTCACCGGAGGAGGTCACTAGGGCATGGCCGGCTTTATTCCCCACACTCCCGAAGAAACAAGTGCCATGTTGGCCCGTATCGGCCTGAACGCCCTCGAAGACCTTCTCTCCCAGTTTCCATCGACCACCCCCCGTCCGGGAGTGCCCGATCTCGGGGTGCTGGGAGAGGGGATGGACGAACGAGCTCTTCTTCGCTGGTTTGCGAAGCTGGCCGAAAAAAATAAGGATGCGACCCGGGCCGTCGTCTTTCGCGGGGCGGGAGCCTATGAGCACTTTACTCCCTCGGCTACGGGGGCTCTGATCAGCCGTGGGGAGTTCCTGACCTCCTACACCCCCTACCAGCCAGAGGCTTCCCAGGGGCTGCTCCAGGCAATCTTCGAGTTTCAGACGGCGATCTCCCGCCTTTATGGAATGGATCTTTCCAACGCCTCCCTCTACGACGGGGCCACGGCTCTTGCCGAAGCTGTTCTTGTGGCCATTCGGGAGACCGGTCGGACCCGGATCCTTCTTTCGGAAGGTCTGGACCCCTCTGTTCGGGAGGTCGTGCATACCTATCTTGAGGGTCTGTCGATCAAGATTGATCTTCTTCCACTCACGGAGGGGCAGTCGGGCCCGGATGCTTTCCGGAAGAGCGTGGGAGGAGATCTGGCCTGTTTTGTTGGAGCCATTCCGACATTTTTCGGCACGATCGATGACTTTTCCGGCATGGCGGACCACCTTCATGAAAATGGGGCCCTCTTTATTCTGCATGCCAATCCCCATGCCCTGGCCCTCCTTCGGACCCCCGGAGAATGGGGGGCGGACATCGCCACCGGAGAGGGGCAGCCCCTTGGACTGCCTCTTTCTGCCGGAGGACCTTACCTTGGTCTCATGACGGCCCGTAAGAAATATGTGCGCCGCATTCCGGGCCGCCTGGCCGGTCTCACAAAGGATGCCGAAGGCCGCCCCTGCTTTGTCCTGACACTCCAGGCCCGGGAGCAGCATATTCGCCGGGAAAAGGCCAACTCCAATATCTGCAGCAATGAAACTCTCCTGGGAATTGCTTCCCTCATGAATATGGCCCTCCTGGGGCCCGAGGGGCTCTCACGGGCCGCAGCCGGATCCTGGAGCAATGCCCATGAGCTGGAACGACGTCTGACGTCCATTCCGGGTGTGCGCAATGTGTATCCGGCCACCCCGTTCTTCCATGAATTTGTCCTGGAAATGAAGCCCTCTGCCCAAAGCTTGAGCCAGTTCCTTCTTGAGCGGGGAGTGCTGGGGGGGCTTCCGCTTGAGTCCCTGCTCGGACCTGCCTGGGCAGGACGTTCTCTGTGGTGCGCCACCGAGGTTCGGACGGAGGATGAGATCGAGAAGGCGGTTGGTCTTGTGAGGGAATTTTTAGGACAACGCTGAACGTAAGATAAATGAAGAAGGAATCGATGACGCAGGCGACAAGCAGCAATGAAAGCAGAGGGATGGCCATGGAGCGCCCTCCAATGGAACCAACGCTTTGGGAGAAGTCCCGCCGGGGGACAAAAGGTGTTTACCCGCCCGGAGCTGATCCTCACTTGGTGAAGGCAAAGATCCCGGAATCGCTTCTCCGGAGCGGAGCTCCGGCTCTTCCAGAGCTCTCTGAGCTCGAGGTTGTCAGACACTTCACGCGCATCTCCCACCTTTCCCGGGGTGTCGATACCCATTTCTACCCCTTGGGCTCCTGCACCATGAAGTACAACCCCAAGGTTATGGACCGGATCACTGAGATCCCGGGCTTTCGTGATCTGCACCCCCGTATGGATGCGGAGGGAATGCAGGGGCTCCTGGAGGCCCTCGCACTCTGTGAGGAGAGTCTGGCTGCACTGATGGGGATGGATGCGGTGACGCTTGCTCCCGCCGCCGGGGCGCACGGAGAGCTTGCAGGTATTCTCATCGCCCGCCAGTACTTTGCGGCAAAGAATGATTCCGGTCGGACCGAGATCCTCATTCCCGACTCGGCTCACGGGACCAATCCCGCCAGCGCGGCCATGGGGGGATTTTCCGTGCGGGTTGTGGCTTCGGGTTCCGATGGAGGGGTGGATCTTGCCTCTCTCCGGGAGGCTCTGTCGAACAGAACCGCCATGGTCATGATGACGGTGCCCAACACCCTCGGGCTCTTTGAGAAGAACATCAAAGAAATGATTGCCCTTGTCCGTTCCGCTGGCGCTCTCCTTTACATGGATGGTGCGAATTTCAATGCCTTCATGGGAGTTCTGCGCCCCGGAGATCTGGGCTTCGACATTGTCCACATCAATACGCACAAGACCCTGGCCACTCCCCACGGAGGCGGCGGTCCGGGATCCGGTCCGGTCGGGGTGACCCGTGAGCTTGCCCCCTTTCTTCCCTCGCCCCGGATCATTAAGGAGGGCGGCCGTTTCCGTCTTGACAATCCGAAAGAATCGATTGGCCCCCTGCGCTCTTTTATTGGCTCCTCCCTTGTGCTTCTGCGAGCACTGGGATACATGAGAATGCTGGGACGGGAGGGACTCAGGGCCGTCTCTCTTTACGCCCTTCTCAACGCCAACTATCTGCGGGCGCTGCTCGAGGGAGTTCTGCCCCGGAAGGGTGAGGGGCTCTGTGCGCATGAGTTCGTATTGTCGGCCCGGGAGTTTTCTGCGATGGGTCTCCATGCCTCGGATTTTGCCAAAGAGATCCTTGATGCGGGTTATTATGCTCCCACCGTTTCCTTTCCCCTGATCGTCCCCGAGGCCTTGATGATTGAACCCACAGAAACCGAGTCGAAGGAGACCCTTGACCGGTTTGCCCGGGATTTTCGGGAGATCTGTGAGAGGGCCAGACAATCTCCCGAGGCTCTCAAGGGAGCCCCCCGGCGCACCCCGGTCTCCCGGCCTGACGAGGTTAACGCGGCTCGGGATCCCGTCCTCACCGATCCCCGCTCCCTGTAAGAAGACGCATGTCCACCCGTCTCAGGGAAGGAGGTCTCCCGAGAGTGGTGCTTCTTTCGGACCGCGGAGGGACGGCCCGTTTCCACATGGACCGGGACCGGGAAATCCTCGCTCGCCCTTCGCTTTGGCAGATTCCCCTTCTTCGTCTCTATCAGATCCATTCAGGCGTGACGGTTGGCCGATCCTGGGCGGGGACGCTTCCTCCGGACTGGCCCATTCAGAAAGAAGGGCCCGTGGTACGTCCTACCGGAGGAGGGGCCGTTCTTCACGGGACAGATCTCTGCCTCTCACTCTTTGTTCCCTGGAGAGATAGTTTTCCCCGGGGCCAGTCCTGGCCCCGCTTTTACGGGCGACTTCACGGATGGCTGGGCGAGGCTCTGTCTGCATGGGGAATTCCTTCGACAGAGGCACTCGACTGTCTCTGTCCTCCGGTAATCCTGACCAACACTCCTCCCGGCGGGACCTGTTTTTCAGAGCCGGTTCAGGGAGACCGGATGTCGGATGGGAGAAAAATTCTTGGAGGCGCCCTGGCACTCTTCCGGGACGGACTTCTCTACCAGGGATCCATTGCGCCTCCCGCGCCAGACCCTCTCTTGTCACGACTCTTCGAAGGGTGGTATGGTCATGGAGGAAGAGAAGCTCTAGCAGCTTTGCTCTTTTTAAAGGGGAAATCATAAAGATGTCCGTGGCCTTGCATGTTCAGCGCCTTGATCTATCGGGAGACTTCGAGATTCCGACCGAGCCACTGGGCATGGATGTCCGCGATACGAGTGGGCGACTGGTGGTCAAGGCGGGGGAAATTCCGACCCGTTCCCTGCTCGAGCGCCTCAAAAGAATGGGTATCCTTGAGGTCTATGTGCGAACCCAGGAAGCATCAGCTCCCGACTACTGGCAAAAATGGGGAGAGGAATGGCTGAAAGAGAGTCGCTCCCGGTTGTTGTATATGACGCCGGAAAGCGGCGTCATGCCTGAGGAGTTCGCCCGATTTAACCGGATCCTCTCGGAAACCGTAGAATCATTTGTCAGGGATAAATCTCATTCAGCGGATGGCTGACCCCTTGGCATGTGGGGCAAGGATCCTCTGTTCAGACGAACGCCTCAAAGGATGTCCATGAGCTCTGATCCCTTTCCGCCCATCTCCCGAGAGTCATCTCCCCGCCCTCCCACGGACAGGCTCTTCGAGCGAATTTCCTCTATCGACCACCTCCCCACACTTCCGTCTATCAGCCAGAAGGCCCTCTCCTACCTTGATGATCCTGACCTTTCAATGGTCAGGCTTTCAAAAATCATCGAAGAGGATCAGTCAATGGCCTCCCGCATTCTCAAGGTGGCCAATACTCCCTACTATTCCCGATCCGGAAAGGTCGGATCGATCCGGGAAGCGGTTCTTTTGCTTGGAATCAACGGTCTCCGGGGGCTCATTCTTTCCATGGCGATCTTCGACCGGATCGAAAGCCGGCGCGGGACGCTCAAGCTCTGGAAGCACTCCTTTGCCGTGTCGGTGCTCTCCCGGATGCTCGGAGAGACCCTTCGCATGGGTTCCCTGGAAGATCTTGGAACGGCAGGGTTACTCCACGACTTCGGAAAGGTCATTTTTTATCTCGACTTTGAAGACTGGATGCCCGATGTTTTTGCCCGGGACCCCGCTGTTCCCGACTGGCGTTTTGAGGAGGAGTTCTTTGGGGCAAGCCACGCTTTTGTGGGGTTCAGGTTGTCCTATTTCTGGCGATTTCCCTCCTCGATCCGGATCCCGATCGGATGGCATAATAATCCCGCCCGGGCGCCCTCTTACCAGATTGAGGCCGCCATTGTCGCGCTGGCGGATGGACTGGCCACGATGGCGGGATTTGGACTGGAAGAGGCAGACACTGCAGACACTCCCATGATGGATGCCATACAGGTTCTTGATCTTTCCGACGGGCGGATGGAAGAGGTCTTCCGGACTTTGATCGAGGGCCTTCCGAAGCTCGAACTCCCGGAGCTCTGACATGAAATATCCGAGCCCCGAGGAGCCACTCCCGGGGATCGGAGGGCTTTCTGGGGCACTGTCATCCGCCATGGACCAGGAGTTTCCCGCATGGGGAATCCTGAATGAGCCGGGTCCCGCTCCTGAGTGGCCCTTCTTCGAGGAATGGCTCAAGGCGGGCTTCTATGGGAAGCTCGACTACATGGCCCGGAATGCCTTCAGAAGACGGGAGCTTTCGGAGGGCTACCCTGGGATTCGGACCCTTGTTATGGCCCTCTTGCCTCACGATGCCGGAGAAGAGGCAAGTTGCCGTCACGTTACGTTCCCCAATGGTCCGGGCATTGTCAGGGTCGCCCGCTATGCTGTCGGCCCGGACTATCATCTCCTTTTTGAACAGGCATTCGGGCGGGTGATCGAGAAGATCCGCCCCTTCCTCCCGCCCACTGAAGTGCCCCTTGTCAAGGTTGATCACGGGGCCCTCCTTGAGAAGTCTCTGGCCCGGCGTGCCGGACTTGGGGCAATCGGAAAAAATACCCTCCTGATTTGTCCGGGCCTGGGTTCGTATTTCACCCTTGGATCCCTGCTCCTGTCTACGCCTCTTCCTTCGCGTATCGGCGAACACGGCGCCACTGAAATTTGTGGCTCCTGTTCCCGATGTCTCGATGCCTGTCCCACCGGCGCCCTGGTCGCCCCTTTTCGCCTTGACTCCCGACGGTGTCTCTCCTACCTGACAATTGAGCGCCCCGGGGATGATCCGATGGAGCTTCGAAAAAAGTATGGAGGAGAATGGCTTTTCGGGTGTGATATCTGTCAGGAGGTCTGCCCCTATAATGCAACAGCCATTGCGCAGGAGCCGGGAGGAAAAAACGTTGGAACAGGAATCGATTCTCCCATGTCCCCCGAGGACCTCAAGGCCTTTCGCTCGGAGAATGGAGCGCTCTCTCGTGTCTCCCTCGCCCGGCTCACAAGCCGCATGGGAGAAATTGTCGAGGGGGCGACCGGGGGATCGTTAGGGTAAAGGTTGGTGAAACTTCGGGAAATCGGCTATCATCATGGGTAGTGCGCCGTCATGGGGAGATGCGTGCCTTTCCCGGAGCGCTGTCAGCCCGCTCTGGCCGCCAATATTTGCCGAGAGGTCACAGCGCCCGGGATCGGGTGTCATAAGGATTCATCGGGTTCAAGGAGGCAAGATGGGGAAAGCCGCCCCTTCCACAGCCATGCCAGACGGAGGGTTTTCCGACCGCTTCATCGGACAGTCGAAGAGGGTGTGCGGTCTTCTGTCCCTCGTGGCGCGTGTGGCAAAAAGCGACTCGACCGTTCTGATCACGGGAGAGAGCGGGACGGGAAAGGAGCGGATTGCGCGAATCCTTCACGATACCAGCCCGAGGGCAGGGGCTCCCTTTGTTCCTGTCAACTGTGGAGCTATCCCGGAAGGGCTCATGGAAAGCGAGCTCTTTGGCCATGAAAAGGGTTCCTTCACGGGGGCCGTCACGGGCCGTCCCGGCCGGTTTGAACTGGCGAACGGGGGGACGATATTCTTTGACGAAATTGGCGAGCTTCCCTTACCGCTGCAGGTGAAGCTTTTAAGGGTTCTTCAGGAGAAAACCTATGAGCGGGTGGGCGGGGTTCGTGTCCAGACGGCCAATGTTCGTGTCCTGGCGGCCACCCACCGGAATCTTGAGGAGATGAGCCGGGAAGGCCGCTTTCGGGAGGATCTCTTTTATCGCCTCTCGGTCATCCCCATCGAAATCCCTCCCCTCCGGGAAAGGCGGGAGGATATTCCCCTTCTGATGACCTTCTTTCAGCGGCGATGGGAAGAGGAGGGCCGGGGGGATCCGGTGGCCATCGGGGAGGATGTTTTGGGGGCGCTGTGCAATTATGGCTGGCCCGGCAATGTCCGGGAGCTTGAGAATGTCATGGAGCGCCTCCATGTGCTGTATGGAGGGGAGAGTGTGACGGTCGATCTTCTTCCAGAAAAAATCCGGCAATCACCCCGTCAGGACCAGTCCCCCGACGCCTCCCTTCTGTTTCCGCCTCCCGGGGATCAGCCTGTGGCATCATTCCCTGAGTCTGCCCGTGCGGCTTCATCTGAGTCCCCGGGCAAGACTCCTTCCGTGGATGCTCCGGATCCGGAGCACCTGGCCGGAACGCTCGATACGGAGTCTGATTTCAGTCTGACGTCCTACATGGGAGATATCGAGCGGACCCTGGTTCAGAAGGCGCTCGAAAAAGCCCGCGGGAATCGCTCAAAGGCCGCGGAGCTTCTGGGAATCAACCGAACAACCTTGATCGAGAAGCTCAAGCGCTTCGGGATCTCATAAGATGAACGAGAGTATTAAGAAGAGCGAAAAGAAGTTTCCCGCTTCGAGCGAGAGGAAAGGCAGACGCTTACATCTCTGGCCGTCCCTTGAGCCCGAACGGGTCTTTCTGCTTGCCGGTCTCCTGCTGAGCATTTTCCTTGGAGCGGCAGCCGTCCACTCCTATAACTCGACCCGCCTTGTGCGTAAGACAATCATTCTCGCCCAGCACTACGAACAGGAGGAGACCCTTGTCTCCCGCTATCTCCTGGCCATGGAGGATGCCGAAACGGGGCAGCGGGGCTACCTCCTGACCGGCGACGATGCCTTCCTTGCTCCCTATATTCTTGGAGTCAAACGCTCTCTTATCCTTGAAAACGTGATGCAACAGTCCTTTGCAGGGAGCCTGGCCGGGAGGGAAAACTTCAATGCGCTCTTTCGGGTTTCCGCCAGGAAGCGGGCAGAGCTTGCCCAAACGATCGAACTCTACAAAAAAGGGCAGAGGTCGGAGGCGCTTGATATCCTGAAGAAGGGGTCGGGCAAGATCATGATGGATCAGATCCGGCTTCGGGTCCAGACATTGGAGGACCGGGAAAAGAACAATCTCCTTACAGCGAGAGCTGCCCTCTCCCGGCGGCTTCGTTATGCGGAGAGGGATCTTTTGGCGGCCGGAATCGCCTTGGGCGGCTTGTTCTGGCTTCTCTGGCGCCTCCTCTCCCTGTCCATGGAGAAAAAGAGACGCTCCCGGGAGATTCTCGAACAGGAAACTCAAGTTGACCGTCTTACCGGACTCCCCAACCGCAAGAGACTCTTTGAGTATCTTCCGGAGGCCTGTCGTCGCTCCAAAGAAGAGGGACAGACTCTGGCGGTGCTTTTTATCGACCTTGACGGGTTCAAACTGGTGAACGACCGCCATGGACACGCCGCGGGAGACCGGGTCCTGATGGAGGTTTCCCACCGCTTTAGTGCCCTGGTCCGGAGCGAAGACCTTCTGGCCCGGCTGGGAGGAGATGAGTTTGTCATCTGTCTGCCGGGTCAGGAGAGCGAGGAGGGCGTTGTCGCCCTGGCCCACCGGTTGATTGCCTCCTTTGACGAACCTTTCTTTTCTCCGGTCGGCAAGGGCGTCCTCTCCTGCTCGGTCGGCGTGGCGCTCTTTCCCAGGGATGCCAACTCCCCGGCTGAGCTTGTGGCCGCCGCTGACATGGCGATGTACCAGAGCAAGAATGCGGGAAAGCGACGCGTCAGCTTCTACAATCCGGGAGACCGGGGGGCCATGTCCTCTCTCCCCCGCTCCTCCTGAAGTCCCGGCCAGGGAGACGGAATCCATGAAATGGCGGAACGATGAAGTCGACACAGGGATGAACAAGGAAAAAGGTGCCGGAGGGGGAAGGGCGGCGAGGGGTCGCTTCTTCTCACGATCAGAGGCAGCGGTCCTGATCCTGTGTCTTCTGTCTGTTGCATGGCTGAATTTTACAATCTCCCCGTCTCCGGCTTTCTCGGCTTCCCGTTCTTCAGAGGCCCCTGCCGCTAAAGCCAGACTTCAATTCCGGAGTGACGAGTTCCTTCTCCGCACCGGAACGGGCTATTTTCGGGGAGGGCACGATCGTCTGGCCCTCCAGGCCGTCGATCGACTTCTCAAGGACCACCCTGGATCCATCCTCCGGGGCCCCGCCCTTCTTCTTCGCGCCCGGATTGAGGCGCGACGTTCGGTCCGCCGCAAGGACAAGGATTTCAGGAAGACACTGGCCCTCTTCCGGCAAGCGCAGCGAGTTCCCCCTTACGGATGGGACAAGGGAGAAATCCTGTTCAGGATGGGTCAGTATCTTGTCAAAAAGAAGTTCGGTGTCGAGGGGCGGGGTCTTCTGGAAAGGCTTCGATCGGAGGATCCTCAGAGCCCCTGGAGCTATCGCGCGCTTCTCTCCATCGCTGATTCCTATCGCCAGAAAGGTGATCTTATTCGGGCGGAAAAACGACTTCTTGCGGCCGACCCGGCCAAGGATCCCACCCCCGTCACGAAAAAAGACCACCTCCGCTGGCTCTATCTTGCGGGCCACCTGAAGCTGGATCAGGGGGATATCCCGGGGGCCGGCGGGGAATTTCTCCAGGCTCTCGCGCTTTCCCATGATTATCCGTACTCCCACCCGAAAGCCCTTTTCATTCTCGGTCGCTATGCCTATCGCGCCCATCACGACATTCGCGCTGTGACCCTCTTTCGCCGATTCATCCGTCTTTTCCCCAATGACTCCAGACTGTCTCTTGCCATGTACTACCGGGCCCGCCTTTCGGGGCGGCTTGGCCATCCTGACCGGGAGCGGGGGCGTTTGCGGGAGCTGACGATTGACGAACCGGGGACGGCTGGAAGCCATATGGCCAAGATTCGCATGGTCGCCATGACCTTTCCCGAGACGAATCCCTCCGGAAAGGTATGGAGCCCGACCCTTCTCGCCCGCTCAATCACCCTCCTTTCAAAGATTGCCCAGAATGAGACGCACGACCGGATTGCTCAGCGGGCCTCGCTTCTTCGGATCAGCCTCCTGTCCCGGTCGGGGCATCCGAACCAGGCCCTCCGGGAGTTGATCCGCATCTCTGAAGGGGTCGATCCCCACACCGATTTTGGACGGCGCCTCGAGGCACTCAAAGGGCAGGTAACGCTGGCTCGGGCTCTGGCGCTGGCCCATCCTCTCAAGGCCCATCGCCTCATCGAGGTCTACCGGGTCTCCCGTCGGGAGATTCCCCCTCCCTCCGACCCGGCGGCCGCCCCCCTCTATGTGGCGCTGGCCCGGGCCTACCGGAAAACCGGAGAGACCGGACGGGCGGAGATGGTGCTCGACCATGTCTTAACCCTTGCCACCGATCCGGAGCTCCGGGATCGGGCGGCCATAAAAAAATTCTCCTGGCTTGTGAAGGATAAGAAGATCGGGATGGCCATGGATTTTGCTCTCGGCCGTGCCCAGGAGACGACCCTTTCTCCAGCGCTCCGAAAAGGGTGGTTTGAGTCGGCGCTCAAGGAGGCGGTGGCAGGAGAAAACAGGGACGGAGAACGCCGCGTTCTCGAGGCATGGGAGAGCTCCGGAGTACCGGAGCAGGATCCCGACCGGCAAAGGGCGCGCCTGGGTCTCCTTGAAATAGAAGCGGGAAAGACGGAACGTGGCCGGACGCTTCTGCTTGGCGCGCTTCCCGGTCTTGAGGTCCGCCCCGATGCCAGGGGAGAGCTTGCTGAGAGCCTGTACCGGCTGGGAGAGCTCTCCCGGGAGGAAGGAGATCTCCCGGCAGCCCGACAGGACTGGGAGAAGTTTTTGGCGTGCTGCCAGCAGGATCCGGAAGGAGGATGGGTCATGTACCAGCTGGGTCAGGCAGCGCTCTCCGAGGGACATTCGGGGGAGGCGCTGGAGTGGTTCCAGAAAACAGTCAAGGGCTATCCCGGTCAGGATGTCGCCAAGCTTGCCGGAATGAAGATTACCGAACTATCTCTGGAAAAACGCCATGCGGGACCCTGATCCCTCCCCCCCGGGATCTTCCGCCGGACCCGTTCGTCCCGAAGAGCGAGAGGAAATTCTCCGTCAGGCCTTTCTCTCTTTCCAGTCGGCCTCAGAGTCTCTCGTCTCCTCTTATACGGCACTTGAACGCCGTATCGCTGAGCTCTCCGAGGACCTGACCCGGACCAACCGGGCCCTCGATCGCCAGGGAAGCTTTCTTGAAGCCATCCTTGAAAGCCTTTCTTCCGGGGTGGCTGTTCTCCTGCCCGGAGGTGTTCCCCTTTACAGCAACCCTGCCATGGGGGCCTTTGCCGACCCCCACTCTTCGCCATTTCTCCCGCTTCTTGCTGAGAAAGGTCTCTGGCCACCGGTACAGGAAGCCGTCCGGGAGGTCTCGGTGGCCTTCGACCATGGAGGGCGATCGTGGGTGGCGGTTCGTCGGCCGGTCCGGGGGCCGGAAGGCCAGGAGATCGGATATGTGTTCGTCTTCTCCGATGCCACGCGTCTCAAGGAGATGGAAGAAGAGGTCTCCCGGGACCGCCGTCTCCGGGCCATGGGAGAGATGATCGCCCAGATCGCCCACGAGTTGCGCAGCCCTCTGGGAAGCCTCGAGCTTTTCCGTTCGCTGCTTGAACGTGAGCGAGGCAGCCCTCAGAGCCTCGAATATCTTGGCCATATGGAAACATCGATTGCCTCCATGGACCGGCTGGTGGGCAATCTTCTCTACCATACGCGGACCCCTTCCCTTGAAGAAGAGGAAGTTGATGCGCGGGAACTTGTACTCCGGCTCTCCCGGGACCTGACCCGCATGGCGGCCTCCTCCTCCCGTGACCGGATGCCTCCCGATATCCGCGCTCTCGTTCCCGAGTCTTCCCTGACACTCTCCGGCGACGGAGACCTTCTCTACCATGCCTTGTTCAACCTGGCAACCAACGCTCTTGAGGCGGTGAACGCTCTGCCGGGATCGGCAGAGCCGGAGGGAGGGAAAAACTCCCGGACGATCCGTCTCGAGTGTTCCCGCGGTTCCGAGGGGACAGTGGTCTTTCGTGTTTTTGACAATGGCATGGGTATTGCTAATGAGATAGCCGAGCGCATCTTTGACCCGTTTTTTACCACGCGGGCCAAGGGAACGGGACTCGGGTTGTCTATCGTGCACAACATCGCAGTCGCCCATGGAGGAGATGTCAGATATGTGCGGGAAGGGGAGGGGACGATGTTCGTCCTGGCCCTTCCCGCGGGAGGCCCCCTGACGGGATAACCGGGGGGGGTCAGGAGGTGAGAGGTGGGAACGCAGGACGCCGGAAGCATTCTGGTGGTCGATGACGAGCCGGAGATGGCGATCGCCCTGGGCGAGACTCTACGCCAGGACGGATTTCGCGTAAGCCTTGCCCAGAATGGCAAAGAGGCGATGGAAAAGCTCTCCCGTGAGGAATACGGCTGGGTGATCAGCGATGTCCGTATGCCCTCGGTTGACGGTATGGAACTCCTCTCCCACCTCCGTTCGACGGCTCCCCTGACACGTGTCATCCTGATGACGGGGTACGGAACCGTTCCCCAGGCCGTTGCGGCGATGCAGCAGGGAGCTGTCAATTTCCTGACGAAGCCCTTCAAGGCGGATGATCTCCGAAAGATTTTAAAGCCCTCCCGCTCCGCTCTCGCCCCCGCTCTCCCGTCGGGCCGGACGGGACCCTGGGAGTCCGTCTCCCGTCCCATTCTGACCCGGGACCCCGGGATGATCCGTATCCTTGGCATGATTGACGCCGTGGCCGCCACTCCGGCGACGGTCCTGATCGAAGGGGAGAGCGGGACGGGAAAAGAGCTTATCGCCCGCTACCTTCACGAGCGTTCGACCCGGGCGCATCGCCCCTTTGTGGCCGTCAACTGCGCCGCACTTCCCGACAACCTCCTCGAATCCGAACTCTTTGGCTATGAAAAAGGAGCCTTTTCCGGGGCGGCTGTCAGAAAAATCGGAAAATTCGAGCTGGCTCATACCGGGACGATTCTCCTTGATGAAATTGGAGAGATGGAGATATCCCTCCAGGCCAAGCTCCTGCGAGTGATCCAGGAGCGCGAGATTGACCGGGTGGGGGGGACCCGGCCGGTTCCGGTGGACATCCGGATTGTGGCGACAACCAACCGGAATCTGAAAGAAGAGGTCCGGTCCGGCCACTTTCGGGAGGATCTCTACTACCGGCTCCGGGTTTTTCCCGTGACATTGCCCCCTCTCAGGGAACGCTCGGAGGATATTCCTTTGCTTGCCGAGCGATTTCGTCTTGCCTTTGAACAATCCCATATGGCAGTGGGTCCCTTCACGCCGGAGGCGATGGGGCATCTCTCCCGCCACTCCTGGCCCGGCAATGTCCGGGAACTTGAGAATGTGGTGACCCGGGCGGCCTTTCTGGCGGCAGGACGTGCCATCCGCCCCGAGCACCTCGAAGACCTCCTCGATCCCTCGGAGTGTTCGGAGGAGGCCTCTCTGGCTCCGGTCGCTCCCCAGGAAGAGGGGATTCGTCCGGGACGCTCCGTCTGGGAGGTCGAACGGGAGCTGATTCTCCGGACACTGGCCTCCTGCGGAGGAAACAAGGCCCAGTCTGCCAGACTTCTGGGAATCAATGTCCGGACGCTCCGGAACAAGCTCTCCGAATATGGAATCGTCTTTGGAGAAAACGGAGAGTCCTAGGCGGAAAAAATTTCCCGCTGGCCTCTCCGTTCCTCCCGGGCTCCAGGAGGACGAGAAGATAGTCCACCTTGTTTCATCGCTTCTTGGGGTAATTCTTTGTTTTAAGGCATGAAAATTGCTAGTTGCTTGGCTGTAGAGGCCAGTGGAGGGAATCGTCAGTCGGGTTTTCCTCCAGGGCACAAAGGAGATCGACATGAGTCAGGTTCACCTGTTTGACCGGACAACAGACCTTCTCAAGGTGACGATGGATATCCGTTCCCGCCGCCATCTGCTTCTCGTAGGTAATATTGCCAACCAGGATACCCCCGGCTACCAGACCCGGGATATCTCCTTCAAGGATGAACTGGCCCGGGCTCTGGACGCCCCCTCCCGGGACAAGCTCGATCGCACGGAAGGGACGCTTACCGTCAATACCGACGAGACGATCGGTAACGACCTCAATACGGTCAACATTGAGCTTGAAATGCAGAAGCTCGCCTCAAATACCGGGAACTACAATGCTCTGGCCTCCATGGTCGGCTGGAAGTACCGGATGATGGGCGACTCCATTTCGGGTGAAGGGAGATAGAGATGGGATTCTCTGACGCAATGAGGATCTCTGCCTCCGGTCTTGAGGCAGAGCGGGTGCGGCTGAATGTTCTTGCCGGCAATCTGGCTAACGCCGATGCAACCCGGGGTAATCCAAACGGAACCTATGAACGCCGGGATGTGATCTTTGCCGCCGTGGCTCCGGGACGGTCGTTTTCGGATGTTTTGAACTCTCCAAAAGAGAGTCCCGTCAAGGAAGTTCGGGTATTGGGCATGGTCCGGGATCCCCGACCCCTGACCCGGGTCTACGATCCGAACAATCCGGATGCCGATCGTGACGGATATGTGACGCATCCCAACGTCTCGAAGCTGGAGGAGATGACCAACCTCATCGATGCCTCCCGGGCCTATGAGGCGAATCTGACCGCCCTCGACACCACCAAGAGGATGGCGTCGAAGGATCTGACGATTCATGTCTAGGATCATGGGTCATCCGGGAACGGTCGGTCGGGAGATGGATGACAGGGAGGTGTCTTGTGGACTTTGATCCAAAAATCCTGCGGACGCAGGCTGCCGCTGAAGAGCTGGCTCCGAAGGAGACGACAAAGGCCTCCGGCCACTCCGGAGAGGAGAACTTCGTGCATGTTCTCAAGGACTCGATCGCGCGGGTGAACTCCCTGCAGAACGAGGCCGACAAGACCATCCAGGATTTTTCCACGGGACAGAACGGAGTGACTCTCCACCAGACAATGATCGAGATGGCCCAGGCCGATGTCTCCTTCCACTTGATGATGCAGGTGCGGGACCGGATTGTGAAGGCTTACCAGGAAATGGAAAACATGCCTCTGTAGGCATGAACGCGGAGGATCTCTAAATGGAAATTCTCAGGAAGACAATGGAAACGGTCTCGTTGTGGTTCGGCCGCCTGACAATGGTGCAAAAGGTCGTGGCCGGGGTCCTCGGGGCCCTCCTGGTGGCGCTTCTTGTTTTCCTGGGAACGATCGGGAAAAGAGCGGACAAGGCTGTTCTCTATTCCCACCTCAGTCCGACAGACAGCTTCGAAATCTCCCAGAAGCTCGACCGTATGGGGATCTCCTATGACACCGACTCGAAAGGGACGGTGATCAGGGTTCCGAAAAAGCAGGTCTATACCCTCAGGATGCAGCTGGCCGATGACGGACTGCCCCGCCATCACGGCGCCGGATTTTCCATCTTCAACCATCCTTCTCTGACCACGACTGACTTTGTCCAGCACGTCCAGTATCTCCAGGCCCTCCAGTCGGAGCTCGACCGCACCATCGAGGAGATGAGCCCCATTGCCCTGGCCCGGGTTTCCA
Organism: Nitrospirota bacterium; assembly: GCA_021828805.1. GTDB lineage: Bacteria > Nitrospirota > Leptospirillia > Leptospirillales > Leptospirillaceae > UBA4572. The sequence continues at coordinate 11,174 of JAJZCZ010000012.1, read as the reverse complement.
TCGTGCTGCCCCGCCACTCTGTCTTCTTGCGCCACCAGAAGGGGGCGCATGCCTCCGTCCTCGTTCGTCTCAAGCCCGGACGCTCCCTCTCCCGTCCCCAGGTGAAAGGGATCGTTCATCTTGTTGCCAATGCCGTCGAGGGGCTGACCCCTGATCATGTCACCGTCGTCGACAACACAGGCACGATCCTGAATGAAAAGCGCCCGGGCCTTGTCCCGGGAGAGCTGACCAAGGCCCAGCTTGCCTACCAGGCGATGGTGGAGCACCGTCTTAGAAACCGTGTCCAGTCCATGCTCGACCAGGTTCTTGGGGAAGGTCAGTCCGTCGTTCGCGTGAATGCTTCGCTCGACTTTCGCCGGGTGGAAGAGACCCGGGAGCTCTATGACCCCAAGGGACGGGCCCTCTCCGAACGCGAAAAGCTGAGAGAAAAGTCGTCCGGTTCCCGGATCGTTCCCGTGGGTGTCCCCGGGATCCTGAGCAATATTCCAGGCTCCAACGGGAAGGTGGCGTCTCCCCCCCTGGGACCCAAGGATGGTACCCAGACGAAGTATTCCAAGAAGAAGGATATTGAACACTACGACGTCAGCCATACCTTGAGCCATATCGTCCTGCCCACCGGAACGGTTTCCCGCATCTCGGTTTCTGTGCTGGTGAACGGGAAGACCCGGATTGTGACGGGCAAGAAGGGTGAGACGCGGCTCTACGAACCGCGGACCCCTGAAGAGCTGGCCTCCTTCACACGGATTGTTCAGAACGCCATCGGCTATGATTCGACCCGCGGAGACACGGTGGTGGTCGACTCTGTTCCCTTTGCCGCCGCGGCTCCCGAAGAGAAGACGCAGGAAGTCCGGATGGCCGAACGGCTGAAGCCCTTCATGCCCCTGCTTGAGATCTTCCTGGGTGGCCTTCTTGTCCTGGTCTTCAGCCTCTTCATCCTGAAGCCCATTCTCCAGAGCATGATGACCAAGTCCATGCCCATGCCCGTGTCGGGTCCGATGGGAGTCCCGATCCCCGAACGGGAGGAGCGGGAGGCGGTCTCTTCCAGCAAGGAGGAAATTGCCCGGATGACCCAGGAGGATCCTTCACAGGCGGCCCAGGTCCTCAGGCTCTGGCTCAAGGAAAAGTAGGAGGGGCGGCTGGTGGCAAAAAGGAAGCTGTCGGGGCTGGAAAAGGCGGCGATCTTCGTCGCGGCGGTGGGCCCCGAGGTGGCGGCGGAGATCCTGAAGCAGCTCGACATCAAGGAAGTCGGAGTGATCTCGAGTCTGATCGCCCAGATGGGGGAGGTCAGTACCGAGGAGATCGACGAGGTGATGGGCGAGTTCTCTGTGGTCTACAAGGCGACCCGGGGGTTGCCTCGCATGGGGGAGAAGTACATGCGGGAAATCCTCGAAAAATCCCTGGGCAAGGAGCAGGCCGACCAGATTTTCGAGAGCATGAACGACCAGGAGGGGACCAACCTCCAGTCCCTCAAGTGGATGGATCCCAAGTCGATCGCAAATCTGATCAGAAACGAGCACCCTCAGACAATCGCCTTGATTCTGAACTATCTGAACCCAAACCAGACCGCGAATGTTCTGGCCTATCTTCCGGAGACGCTGAAGGCCGATGTGGTTCTCCGGATGGCGACCCTGGAGGACATCAATCCCCAGGTTGTCCGGGATCTCGAGGAGGTCCTCTCGACCGAGATCCAGATGATGGGGGGATCGCTCACGAGTCTCGGAGTCAGCCGGATCGAGAAGACGGCCAACCTCCTCAACGAGATGGATCGTTCCACCTCGGAAGGAATTCTCGACTTCATCAGCCAGAACGACCAGGCGGTGGCAGAGCAGATCCGCTCGCTCATGTTCGTTTTCGACGATCTGGTCATGGTCGACAACCGCGGAATCCAGGCTCTCTTGCAGAGCGTCTCCCGCGATGTGCTGACCAAGGCCATGCGCGGTGCCGGCGATACGGTCAAGGACAAGATCCTGTCCAACATGTCGACCCGGGCCCAGGCGGCTCTCAAGGACGACATCGAGTCCATGGGAGGAATTCCCCTCAAGGATGTGGAGACATCGCAGGCGGAAATCATGAAGGTGGTCCGCCGGCTCGAGGCCGAAGGAAAACTCGTGATCCTGGGACGGGGAGGAGAGCAGATTGTCTAACGGAGGGAAAAGCTTCTCCCTGTGGAGTCCGGATAGTTTCATCAAGGGCGGGGAGTCGACGGGCTCCTCCAGCCGGGAGGAAGGGTCGTCGGCTTCACCCAGGGGGAAGGTCCGCGCTGCTGCCCCCCCCCAGAGCAGGGGGCCGGCGGGAGCAAAGCCCAGAGGCAACTCCGAGCCCCCGGCCACGACCGGAGAGGAGGCCGGGCTTTTTGATTTTTCCGAGAAGCTCGCCGACGTAGAGTCCCGGGCCCGGAACGAGGGGTATGAGGCGGGATATGCTGACGGCCAAAAACAGATTGCCGGGGAGATGGCGCCTTTCCGGCAGGCGTGGCTCGACTGGGCGGCACAGGTTCCCGATTTTGAGGAACACCGCCTTGAAGCCATGGCTCCGAGGATGCTCACCATTCTTGATCGGGCCTTTCGAAAGATCCTGGGCGAAAGCCTCGCCTCTCCGGAAGGTGTCCGGAGCCTTCTCGGCCGCCTTGTGAGAGAGTATGCTGCCGGGAGAACTGCCGATCTTCTTGTCTCTGCAGAGGATTACCAGCGGGTGACCCGGTTTGATCCGGAGTTCATCCGGGAGCTGGAGGGGCGGGGAGTGCGCTTGGCCGCCTCGCCGGACCTTTCTGACCACAAGATCGAGCTCCGGTTCCAGGACCGGATCGTGTCGTTTGACCCCGAGGCCGCCGCGGGAAGTTTCCGGGGAACCCTGCTGGGCGCCATTCCGGAGGAGCGATCAAAAGAGGGAGGGGAGAGCGATGGTAACGATCGGGGTTGACCCGGAGAGGAGCCATCGATGGATTGACGGGGTTGGAGAGACCATGGAGTCTCTGCTCTCCGACTTCTCTCCGGATCAGGAGGGAGGTCTCGTCGTCCAGGGAGTGGGCCTCATGATCGAGGCCAAGGGAATGAGTCTGGGGGTGGGTGAAATCTGTACCCTTCTCTCCGATCCTCCTGTGGATGCCGAGGTTGTCGGCTTCCGGGAGGGGCGCACCCTTCTCATGCCGCTGGGTGATCTTGAAGGGGTTCGTCCTGGAACCAGGCTTGTCAGAAAGAGCCGGATCACCTCTGTCCGGGTTTCCCCGCTCTGGCTTGGCCGGGTGCTCGATCCCCTGGGCCGCCCTATGGACGGCCGCTCCCTTCCCCCCGGAACGGTGGAGGTTCCGCTTCGGGGTCGCCCCGTCAACCCTCTGCTCCGCCGGCGCATCGAACGGCCGCTGGACCTTTCCGTTCGTTCGATCAATGCCCTCGCAACGGTGGGAGAGGGACAGAAGATCGGGATCTTTGCGGGGCCTGGTGTTGGAAAGAGCACCCTGATGGGAATGATGGCGAGAAATGCCTCGGTGGATGTCAATGTCATTGCCCTGATCGGGGAGCGGGGCCGGGAGGTGCGGGAGTTCCTCGAACGGGATCTCGGTCCGGAAGGGCTCTCCCGCACTGTCCTTGTGGTGGCGACCGGAGAGCTTCCTCCTCTGCTCAAGACCCGGGCGACCCATTTTGCCATGGCTATCGCCGAGATGTTCCGGGATCGTGGACAGAACGTCCTGTTCATGATGGATTCGCTTACACGGTATGCCGGTGCTCTCCGGGAAATCGGTCTGGCGACGGGGGAGCCGCCTTCCGCCCGGGGCTTTACCCCTTCGGTCTTTGCCCAGCTCCCGCGTCTTGTCGAGCGTGCCGGGTGCGCGGAGGGTTCCGGATCGATCACGGGAATCTATACGGTACTGGTCGAGGGGGAGGACCTTCCCGACGACCCCCTGTCGGAAGCCCTGACGGCGATCCTGGATGGACACATTCATCTCTCACGGGCATTGGCGCATGAAGGGGTCTTTCCGGCGGTGGAGCCGATGGGCAGCCTCTCCCGGGTGATGGCGGATATTATCGATGACGACCGGCAGTCTCTTGCCCGGGAATGGAGAAGGCTCTACGGGCTCTATCGTCGCTCGGAAGACCTTATCCGCATTGGGGCCTATGTGGCCGGCGGAGATCCGGAACTTGACCGGGCCGTCCGTCTGCACGCCACGATGACGGGTTTCCTGCGTCAGGGCCGGGAGGAGACGATCGCCATCGACGAGGCCTTTCGGGAGCTGGCCGTCTCCCTCGAAGAGAAGGAGGCAGAGGTCGATGGCTAGCTGCCGGAGAAAGATGGTCGAACAATCGGACCGCCCCGCGGGAGAGACAGGTTCCCGCTGCGGAGGAGATCTCTAAATGGCAGGAGAGCGCTTTCACCTTTCTCCGGTGCTTGTTCACCGGCAGGGCGAGCTCGAAAAGGCCGAAGGGGAGCTCGCCCGGGTTTCCCGGGAGAAGGTCCGGGAGGAAGAGATTGCAGAGCTGCTCCGGGATCGCCGGAAGGAGGCGATCGACGCCTTCTCGGAGGGAGAGGGCGGAGACCAGGCTCTCCGGAGCTGCTACTACGAGTGGCTGGCTCACATGGGTAGCCTGATCGCTGAGCAGGAGGAAAGAATCCGGCAACTTTCGGAGCTCCATGAACGTTGCCGCGCAAGCTGGAAGAAGGCTCTCATGGAAAAGGAAAAGCTCCTGGTCCTGAAAGAGCGTTTCGACGGAGAGCTCCGGAAGCGGGAGGTCCGGCGGGAGAGGCAGCTTCTTGAGGGCTGGATTATACGGAGCGGCCCGGGAAAGCCGGGAGAGGGGGAGGGGTCATGACGTCGGGCACGACTGTCCAGGGTCTTCGGATCATGCCACTGCTCCTGGGCCTTCTTCTTATCCCCGCTCCGCTGCATGCCGCGGGAGGCGCTTCTTCAGCACCGGGTGCCTCGCCTCCGGCAACCTCCGGAGTCGGGAAGGGGGAGGAGCGCCGGATCCTTCTCATGAAACAGGATCTCGAACGGCAGATAGAAGAGAACCAGAAGCTGCTCGACGAGATCGACAAGAAGCTGGCTCTCTATCAGTCCCTCAAGAAAAAAAACGTCAGGAATCTCGTCAAGCTCTATGAATCAATGGCCCCAAGGACGGCGGCTTCCCAGATCGACGTCATGCCGAAAAGCCTTCGGCTGACGCTCTTTTCCGGGATGAATCCACGGAAGGCATCGCGCATCATGCGTTACGTGGACCCCCGCGTGGCGGCAGAGATTTCGGCCCAGATGGCCGGAATCCCTCCGTCGGCGGGAGGCGGACAATGAACCTTGCAAGAAAGGGGCGCCGTCATGGGGATTCCTACCCTCTCCCAACCCGTGGGAGAGACACCGGCTCGACCGGTTCATTCACACGAGACCCATTCCGTCACTAAGAAGTCCAGAAAATCCTCGAAGGAGAGCCCGTCCGCCCATTCCGGACCCCGGTCCGAAACGGGCTTGCCGGAGCAAACTTCCCGATCTTTTTCCAGTATCTACAAGAAGAGCCTGGGACGCGCTCAAAAACCGTCTGGAGACGGGGCAGAGGAAGCTCTCCTGTCCCCGGAGGGCAAGAGAAAGGAAGGCGCGGCTCCCCACGGCGCCTCTCCCTCAAGTCGGGGGGAGCGGTCCCGTAAGAAGAAGGTGCGCTCCGGAGGGGAAAATGTCGCTCTTCTCCCTCTGGTGAATCCGGGAGAGGGGGCCGAAAAACCGGTGCGCCCCGCGCCCTCCGTGACGGACAAAGGGGCTTCCGTGTTGTGGGGACCTCAAAAGGGAGGCGCGATTTTAGCTGAGGCGGCCGGTAAATCAGGGCCGGCAAAAAAACCTCTCCCCGCTTCCATGGTTCCCGGGATCTCCGTCGCATCGGTGGCTCCTGCGGAGCAGGCGGGAATTGAGTCAGGACAAGCGTCAGGGAAAATTCCATTGGCATCTCCGGACAAAGGATTTGCGGGCACGCTGGGGGCCGGTGCACTCGCTTCCAGCCTAAAAAACAGCATAAAAAAAGGTTCGGATGTGGAACCCCTGCGCGGGGAGCAGACGGGAGAGGGGGGAGGGATCCGGTCAGCGGCCACCGGCAAGGATGTCTCTCTCCGGAATGCCATGGAAATCAAAGGACTCTCGCCGGAGCCGGCTCCGGCCGCCTCCGGAGCCGAGGCCCCTTCACCACTTCAGGCGGTGCTCGCTTCCGATTCTTCCGGAAAGTCTCAGCTGGGGGGAGAGGCGGGTTCCCGCAATCCATCGTCCCACGGAGGGGAGATGGCCGCTGCGCTGGAGGCGTCTGGCGCGACCGCTTCCGGGGCCGATGCGGCCGGGGGAGGGAGCGGATCCCCTTCCGCCGTGGCAGCGGCGATCCCCGGGAGAGTCGCCAATCTGGCAGCCGGGGGGGGCGGTCAGGTCGCCCTGGAGGTAAAGCCTCCCCATCTCGGACCGGTGGGAGTCCGGGTCCAGGTTGATGCCTCCACCCGGCAGGTCCGGGTCGAGCTCTCCTCGCATGATCCCCGGATCCGGCATCTTCTTGCCGGCAAGGAAGGAGAGATCAAAGAGAGTCTTTCCCAGAGCGGATTTGTTCTGGACCGTTTCGTTGTGGGCTCCCAGGGACAGCCAGCGGCCGGACCCGCCGACATTGCCTCCGGATTTGCCCCATTGGGGGCGGGATCTGGATCCGGACAGGATTCGGGGACAGGTCGCCAGGACTCGCAAGGGACCGGGACCGGGACCGGTTCGGGGGGATCGCTCACCTCCGACCAGGGAGGGTTCTCCCGCCAGGGGGCGCATCAGCCGGGTCTGTCCGGTCAGTTCGGCCGGGAGGGGGGCGGAAGGTTCACTCCAGAGGGGGGAGAGAGTCCGTCCGTGCCGGCAGAGGACGCCCTTTCGCTTGCCGCGCCGTCGGTCTCAGGGTCTTCTGCCCTGGCCGGATACCATCGCATCGCATGAACGCATCACATTCAAGGAGACGGCCATGATCGTCAAGAGCCAGCAAAACGAGATCGCCACCATCCGGAAGGAGTCTGAAAAACGGCTCTCTCCCTCGGCGCTTCCTCCCCCCCAGAAGAAAAAACTGGGGATGGAGGACTATATGAACATCATGATCCGCCAGCTTCAGTACCAGGACCCCTTCCATCCGATGGACAACCGGAAGTTCGCCTCCCAGCTTGCCCAGTTTTCTCAGCTGGACCAGCTGGTGCACATGAACAAGAAGATGGAGGGAATGGCAAATCAGGGGCGGGAGACCGATGCCCTGCAGATGGTTGGGTTCCTGGGGAGGGAGGTTTTTCTCAAGGGGAACCGCTTCATCAAGGGGGCCCACCAGGAGGCCACCCTCGTTTTTCATCTCGACCGTCCGGCGCACAATGCCACGGTTTATATTTACGGAGCGAAGCACCAGCTGGTGCGAAGCTTCAAGGCGGGACCCATGGATGCGGGTGACCAGCATGTGGCCTGGGATGGCCTGTCGAACAAGGGAACCAAGGCACCGTCAGGGGGGTACGAGTTCGAGGTCGTGGCACGGGATGCAAAAAACCGTCCTGTACCGGCGGCTCCCCTGCGAACGGGAGTTGTGACGGGTGTGGTCTTCTCCGGATCGAAACCCCTTCTCGAGGTGAATGGAGAGAGGGTAGACCTGGGTCAGATTACCCATGTCGGGGTGGCAAAGCCGGCCGGACCGGCCTCCCTCCCGCAACGGCCGACCCTTTCCTCTCCGGTTCCAAATGTCCCGGGAATGCCCCCCCGGGCCGTCCCCGGCGCCTATGCCAAGGCTTCCGGTCGGACCGGACCCACGATCAACCATACGCTGTAACGGTTCGTCCGAAAGAGGACGCCGCAAGAGTTACTCGGAGCTCAACTATTTTTAAGGAGGAACTTCCATGGGTATCCTGTCGTCCATGTATGTTGCCAACAGCGGTCTGTCGGCCATGGGAACGGACATGTCCGTCATCGGTAACAACATCAGTAACATGAACACCAACGGCTTCAAGGCCGGTCGCGCCGTTTTCGCCAACATCTACGGCCAGACACTGGCCGGCAAGTCCAATGCGGTCGGACCTTCCCAGCCGGGGTCGGGGGTCTATGTGGAGTCGATCGAGCCTCTCTTTACCCAGGGGTCGGTTCAGACAACGAGCAATGCCCTTGATCTTGCCATCCAGGGGAACGGATTCTTCTCGTTCCACAACACCCAGGGGGCGACTCTCTACGGGCGTAACGGGGCCCTTTCCCTCGACAAAAACGGACGGATTGTCGATCAGGGAGGACACATTCTCCAGGGGTATATGGCGGATGCCCGGGGCAAGATCCTTCCCAATGTGGGCGACCTGGGTGTTCCCCAGTCGACGATTCCACCGAAGGCCTCCCAGAATGTCTATTCGCGCATCAACCTCGACGCGAACATGACCGAGAAGCTCAAGACCGGGAAGACCTTTTCCAAGTCGAGCAATATTTTCGACTCTTTGGGGATCGAGCATCTTCTCACCTACAAGTTCCATCCGACAAACCAGGTGGGAGTCTGGGCGGTGGAGGCAACCCTCGATGGTGCCAGCCTGACCAAAGGAGGAGGCTCCGTGACCTATACGCCTTCCGTAGGGGGCAAGCCTGTCAACCTCAAGGGCATGGTCGCCACCGTGGCCTTTGATGGCAACGGAAATGTCGAGAATGTGAATTATGGAGGCTCCAAGGTCACCAAGACTCTTGATGGCGTGGACAACGTGAGCTATACCATGGCATTGGCTGACAAGGCCAAGACCCCGGTGAACTTCAGCCTCTTTATCCCCAAGGCGGGCCAGAAGGTGGCAGACAACAGCAAGACAGGGACGACGCAGCAGGTCCTCGACCTCACGCAATACGCCGAGCCCTCCACCACCATCGAGGAGACCCAGGACGGGTACAAGGCCGGTGATCTTTCCAACATCGCCATCGACCGGGCGGGCCGTATCGTCGGCTCCTTCTCGAATGGAACCGAGCACAATCTCGGGGCCATTGCCATCTCGACCTTCAATAACCCCAATGGTCTCGTCAGCGTGGGGGCGAACCTCTACAAGGAGAGCATTGGCTCCGGCATTGCCAATATCGGGCGGGCCGGCCAGGGAGGGCGTGGTCAGGTTCTGGCCAACTCTCTCGAGCAATCCAATGTCGACCTCGGGCGTCAGATGATTGACATGATCTCGGCCGAACGGGGATATCAGGCCAATGCCTCGGTCATTTCCGCCGACAATCAGCTGATGAATACATTGCTGACAAGGATTGGCTAAGTAGTATTATCTGAAAGATAAAGTAGGAATAAAGGCCCTCTGGAGGAGACTTCGGAGGGCCTTTTTTTATTTTGGTATGCGAATTGCTTATGATAGGTCAGAAGCGACAACGCTCCGGAGAAAGTCTTCTGGAGAGCATAAATAAGGACTCCGACCGGGAGAGAGAGATGGCCGAGGAAGAAGGCGCAGAAAACAAGGAAGAGAAAAAAGGGTCCAAGAAGGTGATCATCATCGGGGCAATCGTCCTTCTTCTTCTCGCGGGGGGAGGAGGCTTCTTCTTCCTCCACCATAAGAAGGCAGGGATCAAGAAGGAGGAGCAGGCTCAGCATCACGAGATGACGCCAAAGGAAATGGAGAAGATGATCAAGGACCATCCGATCGTCGATCTCAAGCCGTTCGTCGTCAACCTCTCCGCCCCGCAGGGAGCGGCTCCCCAGTATCTCAAGGTGAAGATTGCCTTAAAGCTCGACAAGGCTCTGACCTCTAAAGAGATTGACTATCGTCTTCCCGAAATTCAGAGCGCGATCCTGATCCTTCTCGGGGCCCAGACTGTCGATGCCATCCAGACGACCGGGGGTAAGCTCGCCCTGAAGGATGCGATCCGACACCGGGTCAACTCAAGGCTCGACTCGGGGAAGGTGACGGATGTCTACTTTACGGAGTTTGTGATTCAGTAGTGAGACAAAGAGTCGGGCCGCATCTTATGGCCCCGCAACCCCTATAAGCGAAGGCCCAGAGGGCCGGGAGGACACATGGCAGATGAACCGCTTGATGAAGAGGCCTTGGCAAGGGCCTGGGAAGAGGACCTCGCAAAAGGGGGGGGAGAGGAAGAAAAGGCCAGCGAACCGGCCCTTCCCCGAACCCACGAAGCACCGCTTTCCTTGGACTACCTCCTCGATGTTCCCCTGACGATCTCCGTCCGGGTCGGGGAGTCGCGCATGCTGATCAAGGATCTGCTCCAGCTGGGACAGGGGTCGGTGGTCGAACTCGACAAGCTGGCCGGTGAGCCGATGGAGGTCCTGATCAACGACCAGCTGGTGGCCAGGGGGGATGTGGTCCTGGTCAACGACAAGTACGGGATCCGGCTGACCGACATCGTGAGCCCCATCGACCGGGTCAAGAAGCTTTAATCATTCACCCCGATTCTCCGGAGGGTCCGGAACATCGGGAGATCACTCCGTCCCGGGCGGGACGGAACCATGGAGGAAGAGACGATGATCACCCCGTCCCACGGACACGAGGTCAGCCTGATGATGATCGGAGCCAAGCTTCTCGGATCACTCATGTTTGTCCTGGCACTCTTTCTTTTGGGAGTTTGGCTGGTCCGGCTCCTGCAAAGGCAGAAACTGCTCTCTCCGAAAAGGAGCGAGAACGAAATTGAAATCCGGTCGACCCGGAGTCTGGGTCCCAAGTCCCAGATCGCCCTGGTGAGTGTTGCCGGGAACTCCTTTCTGGTGGGTGTGGCCCCCTCCGGGATCTCTCTTTTGGGGAAGGTCGAGGAGGCCGTGCCCTCCCGGCCGCAGACGGCCCCGCCCGTTTCTTCCCGGCCGGCCCAGGTGGTGCCCCCGGCCCCGCCAGCCTCCCGGACATCCAGCGCAGACCCGGTCTCCTTTGATGCCGCTGTTCGCGAGGCCCTGGACCGTATCGGAGCCATTTCCCGCGAACGTACGAGCCGTGAAAGGGCCCCCCGGTGGACCGTCTGAAAAGGATTCTTTCGGGGTGCGGAGGGAGTGTTCTGAAGGTCGCTCTGCTCTCGGGCCTTCTCCTCATCGCCCTGGCCTCCAGTCGCCCGGCGATGGCCGACGGAGTCGCTCCGGTGGCTCCGGTAGCCCCTCTCCCCGACATCCATCTCTCGTTCGGCAACGGCAACCCCGAGCCCTCGCAGGTGGCGATGACTGTCGAGCTTTTCCTCCTGCTCACGGTTCTCTCCCTGGAGATCGGAA
>JAJZCZ010000086.1 GCA_021828805.1 Nitrospirota bacterium | reverse complement strand
GAGACGGATCATGGTCAGATCCCTTCCTCCTGGAAAACGATTATCGATCTCCGGGGCATTCGGACAACCGCCGCCGTCCCTGTGCGAAAAAATGGCTCCCTCTGGGCCATTCTTGCCTTTCTTGACCGGAGACCCGGGGCCTTTTCGCCCGAGCTTCGCCAGATTCTTATTGAACTCGGAGAGAGCCTTTCGGAAGGTCTCAACCGTCTTTCCCGGATGGCCGAACAGAAACGGCTCGCGAGTGCCGTCGACGCTGTGGGAGAAGGCATTCTCTTCGTCAGTCCAGATCTGAAGATTCTCTATGCAAACCCCAGCATGGGGGAAATGCTCGGCCGTTCTTCCGAAGAACTTGTCGGAGAATCTCCGTACATTCTGGTGGGCCCGGAGACCGACCCGGGAACGGTCGAAAAAATTCTTGAAGCGCTTCGGACTGAAAAACCCTTCAAAGAAAAGCTTCTTACCTACCGTCAGGACGGCTCCTCCTTCTGGAATCTTCTCTCTATCAGCCCCATCTTCGACGACTCCGGCCACGTCCGGGAATTTGTGGGCGTTCATCGCAATGTCACGGACATTGTTGAAGCCTCCCGGAAATTCGAATATGAATCCCTCCACGACAAGCTGACGGGACTCCCCAACAAGCACGCCTTTGAACTCCACCTCAGAAAGGCGATGGCCCGGGCCAGACGCTTTAAGGAAACCCTGGCGCTGGGATTTATCGATCTCGACGACTTCAAGCCAATCAACGACCGCTACGGCCACAAATCCGGGGATAACCTCCTTCGGGAATTTTCCAGCCGGGCTCTTTCCCTGATCCGGGAAACGGACTTTTTCGGAAGACTGGGCGGAGATGAGTTCGTCGTCATTTTCGAGTCTCTGGGGGAAAACGACAACGGTCTTTCTGAAAGACTCGAGAGAGCCGTAGAGCGCCTCCATGAAGCCGTCTCGTCTTCCTTCGAAGCTACTCCGGGAGAGAATGTCTCCATTGGAATGTCAATGGGAATCGCCCTCTTCCCCAACGACGGAGAGAGTGAAGACGAGCTTCTCCGGAAGGCCGACCTCACCATGTACCGGACCAAAGGGGAGAAGCTTTCACGGGCGCTCTGGTGGTCCCGCTACCACGCCGAGTCATTGGACCGGGAAAGAGAAGAAGACTTCGATATCTACGGAGAACAGGCCATCGCGCTTCTGGCCCGCTACCGGCCGCTTTTCGACGAGGTGACGCGACAGTTCGCCACCACCTTCTATGATCGCCTCTCCACCGACCCCGAAGCATGGTCCATCCTCGAGAGCATGACGCCGGAAAGGCGGGCGCGCCTTGTCGAGTCCCAGACAAAACATCTTATGCTTCTTCTTTCTCCGGATACCCGCCCCGACGCGATCACCCAAACGGCCCATGCCCTGGGAACGATCCATGCCCTGGTCGGGGTCTCCGTTCCTCTGATCCTGTCTGCCAAATCCATCTACAGCAACATCTTTTTCGAAAAGATCTCCCGGGCCCCTCTCTCGACCTCGGACCGGCTGCGGCTGCTTCTTCTGTTCGAGAACCGTCTGGGAAATGATATCCGTGGCCAGGTCGAATCCTACGGACGAACGATCGGACTCTACTCCGACACCCTGTCAACCCCGCCGCCTCCGCCCGGATCCCCCTGGCCGGATATTCTCGCCCAGGAAATATCCGTCCTCGAAAAGCTTCAGGGCATCGCCGGCGCCATCCTGCTTCGTCCCGATCGCCAGGGGGGCTTCGCGGTGGAGTCCTCCTCCCGGATCTCCTTCCCCTGGGAGAGCACCGAGCATCTCCAGGCACTGAGATCTTCCTGGAATGAAAATCGCCAGATCCGCATCCACTGCACGGACCCTATATCACGCAATGGAGGAGAGCCCAAAAGCTGGTGCGCCTCCCTCTTCCTTCCCGTTCGCGACGAAACAGACCGCCCCGCCGCCATCCTTTTTCTGGCCGGCATTTATCCCCACCAGTTCGATTCCGCCTGGAGCGGGCGCTTCCTCAGCAACCTTTCCCGTCGGTGGAGCGAACTCTGGAGCCGAAGCCAGACCACCCCGCGCAGCGTGGAGGAAGAGTCCTCCCGGACGCTCCGCAAGGAGCTTCTCGAAGGAGGCCTTCGCATCTACCTGCAGCCGGTTGTCGATCTTTCCCTGGGAACGGTAACCCGGGTCGAGGCCTTGGCCAGACTTGAGCGACCGGGAGGAGAGATCCTTTCCCCCGGCCTTTTTCTCCCCCTTCTGGGGGAGAGCGACCTGATATGGCTCTTCCGGGAAGGTCTTGAGCTTGCCGCCCGCCAGCTTTCCACCTGGGATCGGCACGATCTCTTCCTGGACCTCTCCCTCAACCTCCCTCCCCATGCCCTCGCCGATGAGCGCTGCGCCAGCTGGGTAACGGAACCACTCGCCCGTCATGGGATCTCTCCATCCCGCATCACCCTTGAGCTCCTCGAAAACCAGCGCATGGATCCTCGAACCCAGTCGGAGGGAATTCGCCGCATCCTGGAAATAGGGGTCAAGCTCTCCATTGACGATCTGGGCTCCGGCTACAGCACCCTCGAGCGTCTCGCATCTGTTCCCTTCGACACGATCAAGGTCGACCAGGGCCTTCTTTTCCGCTTCTACTCATCCCCCCTCGAGACAATCGCCTTAGTGGGAGCCATTGTCGACCTGGGAAGGGACTTCAACCATCATGTGGTCATTGAAGGTCTCGGGCATACTGATCTTGTCGAGGTCGCCCGGCATCTGGGGGCCCGGTATGGCCAGGGATTTGCCCTTGCCCGCCCCATGGCTCCGGAGGAAATTCCTTCCTTTGTCGCCAAATTCAAGCTTTCCGCGGGGGACCGGGCCATCAAGAGCACGGCAGGAGCCCTCGCCTACCTCTGGAGAAACGAGATCCGGGGCACAGACCGGATTTCCGAAGATCCCCGCGAATGCCCGCTCCGCAAATGGCTCTCCTCCCGGGAAACCCCTGGATCCCTTGCCATTCTCTGGCATGATGGAATCCATTCGGATCCTGAGAACCGGGAGATCTTTCTGGAGAATCTCAAAGCCTGGATTGCAAAAAAAATCCGCATGGAGGAGCCGGAATCACTTTGATCTCCGCGCCGGGCTCTCTCCCCGCTTGGTTTGGCCCCAAAAAACAGCGTGACAAAAACAGTTTCTTTTACCTTCAGGTTCAGCTATAATGTCCCCCTTGAGACCGTTTCAAAGACCGTTGGGTCCCATCGTCTAGTGGCCTAGGACGCTGGCCTCTCACGCCGGAAACACGGGTTCGAACCCCGTTGGGACCACCAATACGTCGCGTTGATCTCTCACAAGACCCCATCAAGATTCTTTTTCAGCACCAGGGGCAACCACTGCCAGCCCTCTTTCCTGAGGCCCGGCCGTTTCCGGAATTCTCCCGATCTCTCTGACAGACTCCCTTTTCCCCTTTGAATGGACCTTGTCTTCATGGCTGCCTTCCCCGAACCCCTTCGTGCCATTCTCTACGACCTCGATGGAACCCTCGCGGACTCCTTCCTTCCCATCCGTGAATCCTTCAACCACATACTCAGGGAGTTCGGACATTCCCGGGTCCTGAGCCATGAAGAATCCCTCGCTCTGGTGGGAGGAGGGCTCGAAGAATCTGTCGCCCGACTTCTTTCCCCCGGAGAGGTCTCCCGGGGTACCGCCGCCTTCAGGGCTCACTACGAAACGATCTTTCTCGAAACAACCCATCCGATGCCGGGGGCGGACACACTCCTCCGGGAGATGTTCCGGCGGGGGGTGTCCCAGGGAGTCGTGACCAACAAGCTCGGAACCTCCGCCCGCGCACTCATCCGCCATTTTGGCTGGGACGACCTGCTTCCGATTTGTCTCGGGGAACACGACGGGTATGAGCTGAAGCCCTCCCCCGACATGCTCCTGGCCGCGGCCGGACAGATGGGGGTCGCCCCGCGCGACCTCCTCTTTGTCGGAGACTCCCCCTTCGACCGGGAGTCTGGCCGACGGGCCGGATGCCCGGTCATTCTTCTGACAACGGGAACCCATCAGGAAAAAGAGCTTGCCGCCCTTGATCCGCTGGTGGTCCTAAAAAGCCTGTCGGATGTGGAAAAGTGGGTCAGGGAGTCTGGTAGGGTCCGGTAAAGCCGGGCGTCATGACGGGAAAGGGGGAGCCACCGATCAGCTGTGTGGGGGCAACCCACGTATGAAGATCCACCACATCGAGCGTTACAAACCTCTGCGTCACCCCCCCGGAGGTCCGGGCGGGCCGTTTCATCCGCCGCACCTTCCCGGTAACGGTCACCCGCGCCCCGTCACGGAGCGCTGAAGGGTCAACCGGATAGGGAAAGACGAGCAGGATGTCTCCGGAGGAAGGATCCGGAGCTTCCGGGCGGAGGATTCTGTCGAGAGGGGCGGGGTCGATCTGAACATACGCCCGGGTCGTGTGGTTCTCAAGATGGACGACCTGCCCTCCCACCACAACCTTCTGCCCTGACAGCTCCCTGTGGTTTAAAAGGACCTGGGAGTAGTCCACGGTCAAATCGACTCCGGAGAGCTGATGGGGAGTAAAGGTGGGGGGATTGAAGATATCGCAGGCCGCGAGCAAAAAGGGAAGCAGGACAAGGATCGCCCGAAGGGCGCGCTGACCGGAAAAGAGAGATACCCGCCTGTCCGGGGAGGAAGGGCAGGAAATAAAAGAGGTCTTCACCTCCTCCTCACTTCTTCCACCAGTCAAGGTTCCCCGTGATGACGTACTTCCGGAAGAGGTCGTAGATGATAAACCCCAGGAAGCCGAATTCGAGGATGGTGAAAAGCCGGAAAAAGATGCCCAGAACCCTGGCTCTCCGGGGAGTGAATTCGAGAGAGGCAGACTCCGGCTCCCCCCCTTGCGGGGCGGGGGAGGAACTACTTTCTGTCTTGTCCAGGTCCACAGCGACTCCTTAAAGATGTCCTGGGAGACGGGCGGGAAGAGCGACTCAATCCGGGTCCGCCATACCGAGAAGGTTCTGGTTCAGGGATCCAACCCACATTGTCCGCCGGTTCGGGTCCGGGAACATGACGAGATCGATCCGTCTTTTGTTGAACGAGAAGGAAAAATCCACCTCTCCGGGAACACCAAAACGGGAGTGGCGCCCTTTGATAAAGGGAACCTCCGTCTGAAAGTCAGGGACCAAAGATCCGGCCTCATTGATGTGTCCGGAGATGGCAACCGTTTGTCCCTCCGGATCAAAGACCACCTTCCCCTCAAAAGCGAAGGGACCATCCACAAGAAGGCTGCCGGCCACAGCGATCCGGTAGGACCTTCTTGGATAGAAGTAGAACGGTTCGGGATAGGGCAGAAAAATTCCCGCCCCCACCGTATGGTGCGAGTGGAGGACAAACATCCCGGTCGTCCCCTCTCCCTTTATTCTAAATTCCTGATCCTTGCCTTTCAACCAGAGAGTCGAGTCGATGGTCCCGAAACGATCGGGAGGGGTCACCCCCCGGAGAAGATCTTTTCGCTGAAGAACGCCATTGATGCGGGAGACAGGGTGATAGAGACGATGGGGCGTCGCAAAGAGTACGGGCCCTGTAATGGAAATTGTCTCGTTAACCACCGTCCTGTAGGCATTGAGAAGGAGAATGCGGGGGGTCCAGAAGGTCCGGGAGGGGGGAGAGAGGTTGATGACCCAGAGCGCCGGCTCGAGCACAGACGGGTCATCGGATGCGACAAAAGCCGCACGCCGGATCCGGCAGGTGGAGAGGTCCCGAAACTCAACAAACCCCCGCACCTTTTTCTCGACCCACGTCCCGCTTTGTAATTTCGATATTCTGGCGGAAAGGGGAAGAACCACCGGTCCCTTCCGGGAGAGATCCACACCAGAGGCCCAGCTCTTTCGTATTCTCAGCTTGAGCGACGGTCGACCATCGGGTCGTCCGGAGAGAACCTCTCCCCGAATATCAAAGTAGCGGGGAGTGCATTCGACCGGCGTCAGGACAACAGGACGGTAG
>JAJZCZ010000085.1 GCA_021828805.1 Nitrospirota bacterium | reverse complement strand
GCCTAACTAAACCTTAGTCTGCGCGCCGGAGAAGCAGTGCCAACCTGACTTCCGAGGCGTCGACGATGTTGGCTGGCCGTGAGGGTCCGTTCCCGCCCGATCGGTGAGACCTTGGGAACTCGCGGGTTTGCCGGTGTGCCTTTTCCCCTGCAGCCTGCTAAAACTGAATAAAGGCTAAGCATGTAGTAATCTGGCGTGGACCGTTTCCGGACGCGGGTTCGATTCCCGCCGCCTCCACCATTTGATGATTTTGTACCATCCGAGAAAGTCCAGTAAAGACGATGAAGCCAGCGAAAATGCTGGCTTTTTTGTTGTCTTTTGTCCGATAGAATCCGAATTGATCCATTGACAGCCGGGAGTAAGTGTGAGTAAATCTGTGTGTAACTCAATTCATGGGTTACTCACTTACTCACACCTGGAAATGTTTTTGGAATGGGAGACTTGCATGTTGACCGATTCGGAAATCCGCAACCAGAAGCCCGGCGACAAGACGATCCGTTTGACGGACGAAAAAGGGCTCGTCCTGCTCATCAATCCTGACGGCTCCCGGTGGTGGCGTTTTCGTTATCGCTTCGATGGAAAAGCAAAAATGCTGTCCATGGGAACCTATCCCGAGACATCGCTAAAGGAGGCCCGAGAATTGAGGGACGAGGCAAGGAAGAACCTCAAGGACGGGATCGATCCATCGCAGAAGAAGAAGGCGCAAAAGGCCAGCGTCTCGGGGGCGGATTCTTTCGAGGCGATAGCGCGGGAATGGTTTTCCAAATTCTCCCCCACCTGGACCCCTTCTCACGGAGAACGGATTATCCGAAGACTGGAAAGGGACATCTTCCCGTGGATTGGCAAGCGTCCCATTGGTGAGATCAAGGCTCCGGAACTCTTAACCGTCCTCCGGAAAATTGAATCGCGGGGGGCGGTCGAAACGGCTCACAGGGCCTCTCAGAACTGCGGGCAAGTTTTCCGGTATGCCGTTGCCACCGGGAGGGCGGAGCGGGACCCTTCCGTAGATCTGAGGGGAGCCATTCCCCCAACGAAGGTAAAGCACCACGCCTCGATCACCGACCCGAAAGAGATTGGAGCACTTCTCCGGGCCATTGACACTTACCGGGGCGGCCTCATCGTGAAATGCGCCTTTCGGCTGGCACCTCTCGTCTTCCTTCGTCCTAAGGAACTCCGAATGCTGGAATGGGCGGAGATCGACTTCGACAAGAAGGAGGCCCATATTCCCGGCCCGAAAATGAAGATGAAGGAGAAACATATCGTCCCTCTGTCTAGGCAGGCCCTCGAAATTCTGGAAGAAATCCGCACGGTGACGGGAGAGGGCCAGTATGTTTTCCCCTCCCCGAGAACGTGGGAGCGTCCCATGTCAGAGAATGCGGTCCTCGCGGCTCTCCGGTCCATGGGCTACACCGGGGATGTGATGACGGGTCACGGCTTCCGGTCCATGGCTTCGACGCTCTTGAATGAGCAGGGCTGGAACCGGGACGCGGTTGAGAGACAGCTTGCCCATGCGGAGCGCGACGAGATCCGGGCGGCCTACAACTATGCACAGCACCTCCCCGAGCGGAAGCGGATGATGCAGGCATGGGCTGACTACCTGGACAGTCTCCGGGAGGGGGCGGAGGTCATCCCGTTCCGGAAGGCGGCGGAGTGAAGCCCACATACCCCGAAAGCCTTGAATGGCTCCCGGATTGGACAGATCCAACCCAATACCCTTTGATTGACGGATCGTTCTGCGGAACTCAATGGGCTTGGGAGTTTCTGAGAAGAAGCCCCGAGTATCAAGCGGCATATTCCGAGCTTTTTATGCGTTGTTTCCCCACCCCGCGACCTTCCTTGTCAGGACTTCCTCCGGGCTCTGTAATGCTCCCTCCGACTGAGGCGGAAATTGATCTGTACTGCTCCATGATGGAGCGGTTTCGCTTAACGGACGGGCTATTTCCTCCCTCCCCACAATCCGGGGGGAGTGGACTTGTTTTTAGGGCCGGATGGCTCAGATACTATAGGCTCGACGAGGATCATTCGATCCCGAAAAACAGAGCGCGTGATGCAACTCTCCTGGTTGCGTTTGATCTTTCCCTTCCCATTGAGCCTCAACTGAAACAGGCCCGGAAGATATTTCAGAGGGAGGGGAAAGGTGTGGCCCGGTACAAGCTCCAAAACCTCCCCGAATACCTGCGCATTCTGGACGCGAAGGTTGACCTGTCGAAACCCACCTATTCGCGGATTGCCGAAACAATCTTCCCCGAGCTGGCAGGGGCCGAGACAATGACAACGGGTCATCCTCTCGTGGAGCGCGCGAAAGAAGCCTATAAGGTAGCCTGCAAACTCCGGGATCTTGATTACTGGAAACTCGTCCCCCTCTGATCCTTTCCCCCCCTCCTTCCCCCCTACCAACCCGCCTTGAGCGGGTTTTTTGTTGCCTTCGCAGGGGGGGGGAAGTAATTCGACGAAAAGATTCCCCCCTCTCAAAACCCGATCCCTTGGATACGATGAAATCCGTTAATGGCCCCAATGATCCTAAAACAACCATTCGGAGGAAAAAAACAATGGAAAGAATCCTGCGTCTGCCAGAAGTACTCGCAACAATCGGGCTCTCCCGAAGCTCCCTGTACAGCGAAATCGCCAAAGGTCAATTCCCCCGTCAAATTCGGCTCTCCCCCAGAACTTCCGGCTGGCGTCTCTCCGATATCGAAGCTTGGATCAATGAGCGTGCCGGGGTCGCCAAATGACCCTCTCCGACCTCCTCGACGCCCTGGAGGGGAAGCGCGAAGGCCGGGAGTGGCGTTGCCGGTGTCCCGTTCACGGTGGACGAAGTTTGTTCATCACTGAGAAGGACGGGCGGATTCTGCTGACGTGCCGGGCGGGATGTCCGCAAGATTCAGTAATCGCGGAACTCCGAGACATGGGGATTTGGGGAAATTGTGGCGGTCAGAAAATACCAGCTCCCCCCCCCGCGCCGGACAACAAGGACGACACGGAGAGACAGAGGCGAATCGACCGGGCAGACGACCTCTGGGACGAGGCCACGCCGATACGGGATGGAGATCCGGTCTGGCTCTACCTAAAAAACCGGGGAATCACCCTTGGGAGCTGGCCGGATGATTTGAGATGTCACCCGGCCCTTCCGTATTGGTCACAAGACGACGCAGGAAAGCTCCTGAAGATAGGCACCTTCCCGGCAATGTTGGCCGTGGTCAGAAACCCGGAAGGCCGCCCTGTCGATCTGCACAGAACGTACATCACTAGTGACGGACTCAAAGCCCCGGTCACGAGTCCCAAAAAGCTTTATGGGGTACGCCCGATACAAGGGGGCGCGGTGAGGCTCTTTCACCCGATGGACGGTCTTCTTGCGGTATGCGAAGGAATTGAGGACGCCTTGAGCGCGTTGATTCTCTGGAATATCCCAACATGGGCCTGTCTTGGGACTAGTGGTCTCATGACTTTCGATCCCCCCGAGGAGGTCCGGGAATTGGTGATTTTTGCTGACAACGACGAGCCGGGGAAAAAAGCGGCATGGGCACTGGCTGATCGAATGGAAGAAACAGGAAGAGCCGTTCGGGTTTTGGCACCCGAGGACGGCTCAAAAGACTTAAACGCTTACCTGCTGGCAAGGCGGGGAGCCAACATGCAGGAGGTCACACGATGACTCAAAAAAATTCTACCACAATAAATCCACCTGGAACAGAAGAGATCGAGCGCCCGGAGATCGCAGTCCGACTCTGGCCGAAACCGATTCTTTTTGCCAGGCTTGGAAATGCCGGAAAGATCGCCCTTCTGTGTTCTGAGGGAACGGAGATCGACCCTCACGCTGTTCTCTTCTCCTTGCTGACGGTGACGGGGGGCGTGATCGGACCCAATACCCACCTCTACATCGGGGAAACTCGCCATTATTGCCGATTTTTCAGCGTCCTCGTCGGTGCCTCTTCCCGTGGGAGGAAGGGATCATCGGCGGCACCGATTCTTAGCATCTTCAACGGTCTAAATGAGAACTTCGGGTCTATTCATTCCAGCGGCCCGTTGTCCTCCGGAGAAGGCCTCCTTTGGCGCATTCGAGACGCTTCGGGCGAGGTGGACAAGGAGGGCAACCCGACCGATCCCGGTGTGGAAGACAAGCGGCTCCTTATCATGGACGGCGAATTTGCGGCGGCTCTCCGGGCCATGAAAAGGGAAACCAACACGCTATCCGCGATCCTCAGAAGCGCATGGGACGATGGAAACATAAGCCCTTTGACGAAGACGAAGCCCGTTAAGGTCACCGGGGCGCATATTTCCTTCGTGTCTCATATCACAAATGCTGAATTGTCGGCCTGTCTCACCGAGACGGACTCGTTGAACGGGTTTGCGAATCGGATCATGTGGGTTTGCACTAGGCGGCAAGGGTCCGTCCCCATCCCCAAGAAACTTTCCGAGGAATCCCGGCAAGAGATCCTTGCCATTCTTGGCCGCACCTTAGCTGTTGCAGGGTCGGGGCGGGAAATGAGCATGGACGAGGAAGCCACAACCTGTTTTGAAGAAGTCTACCCGACTTTGACGGAAGAGAGATCCGGACTGTATGGAGCGGCTACATCCCGAGCGGAAGCCCAAACAATGCGATTGTCTATGATCCTCGCCCTGATCGACGGATCACCGATTATCCGGAAGCAAGACCTTCTCCGGGGCTTGGAGTGCTGGAGGTATTGTGACGAATCGGCAAGGTTTATCTTCGGAGATCGGGAGCCCGATCAGAGAGCTAACAAGATCCTCAAGTTTTTGGAGGCGGGGGAGAAAACGCAGACGGACATCACCCACGAACTTTTCAAGAAGAACAAAGCCGGGATTGCTGAGGTCTTGGAACATCTTCAGGCCGTGGGGAAGATCGAATCCAGAGGTGAAAAAACAGGGAAGAGACCGATTACATGGTGGAAATTATCCACGAAATACCATTACGACAAAAACGGCAATAACGACATTATCACCACAATGTCGTAAATGTCGTTAATGTCGTCTATGTAAAAAGGGGGTTTGATGAATTTGGAAGAGCTACTTGAAAAATTCAGGGCGGAAGATGAGGGCTCGATTCTCTCCGACTCCAACCGTGATGATGGAATGCCCTCGGAAACCTTCGGAAAAGAGCCAGAAGGATCTATCCTGCCACCGTGCCCACAAACCGGGCAGGAAGCGGCCATTGATCCCGTCTCCCTGGCCGAACGTATCGGTCTCAAATACGAGCAGGAGATCCCTGACACCCTCTCTGTCCGGGCTACCCACCCGGAGGACACGGAGAAGGTCTTGGGAAAGGCCGTCCTCATCTACCGGGGGCATGTTCTTGCTTGGGAGAAGGACACCCCGGCCACCAAAGTTTACGCCTGGGCCTGCATCCACCTTTTCCCCGGAAGACCTCTGAGCGTGGACATTGACAGCACAGCCCGGCTCTTGGGGCTTACCCCCCGAGAAGTCCGGGATTCACTGGCACGGCTGACGAAGGACAAGGATCTTCTCCGGACGTGGGAGAGGGGGCGGGAATTTTACCGGCTTAATGTCCAGTATCCGGAGGGGGGAACCAATGCGACACGAAATCCCAATACCGGGCCAATGAAGGGGTCGGGGCTCCGTTTTGACCGCACCGGACGGATTCCGGAAACAGACAACCGACAAGGAGGAATGACATGATCACGATTGAGAATCGAATAACGGCCCTGACTCCCGGCGAAAAATTGGTCACTAAGGGGGAGATTCTGGTACTGAGCGGAGGACAGGTCTTGCGCATTGTCCCTCTTCCGGATGGCGAAATTAGTATCACGCTGGAAGGAGACGAAGAATGAGCATCGACGAGAGCAAGCACGGAGTTATTAAAAGAAGAGGGGGCCGACGCGCTCATGTGCCCACCCCCGAGAGCCGAGAGACGGTCAAGATGCTCAAGCTGGTTGGGGCAACGGATGAGCAGGTAGGCCGGATTCTTGGAATGTCCACGGATTCACTGGTCAAGCACTAA
>JAJZCZ010000084.1 GCA_021828805.1 Nitrospirota bacterium | reverse complement strand
CCATGAAGCCTACCGCAGCCTGCTCGAGGCCGAAAAGGCTCTCGAGGAGGCCGGGAAGCTCCCTGTTCCGGCCCGGCTGACGGGGGATTTCGATGCCGACGGGGCCGACGATCATTTTGTGCGGACAAAGGGCTATAACCTCTGGATCACCCCCCGGCGCGGCGGCTCCGTCTGCGAGTTCGACGACCGGACAACCGCCTTCCATCTGACAAACACCCTGACCCGCCAGGAGGAGGCCTACCACATCCGCTTCCGTGAGGATATGGAGCGGCGGAGCCAGGAGGGAGGAGGCGACCGGCCCGCCGGAGACGGAATTCCGTCCATCCATGATCTTGCCCCCGGCGCGGGTTCGGAGGCGCTGGCCAGCATCATTTATGACCGTCGGCCCCGCCGGGCCTTTTCAGAAGGGATCACAGACGCGGGAGCCTCTGCCGCAGACCTTCTGGGGAGCGGCTCGGTCTTTTCTGTCGACCTTGGGGAGACCCCGGCCCGTCTCGAAGAGTCCGGAGAGGACCGCCTCCGGTTTTCCCTGTCCAGCATGCTCGAGGGGCTTCCTTTGCGCCTCGCCAAGGAGTACCGTTTTCTTGCGGACCGCTTCACCATTACCTACCGTCTCGAATCTCCCGGAAGCCCCTCTCTCCCCGACCCCTGGAAGGGGAAGATGCTTTGGGTCGAGATTCCTCTCACTCTTCTTGCGGGACATGATTCCGGGCGGACGATCTCCGTCGAAGGGAAAAAGGAAACCTCCCTCTGGGATGAGCCGGGAGAATACGGGGGTGTCGGCAGCTACCGGGGTGAAGACGGCTGGTCGAAGACCGTGTTCCGGGTCCTTCTTTCGGGAGCGTCCCGCTTCCTCCACGGCCCCATCGAGACCGTCTCCCTCTCGGAGGCGGGCCTTGAAAAGACATTTCAGGGAACGCTTTTCATGCAGGGGTTCTCTCTCGAGCGTCTCTTCGGCGAGGGAGGATCGATCACCGTCGTTTGCGGACCCGATGCAAGGAGCCATGTCCATGCCTGATCTTAGAAAGGACCCCATCGTTGGTCGCTGGGTAATTGTCTCCACGGCCCGAAGCCGGCGACCGGTCGACTACAAGGCCTACAAGAGCGAGTACCGTTACCAGGTGTGCCCCCTCTGTGCCGGACAGGAGGACAAGACGCCCCCGGAAGTCCTGGCCTATCGTCCCCAGGGGGGACTGCCGAATTCGCCCGGATGGACCCTGCGGGTGGTTCCCAACAAGTTTCCCGCGCTCATGGTCGAAGGGAGTCTTGACCGGGAAGGCGTGGGTCTCTACGACAAGATGAACGGCGTCGGGGCCCACGAGGTGGTCATCGAGACCCCCGAGCACCGGAAGACCCTCTCCTCTTTTTCTGAAAAGGAGTTCGAGGATCTCCTCTGGGCCTATCGGGACCGGATCCTCGACCTGAAAAAGGACTCCCGGTTTCGCTATATCATGATCTTCAAAAACTACGGAGAGCCCGCCGGCGCCTCGCTTGAGCACAGCCACAGCCAGCTGATCGCCCTTCCCGTCATCCCCACCGTGGTGATCGAGGAAATGCTGGGGGCCAAGTCCCACTTCGAGGAGAAGGAACGATGCATCTTCTGCGACATCATTCGTCAGGAGATCATGGACGGCTCCCGTTTGGTGGCAGAAAACCAGGAGTTCGTGGCGATCACCCCTTTTGCCTCCCGTTTCCCCTTCGAGGTCTGGATTCTTCCCAAGCGCCACGCCTCGTCCTTCCAGGAGGGACAGAAGTCCCAGTACGAGGCGATGGCCAAGCTCTTCCTCGATGTGCTCAAGCGGCTTAACAAGGCACTCATGAACCCTCCCTACAACTTCATCCTGCATACCGCCCCGCTTCAGGACAAGGCGTCGGATGACTATTACCACTGGCACTTCGAGATCATGCCGACCCTGACCCAGGTGGCGGGATTCGAGTGGGGGACGGGATTCTACATCAATCCGACACCCCCCGAAGAGGCCGCCCAGTTTTTGCGTGAGATAACGATTCCGTAAGGGAGATTTTAAGAAAAGACTGTGTGCGCCCTCTCCCGGCCATCTTTTGGGAGGGGAGTCTGGAAAGAAAGAAGACCATCCGTCACCGATGACGGCAATCCAAGGAGGATCCACGATGTCCGGTAAGGCACAGGAAACGCTTGCAGACTGGCAAAAACGCTATCGTTACGTGGCGGAGTTCCCCGGGGGAAGTCCCTCCGTTACCGATCTGCCCCGCTTCATCCGGGAGTCTCTCGGCGAGGCGATGGACGATCTCCTGTTCCATCCCGCGGCAGACATCCGCTCCGCCGCCTTCCGCCTCATCCGGGAGGCCTTCGGCCGCTCAGGAGCCCGCATGGCCTCTATTGAGCCCCTCTATCGCGCCATTGGGCGGGGGGAGGAGAAGGGGTTTACCGTGCCGGCCATCAATGTCCGGGGGCTCACCTTCCACACCGTTCGCCGGATTTTCCGGGCGATGAAAAAGGTTGACGGGGGCCCGGTGATCTTCGAGCTTGCCAAGAGCGAGATCGGGTATACCTTTCAGCGGCCGATGGAGTACGCAGGGCTTGTGATGGCAGCCGCCCTGGCCGAAGGGGTGACGGGCCCTGTTTTTGTTCAGGGGGACCATTACCAGTTCAACGCCAAGAACTACGCCAAGGACCCCGAGGCAGAGATCCTGGGGCTCAAGAAGCTGATTCAGGAGTCGATCGATGCCGGCTACCGCAACATCGACATCGACGCCTCGACCCTGGTCACCCTCGACCCGCCAGACCTGCGGGACCAGCAGCGGGAAAACGGCAAGATGACGGCTCTTCTCACGCACTTTATCCGTCAGATCACCCCGGATGGCTCCCACGAGCCGGTCTCCGTGGGGGGCGAGATCGGGGAGGTCGGAAAGGAAAATTCCTCTCCGGCGGAACTTGACGCCTTCATGGAGGTCTACCGGGAGGAGCTGGCCCGCCACGACGCCCGGGCGACAGGCATCAGCAAGATCAGTGTTCAGACGGGCACCTCCCACGGGGGGGTACCCCTTCCCGATGGTCGCGTCGCTCCGGTGAACCTCGATTTTGCCACACTCGAGGCGCTGGGAGAGCGGGCCCGGAGCCGTTATAACATGGGAGGGGCCGTTCAGCACGGGGCGTCGACCCTGCCGCAGGATCTTTTTGACCACTTCCCCAAGGTCCGGACCCTCGAGATCCATCTCGCCACAGGCTTCCAGAACGCCCTTTTCGACCATCCCTCCTTCCCTGCCACTCTCAAAAAGGAGATGGAGGCCCACATGTCGAAGGAGTTTGCCGCGGAGCGCAAGGCCGGGGAGACGGAAGAGCAGTTCTTCTACAAGAACCGGAAGCGGGTCTATGGTCCTTTTAAAAAGGCTCTCCTCGACCTTCCCGCTCCGATTCTCGACCGGATCATGGATGACCTCGAAGCGACCTTTGTCTCCCTGTTCCGAAAGCTGGGTCTTGAAAAGACCTCCGCCGTGGTGGGCCGGCACCTGGGAGGCTCCCGGTAACATCGGGCCGAACACCTGGTAGCGTCTCCCCCTCCGTTCCCCTGGAGAGGATTGTCTGGTAGGCCTCTCCTTGTTTGAAACGTCTGGCCCTGTGACTGTTCCGGTCCGTGTCTGGGACTCCATCCGGAGAGAAAGGATCGATCATGGCGACCCCTCGAGGGAATCTCGTCTTTGTGCTCCACGCGCATCTTCCTTATGTGCGCCATCCGGACCATGCGATCTTCCTGGAGGAAAACTGGTTTTTTGAGGGTCTGATCGAGACCTATCTTCCCCTTCTTGCGATGTTCGACCGCCTCGACCGGGAGGGTATTGGCTTCCGGATCACCATGACGCTGTCCCCCACGCTGGTCTCGATGCTGGAGGATCCTCTCCTCATGGGCCGGTTCGAGGCCCGCCTCACCCTTCTCAGGGAGCTCGCCGGCCGGGAGGTGGCCCGGACCCGGGGAGGGCCTTACGAGAAGGTGGCGAGATTCTACGAGGGCCATCTGGCCCATCTCGAAGGCTTCTACCGCGACGGGCTCGGCCGGGATATTCTCGGGGGCTTCAAGCGGCATATGGACCGGGGATCCCTCGAAGGGATCACCTGCGGGGCGACTCACGGCTACTTCCCCTTCCTCCAGGAGGTTCCCGGGTCGGTGGAGGCCCAGGTGCGGGTGGGGGTCTCCACCTTCCGCCGGGTCTTCGGCCGGGCTCCCCAGGGGATCTGGCTTCCTGAATGCGCCTACTATGATGGCGTCGATCGCATCCTCCGCAAGGAGGGGATCCGCTTCTTCTTCATGGAATCCCACGGACTTCTCTATGCCGATCCCCGGCCGCCGGCGGGGGTCTATGCCCCCCTTGTCACCCCGGCCGGAGTGTGGGCCTTCGGTCGCGATCCGGACAGCTCGCGGCAGGTCTGGAGCTCCAAGGAGGGCTACCCGGGAGATCCGCTTTACCGGGACTTCTACCGGGATGTCGGCTACGACCTCGATTACGACTACGTCCGTCCCTACCTCCACACCGATGGTCCTCGCGGAATGACCGGCCTGAAATACCACCGGATCACGGGGGCGACCGACCAAAAGGAGATCTACGATCCCGGCATGGCCCGGGAGAGGGTGAAGACTCACGCCCGGGACTTCGTCTCCCGGAGGGAATCCCAGGTCAGGGATCTCTCGGGAACGCTCGGAATCGATCCGATCATCGTCTGTCCCTACGACGCGGAGCTGTTTGGACACTGGTGGTTCGAGGGGGTGGATTTTCTTGAGGAGGTCTATCGGGAGGTGGCCCGGCGCCGAAGTCTTGAGGTGCACACTCCCGTCGAGCTTGTCCGGCAGGG
Organism: Nitrospirota bacterium; assembly: GCA_021828805.1. GTDB lineage: Bacteria > Nitrospirota > Leptospirillia > Leptospirillales > Leptospirillaceae > UBA4572. The sequence continues at coordinate 1,221 of JAJZCZ010000084.1, read as the reverse complement.
TATTCCGGCGTCGGGGGGAGATCCCGAGCCCTCTTCCTGGGGAGAGAACGGCTACTACGAGTTCTGGATGAACGCGACCAATGACTGGATCTATGCGCCCCTTTTCGAGGCGGCGCGGGAAATGGCGCGCCTGGCCGCGCATTCAAAGCGCGTCTCGGGAAGGGACCGGGAGATCTTGAACCAGATGGCCCGGGAGCTTCTCCTGGCCCAGAGTTCCGACTGGCCCTTCATCATGACGACGGGGACCATGATCGACTATGCCGTCGACCGGATCAAGAACCACCTCTACCGCTTCTGGGTTTTGCGGGAGATGGTTGTGGGAGGGCGATTCCGGGAGGACGTCTTCCGGGAGATCCGGGAAAAAGACGCGCTCTTCCCCGAGATCGACTTCACGGTCTATCTTCCTTAAGAGTCTGGCTTAAGAGTCTGGCCCGGCCGCTCGGCTTTCCGGTATCAGGGCTTTCGTTCGGCCATGAAGCTCTTGAAGCGTTCGAGCTCGTCGAGAGAGGCCCGGAAGTTGTCGAGCTCTCCCATGAAGGGACGAAGCCGTTCGACCTCTGCGATCACCCCTGAAAACCGTTCCATCTCCGCCATCAGGGATTTCATCCGGTCCTGCTCGGAGAGGAAGAAGGTCCGGAATCTGTCCATCTCGGCCATCAGGAGCTTGAATTTGTCGAGCTCGGCCATGAAGCTCCGGAATCGCTCGATCTCCACCTTGAGTCCCCGGAAGCTGTCGAACCCCAGCAGTGTGGGACGGAGGGCCTCGATCTCTGTCATGAAGGAGGAGAAGCGGTCGAGTGTGTTGGGATTCTTTCCTGCATCCATTTTCGTCTCCTTTTTGATTGACATTATTGATTGCTTCTGATGATTTTACTTAAATCAGATTGTTTTGCAATACATTTTAAAAATGTATGCGTCTGCCATTTCATTATACACTTTTTTTTCCGGTTCATGTTCCGGGAGTTATCCGCCCGATTTTCTGTTAAGTCCCCATGGGAACCCAGGGCGTTGACCCCGGGGTTTGTGTGGCAGGCTGAGCATTGACGGGGGTGTTCGCGGGGCGGACTCTCCATGTACGACCTGTACGACAAGGGGCAACGTGTTGAACAGGATCTGTTTTTTGTGATACTCTCCTTTGAAATAAAGCACAAGAGAAAGACCTCTTTTTCATGGCTTGACCGGATCGTTATCATGGTGTGATTTTTTAGGGAAGGGACTTAT
>JAJZCZ010000083.1 GCA_021828805.1 Nitrospirota bacterium | reverse complement strand
CAGAAGGCTCATGCGTCAAGGATCCGGGCGCTCAGGACAGTGCGGAGGATAAGGTTTTTTGGGGAAGGAGTCTGTGATAGACTGGGTTCTGCTCATACACAGAGAAATGAGGAGGCAGACTCAATGAAAATCACCTTTCGCGGTGCGGCTCGCCGCGTCACCGGCTCCTGCCATCAGGTCAGCGCCGGAGGGCGCGAATTTCTTGTTGATTGCGGAATGTTTCAAGGCCGCGACGACATGGGCCATGAGAACGGCCAGCCCCTGGGATTCGATCCGAAAGAGATTGCGGCAGTTCTTCTGACCCATGCCCACCTCGACCATTGCGGCCGCCTTCCCCTTCTCGTCAAGAGAGGATTCCGGGGTCCGATCATCTGTACTCCGGCAACGCGGGACCTCGCCTCTATCGTGTTGATGGATGCCGCCCACATTCTGTCGGAACATGCCCTCCACCAGGCCCATCATGGAGGCAAGGAGCTTCCTCTCTACACCACAACAGATGTTTTTGATACCCTTCGCCTGTTCAATATCTCAGCGGAATACGGGGAAAAGATCCCCCTTTCCCCGGGCGTCGACGCTGTCTTTCACGATGCGGGCCACATCCTCGGCTCGGCCTCCGTCCAGATTATTGAACGGGTGGGCAGCCTCCGGACCCGGACGCTCTTTTCCGGCGATCTGGGCTCCTCTGGAAGAAGCTTCCTGAACCCTCCGGCCCCTCCCGTCGACTCCGACGTGGTGGTGATGGAGACGACATACGGGGATCGAAACCATCGCTCCTATACGGATTCCGTGGCTGAGCTCCGGGAAAAAATTGTCGAGACCTTTAAACGGGGTGGAACGGTTCTGATCCCGACCTTCGCGCTTGAGCGAACCCAGGAGCTTCTCTATCTCTTCCGGGACTGGGACCGGGAGGGATTTTTTCCGACAGACGCCAAGGTCTACCTCGACTCGCCCATGGCGATTCGCTCCACCGATGTCTTCGAACGCTACTCCCGTGACTTTTCTCCGGAAATCCGGGACATGCTCGACCGCCAGGAGGACCCCTTCCATTTTGAGCGGCTGGTGATGGCCCGCTCCAGCGACGATTCCCGGCGTATCAGCGCCGCCAAGGGGCCGGCGATCATCCTGGCCGGCTCCGGGATGCTCTCCGGTGGCCGGATGATGTACCACATTGAACGCGAAATCGACAACCCCGCCTCCTCACTGATCTTCGTGGGATACCAGGGGGAGGGGACCCTGGGAAGAACGCTGGTGGACGGGGCCCGGAGGGTCCGGATCCTGGGAAGCGAACGCGATGTCCGGATCGACATGGCCATGATCAACGGCTTTTCGGCCCATGCGGATCAGAAGGACCTTCTGGACTGGTGTCGTTCCATGTCTGTCCCGGGTCTGGCGATCCTTGTTCACGGAGAAGACCGTTCCATGGAGGCATTCCGGAAGGTGCTTCCCGGGATCGGATGGACCCGCTCCACCATGCCGACCATGGGTGAGAGTATTACCCTTCCGGAGCTCTCAGACTGATGGGTGCTGCGTCGGATTGCTTGGGGGTCTTTCCGGGGACCGGGAGCCGGCCCCCCCTCCGGCCGGCCTCCCCTCCGGGCTGAGCGTTCGTGTCCGACCGCTCCCTTCTTCATCGCTTCTTCAGGGTCGCCGCGACCTGTCCCCGCCGCTCTTTTCTCGAGTGGCGCGAAGGAGACTCCCGTCAACCCCGTACGCTTTCCTACGAGGAGACGGCCCGCCGGATCGTTTTTCTCGCCGGGGAGATTGCCCGCCAGCTTCCTCCCGGACCGGTCCTTGTCGTCTGTCCTCCCGGACCGGAGTTCGTGGTGGGAGAGTTCGCCCTCATGCTTGCCTCCCGGCTTCCGGTCACGGTCGACCACCTCCTTCCCCCGGACTCGCTTGGGGAGGTGGCAGATCTTTTCGGGGTTCAGGGGGTCTTTTCCTCGCCCGACGTTTTTGCCCAGATCGATCGCCCCGGTCTTCGCCACCTTCCTGCCGTCCTCCCGACTGTTTCCGAGAATCCCTTCGACCCTGGGATTCTTCTTGAGCGGGCCCTTCCCGAAGGCCGGAAGACGGTGGCGCATCTTCTCCTGACCTCGGGAACGACGGGCCGACCCAAAGGCGTTCCCCTGACCCACGGAAATCTCCTCGCCAACGCCGATGCCATTCTCTCCCGTGGCGTCTACGCCGACAGGGACCGGGTCCTTTGTGTCCTGCCCCTCCACCATTCCTATCCTTACATGGTGAATCTGCTTCTGCCCCTTTCGGTGGCAGGAACGGCGATCTTCGCCCCCGATCTCTCCCCCGCGACGCTCCGGGAGATCCTCTCTCAGGACAGGATCACCCTCTTCCCGGCCGTTCCCCTTTTATGGGAGGGGTTCCACCGGAGAATTGAAGAAGAGATTGGCCGTCGCCCCCGCTGGGCGGTACGTCTGATCAAGGGGGTGGTGCTTCCCCTCTCCTTCTCTCTCCGGCGGCATTGGGGGATCAACGCCGGTCGCTGGATCTTCCCGAAGTTCTCGAAGATGTTCGGTCCGACGATGAAGGCGCTGGCCTCGGGAGGCGCCGCACTCCGTCCCGAGGTGGCTCGGGACTTCATCGCCATGGGGGTTGTCATGCTGGAGGGATACGGGCTGACCGAAACCTCGCCGGTGGTCTCCATGACGGCTCCGGAGGATCTGTCCATCGGGACGGTGGGCCACCCCCTTCCCGGTGTTGAGGTCCGGATCCTCCCGCCCGAGGAGGGACGGCCGGGCGGCCGGGTGCAGGTTCGGGGGGCATCGGTGGCCGCCTGTTACTGGAGCCGGGCGGGAGAGAAGACCGCCCTCGTTGACGGCGAAGGGTGGTTCGACACCGGGGATCTGGGACGATTTGAAGACGGGAGGCTTCGGCTCGTCGGCCGGGAAAAGGAAGTGCTGGTTCTGCCGAACGGGAAAAACATCTTTCCTGAGGCGATCGAAACGCGCCTTTCCCGGTCGGAGGGCGTAGCCGAGGCGGCGGTCCTGCTTGAGGGGAAGGCCCTGGTGGCCCTGATTCGTCCCGATCCCGGGTCCACGACATCAGAGGGGGGGCTCGCAGGGTTACTTGAGGCGCTCAACCGCGATCTCCCCTCCCACAGCCGCATCGCCGCCTATGAGACCGTCTCCGAGCCCTTTCCCCGGACCCGGCTGGGGAAACTTCGCCGCTTTCTTCTTCCGGAGCTCTACCGGAGCGCCCGGCAAAGACGCCTGAGCCAGGGCACGAAGAAGGTCGCCCGCTCCGACTCCCCGGTCTTTGCCAAGGTGAGACCCCTCCTTTCCCGGCAGGCTGGAGAGGGTGTTCCTGTTGTCGACGAGGCCCGCCTTGAGGCCGATCTGGGATTTGACAGCCTCTCCCGGATCGAGCTTCTCTCTGAAATTGAGGAAATTCTGGGGCGGGAGATTCCTGACGACCTGTTGTCAGAAATCTCGACAGTGGGGGATCTTCGGGACAAGCTGGACTCTTTGGCTCCGGAAGGGCAAAGCCCGGCGGAGGAAATCCTCTTTCGTCCCCTCTCCCCGGAAGAAGAGGAAAAGGTTCCTCCCCGGGGGAGGGACCCCCGGGCCCTGCTCTTTCGGGAGCGCCTCCTCTATCATCTTCTTCGCGGAGCCGGAACGCTCTTCTTTCGGATTCGCTGGCCGCGCTGGTCCCGGGAGGGAGAAAATTTCATTTTTATGCGAGAGGACCCCTCTGCCGCCACGGGGAGGGAGAAGATTGGCCTCGGCCCGGGCCCCTTCGTAATTGTCGCGAACCATGGGAGCTATCTCGACGGTCCTCTTCTGGCCCTCATGCTTCCCCCTGAGGTTCTGGCCCGGACACTCTTCTGGGGCTTTGCCCCCCTTTTTGATGGTCCTCTCTCGGCCTTTAAAAACCTCTTCGGGATCGTCTCGATTGATTCCAGCTCCGCCCTGTCCGGGTTGCGGATCGCCTTGCAGCTCCTGAAATCGGGGCGGGGGCTGGGGATCTTTCCCGAGGGGGAGCGTTCCCTCGACGGACAGCTGGGATCCTTTCGGCCCGGTGTGGGGACAATTCTTTCCCGGATGAAGGTCCCCGTCCTCTGCGTGGCCATCGTCGGAGCCTTCGACGCCTTTCCTCCCCAGCGGACCCTTCCCCGTCCCGGGCGCATCGAACTGCGTCCCGGGCCGCTCCTCCTTCCGTCAGACTATGCCGGCCTCACCGACCACGATATTGTCCTCCTCCTCGAAAATCAGGTCCGGACCCTCCGTTTCCCCTGAGCAGAGACAATCAAATACCCTTAAGCCCGCTCAACTGTTTTGTTGTCTGTTGTGGCTGAGAGCCTGTCAGCGGGAGTTGGAGTTTTTGGGGAAAGATTGGGTTGTCTCGTGGGATAAGGCAGGACCTGGGCCACTGGGGGGAGACGAAGGAAAAGAGTGATCAGGGAGAGAGGTCAGGGGTGGGTGGCGTCCCGGGTGGCCAGGGAGGGGTCGAGCCCTTCGCTCTCCATGGCGCGGGCGAGCTCCCCGGTAAGAAGGTCCCGGATTTCACCCAGGCGTTCCGGGGAGGCTCCCTCGAAGCGAAGGACGAGGGCCGGCTGGGTGTTGGAGGCCCGGATCAGTCCCCAGCCGTCGGAGAATTCCACCCGGATCCCGTCGATGGCATTGATCTCAAGCGACCGGAGAGCGAGTTGCTTTTTGAGGCGCTCCACCACGGCAAACTTCTTTTCGTCGGGGCACTCCCGCCGAAGCTCTGGGGTGGAAAAGGTGCGGGGAAAGGCCGCCATCATCTCGGACAGGGGGAGGCCCTTTCCTGCCACCAGGGCCATAAGGCGGGCTCCGGCGTACAGGGCGTCGTCGTAGCCATAATATTCGTCAGCAAAAAAGATGTGGCCGCTCATCTCCCCGGCCAGAGGGGCCTTTGTCTCTTTCATCCGGGCCTTGATCAGCGAGTGCCCGGCCTTGTACATGTCAGGGATGCCTCCCAGCTCCCGGATATGGTCATAGAGGAAGCGGGAGGCCTTGACCTCCGAAATGACCCGGCTTCCCGGACGTTTTTTGAGGAGATCTTCGGCGAAGAGAGCCATGAGCTGGTCTCCGAAGAGGATGCGTCCCGTTCCGTCGCAGGCGCCGATCCTGTCCGAGTCTCCGTCGAAGGCGAGCCCCAGGTCGGCCTTCTTCTCCTGAACTGTCCGGGTCAGGGTGGCGAGGTTCTCTGGAATGGTCGGGTCGGGATGGTGGTTGGGGAACCGGCCGTCGGGCTCCTCAAAGAGATAGCCGGCATCCACCCCGAGGGCGGCGTAGAGGTCCCGAACCAAGAGTCCCGCCGTGGCGTTGCCGCAGTCGACCACCACCCGCAGGGGGCGTCCCGAAAAGAAGGGAAGGGGGCCAAGTTTTTCGGCAATTTCATGGATGTAGCGTTCCCGGAGAGATTCGGTCGACCGCGTTCCCCGGGGGCCGCGAAAGGGGGTCGGGGGCGTTTTTGAGAAATCGATCGCCCGGTCGCGCAGGAGGGCGATGTCTGTGCCGTAGATCGTCTCCCGGCCGATGGCGATCTTGATGCCGTTGTCCGGGGCGGGGTTGTGGCTGGCTGTCACCATGACTCCGCCGGAGACGGGAAGGGCGAAAAGGGCATAGTAAAGAAGAGGCGTGGGAACCGTTCCCACATCGATGATCGAGATCCCCCGGGAGAGGAGGGTTTCGGTGAGGGTCGAGGCGATCCGGGGAGAGGTGAGGCGGACATCCTGTCCCAGAGCGATGACGTTCACGTTCCGCTCGGTGAAAAGTGAAGACAGGGCCAGTCCGATGGCAACGACGGAGGTGTCGGAGAGGTCGCTCTCGGCCCGTCCCCGGATGTCGTATTCGCGAAAGATACCGGGATTGATCATGAGGGAGTGTTCTTAAGGGGGGGGTGGTTGAGTCCCGGGGTCTCCTCCATGCGCCGGTAGTCGTCCTGGAAGCGGATGATGTCATCTTCTTCGAGGTATTCTCCGTTCTGAACCTCGATGACGATCAGGGGGACCTTCCCGGGATTTTCGATACGGTGGCGGGTGGATTTGGGGATGTCGATGCTCTGGTTGGTGTGGAGAAAGATCTCCTCCTCCCCCAGGGTGACGCGGGCCGTTCCCGCAATGACCACCCAGTGCTCGGAGCGGTGGAGGTGCATCTGGAGGGAGAGGCGGGCGCGGGGATTGACCGTCACGCTCTTGATCTTGTACATCGGCCCCTGGTCGAGGATCGTGTAGGATCCCCAGGGACGGTGGGTCGTCCGGTGCTCCATCGCCTCGACCGCATTTCGCTCCCGGAGCTGCCCGACGACCTCGCGAACCTTCTGGGCCTGGTCCTTGGCGCAAATCAGCGTGGCGTCTTCGGTAT